>NZ_PSXZ01000046.1:0-770 GCF_002931375.1 Pseudoclavibacter sp. RFBJ3 | reverse complement strand
AGGCCGTGCGCCTCGGTCGACTCGATGATGCGCGCCATGGTGCGCACCGCCTCGATCGGGAACGCGCCGACGCTGGTCTCGCCGGAGAGCATGAGCGCGTCGGCGCCGTCGAGGACGGCGTTGGCGCAGTCGGATGCCTCCGCGCGGGTGGGGCGCGGGTTCTCGATCATCGTCTCGAGCATCTGCGTCGCGACGATCACGGGCTTCGCCCAGCGGCGAGCCTGCTGGATCGCGTTCTTCTGCACGATCGGGACCTGCTCGAGCGGAAGCTCCACGCCGAGGTCGCCGCGGGCGACCATGATGCCGTCGAACGCGTCGACGATCTCGTTGAGGTTCTCGACGGCCTGCGGCTTCTCGATCTTCGCGATCACGGGAAGGCGGATGCCCTCCTCGTCCATGATCGCGTGGACGCGGTTGATGTCCTCCGCCGAGCGCACGAACGACAGGGCGATGATGTCGGCGCCGATGCGCAGACCCCAGCGCAGGTCGTCCTCGTCCTTCTCGGAGAGGGCTGGCACGTTCACGGCGACGCCGGGCAGGTTGATGCCCTTGTTGTTCGAGACCTTTCCTGGCACCTCGACGCGGGTCGTGACGGTCACGCCGTCGGTCTCCACGACGCGCACGAGCACCTTGCCGTCATCGATGAGCAGCGGGTCGCCCGGCTTCACGTCGGTGGGCAGGCCCTTGTAGGTCGTGCCGACGAGGTCCTTCGTGCCGGGCACGTCCTGGGAGGTGATCTTGAAGATGTCCCCGACCGCGAGGTGGTGGGG
>NZ_PSXZ01000045.1:0-809 GCF_002931375.1 Pseudoclavibacter sp. RFBJ3 | reverse complement strand
CCCTCGGCGGCAGAACCCCTGCAGGCGCCCTCGAAGAGCTACTCTCGAACCCACCAAGACCAGGTGTTGCGACGACCGGCTGACACCACCCATGGGTTTTGAGATGTCTCACTGGCAGTCACAGGTTGCATGACGGACGGGACGTCAAGTGGGGCGCGGGCTTGCTGCTCCCCGTCGAGGTCCGCCCCGTCGTGCCCGTAGATCGCAGCGCGGGCGTCACCATCCTCGAGAACCACGGGGCAAGCGCCTGTGGTCAGTAGGTGATGCTCGGGAGAAGCAATCCGCCGACGACAGCCACGTACCCGAGTCCACAGAATGCGAGCGTCAGAACAATGCGTCCGGTGATGCGGAGAGTGCGTGCCCCTCTGGACCGCCACGGCGAAGGATTCTCCGCGTTGCTCTCCGTTGGTTGCGCGCGGTGGATTGCGAGGAGCGCTGCGGGAAGCGCGCCCAGAACGGCCGCGAAGGTGAGTGCTTGTGCTGAACGCAGGATCACTGCGGACGGTGGAGCTCCGTCCGAGAGGAGCGTCGCCGCGACTGTCGCCCAGAGTATGCCCGCAAGAGCAAGCGCCAGGAGGGCGGCCGCTCGAAGACGGCGCAGCAGCCGCTCTCGACGCGGGGTCTCGTGAGCGACCTTGTACCAGCGACGGATGCCCCACCGCGCAGGAAGCGCGAGCACCGCGGCAGCGAGCACAGCGAGCGAGAGTGTCGCGATGATCGGCAACGCCGCCCGACTCGGCGACATCGGCTGGAGCGCGAACGCCGGGTTGAGGCCGATCGCGACCACGCGTCCGTCCTGCTGGTCGACG
>NZ_PSXZ01000003.1:0-327879 GCF_002931375.1 Pseudoclavibacter sp. RFBJ3 | reverse complement strand
GGCTTCCACTTCTACACTCGCGAGAAAGCCGTCACCAGCCGCTGGCTCGACCCCGCCAAGCACGGCGGCATCAACCTCGGCTTCCCCGAAAACGACTAGCCGACACAGCACCACGAGGCAGCGCAGCACGGCTGCCCGGCTCAGCACGACGAGCCGCCCCACCACGACCATTCACCAGAAAGACTCACGAGCAATGTCCTCACACACATCAGCACCCTCTCGGGACGCTGCGGAGAACACCTGGTTCAGGGCCCGCGGAGCCCTCTCGCGAGACGGCTGGGAGAGCGTTGTCGATGCGACGCTCCCCGGCTGGGAACACACGGGCATCCGAGTCGCAGACCTCTCCGATGGTGTGCGCCTCGAGCTGCCCGCAGGCGACATTGAGCGAATGGTCATCCCCCTCCGCGGAGACGCGTCCCTCGAGCTCGACGGCGCGGATGCGCCCGCGTCCGTCGAGCTCGAGGGCCGTGCCTCGGTCTTCGACGGGCCGGCGGACGTCGCCTACCTCCCCGTCGGCACCAGCGCCGTGGTCACGGGACACGGCAGGGTCGCCGTCGCAGAGGCGCCGACAGCCCAGGTCTTCCCGTTCCAGGTGCTCCGCAAGAGCGACGTGCCGGTGGAGCTGCGCGGTGCCGGTCGTTCGAGCCGTCAGGTGCAGAACTTCGGCATCCCCGGCTCCCTGCAGGCTGCCAAGCTCATCGTGTGCGAGGTCATCACGCCGGCCGAGAACTGGTCGTCGTACCCGCCCCACAAGCATGACGAGCACCACCCTGGCCACGAGAGCCGCCTTGAGGAGATCTACTACTTCGAGAGCGAGCCCACGAAGAACGCCACCGTGCCAGAGGGCGCTGACGCCTTCGGCATGTTCGCGACCTACACGTCGCCGGCCGGCGAGATCTCGATCAACGAGATCGTGCGCACCGGAGACATCGCCCTCGTCCCCTTCGGCTACCACGGCCCCGCCGTCGCGGCCCCCGGGTACGACCTGTACTACCTGAACGTCATGGCGGGCCCCGACGAGGCACGCGAATGGCTCATCAGCGACGACCCCGCCCACGGCTGGGTGCGCGAGCAGTGGGCCTCCCAGGAGTTCGACTCCCGCCTGCCGTACGGCACCGAGTAACCCGCCAGCCTTCTCCAAGCAACCAGCTCCACCAAAAGGAAATGACGCAGATGTCAACCAAGCGAATGACCGTCGGCCAGGCCCTCGTCGAGTTCCTCGGCAAGCAGTACACCGTCGACGGCGACGTGCGCGAGCGCACGATCCCGGGCATGTTCGGAATCTTCGGCCACGGCAATGTCGCCGGCATCGGCCAGGCGCTCAAGCAGGCCAACGTCGAGGACCCGAGCCTCATGCCGTACTTCCAGGCGCGCAACGAGCAGGCGATGGTGCACCAGTCGGTGGGCTACGCGCGCATGCGCCGGCGCCGCGCGACGTACGCGAGCGCAGCATCCGTCGGACCGGGCGCCGCCAACATGCTCACGGGCGCCGCACTCTCCACCGCGAACCGCCTGCCCGCGCTGCTCCTGCCGAGCGACACGTTCGCGACGCGCGTCGCCGACCCCGTCCTGCAGCAGCTCGAGTTCCCGCACGACACGGGCATCCAGGTGACGGATGCGTTCCGTCCCCTCTCCCGCTTCTTCGACCGCGTGCAGCGCCCCGAGCAGCTGTACTCGATCGCGCTCGCCGCCATGCGCGTCCTCACGGACCCCGCCGAGACCGGCGCCGTGACGATCGCGCTGCCCGAGGACGTGCAGGCGGAGCTCATCGACGTGCCGCTCGCCTTCCTCGAGGAGCGCGAGTGGCACATCCGTCGCCCCCTCCCGGAAGCCGGCCCGCTCGCGCGCGCCGTCGAGGCGATCAGGAACGCGAAGAACCCGATCATCGTCGCCGGCGGAGGCGTCATCTACTCGGGCGCCGAGAACGAGCTGCGCGCCTTCGTCGAGGCCACCGGCATCCCCGTCGGCACGAGCCAGGCCGGCGGCGGCGCCCTCGACTGGGACCACCCGCAGTACCTGGGCGGCATCGGCGCGACCGGAACGACCGCCGCGAACCGCCTCGCCGCGCAGGCCGACGTCGTCATCGGCATCGGCACGCGCTACAGCGACTTCACGACGGCCAGCCGCACGGTCTTCCAGAACGACGGCGTTCGCTTCGTCAACATCAACGTCGCCGCGTTCGACGCCTACAAGCACGGCTCGCAGCTGCCCGTCGTCGCGGATGCGCGCGAGACGCTCGTGAAGCTCATCGGGGCGCTCTCCGGCTTCCGCGTGAGCGACGACTACTCGCGTCAGATCGCGGCCCAGAAGACCGAGTGGGACGCGGCCGTCGACCTGGCGTTCGAGCCGAGCGGCCTCGAGCTGCCCGGCCAGTCCGAGATCATCGGCGCCGTGCAGGAGTCCAGCGACCCCCGCGACGTCATCGTCCAGGCGGCAGGATCGCTGCCGGGCGACCTCCACAAGCTGTGGCGTGTGCGCGACCCGCTCGGCTACCACGTCGAATACGCGTTCTCCTGCATGGGATACGAGATCGCGGGAGGCATGGGCGTGCGGCGCGCTGCCCCCGACCGCGACGTCATCGTCATGGTCGGCGACGGCTCGTACCTCATGCTCCACACGGAGCTCGTCACCGCAGTCGCCGAGGGCATCAAGATCATCGTCGTGCTCGTCCAGAACCACGGCTACGCCTCCATCGGACACCT
Source organism: Pseudoclavibacter sp. RFBJ3 (assembly GCF_002931375.1). Lineage (NCBI taxonomy): Bacteria > Bacillati > Actinomycetota > Actinomycetes > Micrococcales > Microbacteriaceae > Pseudoclavibacter > Pseudoclavibacter sp. RFBJ3. The sequence continues at coordinate 325,177 of NZ_PSXZ01000003.1, read as the reverse complement.
CTCCGAGACGGTCGGCTCCGAGCGCTTCGGCACCTGGTACCGCGCGTTCGACGAGGCGGGGTCCAACTTCCAGGGCGAGCAGATCCTTCCGGTCGACCTCGCGGCGAACGCCCGCAGCTACGGGATCGACACGATCGAGATCGAGCCGAGCACGAACGCCATCGGCGAGCTGCGCGAGGCCATGGCGAAGGCCAAGGCGTCCGACACCTCCACGCTCATCCACATCAACAGCGACCCCCTCCTCTACGCCCCCGACGGCGAGGGATGGTGGGACGTGCCGGTCGCCGAGACCTCCACGCTCGACTCCACGAAGAGCGCGCGTGAGGACTACCTGGAGCAGAAGGCCGCACAGCGGCCGCTGCTCGGCTGACCGACCCGCCGCAAGCACTCCTCCAACCGCACACGAACGACCCTCTACAGAAAGCAGACGACGATGTCGCAGAGCATCCGAATCGGTACCGCACCTGACTCCTGGGGCATCTGGCTCCCCGACCACCCCGGCCAGATCCCGTGGCAGACGTTCCTCGACGAGGTCGTCAAGGCCGGCTACACGTGGATCGAGCTCGGCCCGTACGGCTACCTCCCCACCGACCCCGACCAGCTCTCCGACGAGCTCGAGTCGCGCGGCCTCAAGCTCTCCGCGGGAACCGTCTTCACGGGCTTCCACAACGAGGACGAGAGCCAGTGGCAGCGTGCCTGGGACCAGGCCATCGCCGTCGCGGGCCTCGCGTCGAAGCTCGGCGCAGAGCACCTCGTGACGATCCCCGACATGTGGCGCGACGACATCACGGGCCAGGCCAAGGAGGCACGCACGCTCGACGCCGAGCAGTGGAAGCGCCTCGCGGCCGGGCACGACCGCCTCGGCAAGGCGCTCCTCGAGGAGTACGGCGTCAAGCAGCAGTTCCACTCGCACGCGGACAGCCACGTGGGCACGTACCGCGAGGTCGAGCGGCTCCTGACCGAGACCGACGCCAGGTACACGAACCTCTGCCTCGACACGGGCCACTTCTCCTACTACGGCGGCGACAGCCTCCGCCTCATGAACGCGTACCCCGAGCGCATCGGCTACCTGCACCTCAAGCAGGTCGACCCGGACAAGCTCTTCGACGTGCTCAAGAACGACGTGTCGTGGGCGGAAGCGGCCGCCGACATGATCATGGTCGAGCCCCCGAACGGCATCCCGGAGCTCGGACCCATCGTCGCCCGCGCCGCCGAGATCGACCCGAACATCTTCGGCATCGTCGAGCAGGACATGTTCGGCTGCTCGGCCGACCGCCCGTACCCGATCGCCGAGCGCACGCTCAAGCACATCTGCGGCTCCACGCCCGCGGCCCGCGCCAAGTAGCACCTGAAGAAGAGGAACCATCACCATGACTTCAACTGACCTCCGCGTCGGCGTCGTCGGCGCCGGCCTCATGGGCGCCGACCACATCGCCCGCATCACGAAGCGCATCAGCGGCGCGATCGTCTCCGCCGTCATCGAGCCCGACGAAGGACGCGGCACCGCAGCCCTCGAGAACGCCCCGGGTGCGCAGTGGTTCACGAGCATCGAGGACGCCATCGCGGCGAACGCCGTCGACGCCGTCGTCATCGCGACGCCGGGCAAGTTCCACGAGCCCGTCCTTCTGCCCGCCCTCGCGGCAAAGCTCCCCATCCTCTGCGAGAAGCCCCTGACCGCCGACTCCGCGTCCTCGCTCCGGGTCGTCGAGGCCGAGATGGCCGCATCCGACCGGCCCCTCATCCAGCTCGGCTTCATGCGCCGATTCGACGCCGAGTACGCCCGCCTGCGCGAGATCATCGCCTCTGGCGAGGCCGGCGAGCTCCTCGCCCTCCGCGCGGTGCACCGCAACCCCGACGTGCCCGAGTCGTACACGCAGGACATGCTCATCAACGACTCGGTGGTGCACGAGCTCGACGTCATCCCCTGGCTCGCCGGCAGCGAGATCCGCAGCATCGAGATCAAGTACATGCGCCGCAACCCGAACTCGCCGGAGCGACTGCGGGAGCCGATCCTCGTGCTCCTGGAGCTCGAGAACGGCATCCTCGTCGACGTCGAGATGAACGTGAGCATCAAGTTCGGCTACCAGGTCGCGACCGAGGCCGTCTTCTCGAACGGCCTCGCGCGCATCGGCCAGGCCAACGGCGTGCAGACCTGGTCGGACGGTGCGTTCGCGAAGGAGGAGCACCGCTCGTTCGTGACCCGCTTCGCTGCGGCCTACGACGTGCAGATCCAGCGCTGGGTGGACGCGGTCGCCCGCGGCACCATCGACGGCCCTGACGCGTTCCACGGCTACCGCGTGGCCCTGGCCTGCGAGGCGGGCGTCAAGGCGTTCGGCGGGGGCATCGTCGAGGTCAAGCAGGTCGAGCGCCCCGCGTTCTACGACAAGGCATAAGGAGTCACCATGGTTCGCATCGCCCTGGACCCGACGCCGTTCCACCACGACGCCGGATTCCTCGACTTCCCGGATATCGCGGCCCGCCTGGGCTACGAGTACCTGCAGATCACGCCGCACCCCGACTTCTCGTGGTTCTTCCGCCATCCGTCGGCCGACGACGAGTACGCGCTGAAGTTCAAGAAGCGCGCAGCGGATGCCGGCGTCACGATCCCCGCCATCCTCCCGGTCCAGCGCATCTCGGGCCCAGAAGAGGCGGGTCGCCTCGCCGCGGTGCGCAACTTCACCCGCGTCATCGAGCTCGCCTCGATCCTGGACATCCCCGTGATCAACACGGAGTTCAGCGGTGAGCCTGCCCACTTCACCGAGTCGGAGGACGCCTTCCACCGTTCGATGGAGACGCTCCTGCCGATCCTCGAGCGCGAGGGCATCCAGCTCAACATCGACCCGCACCCCAACGACTTCGTCGAGGACGGGCTCGAGGGGTGGCGCGTCATCCGCGGGCTCAACAGCAAGAACGTGGGCTTCGTGTACGTCGCCTCGCACACCTTCCACTACGGCGACCGCGCGACGACGCTGCTCCCCGAGCTGGGCGAGCGCCTGGGCGCCGTCTACACGGCGGACACGTTCGACCATCACCGCTCGCACGGGCTGCGCTACATCTCGAACCCTCCGGGCAACGAGGCGCGCATCCACCAGCACCTGCGCATCGGCGACGGCGATGTCGACTTCGCGGAGCTGTTCACGACGCTGAAGCAGATCGGCTACCTCGACCGTGAGGACGCGCTCATCGTCTCGAACGTCTTCGCGGAAGACGAACGGGCCGACGAGGTCTCGAAGTTCCAGCTCGAGAAGATCCGGGAGCTTGTCGCCTCCTCCTGACACCGTGTGGCCCCGCAGCTCTGAGCTGCGGGGCCACACGCTCTCCTGGAATATTTGTCAGGACATATTCACATCACGTCATTCTTCGGTTACCATCAAGACACGCGTTCGCAGAAAACGCGCCCCCGCAGTACCCCCGCACAACCCCGCTCCACCTCGCAGCATCCATGACAAGGACGTCCAAATGGCCTCATCGCACCCGGCGGGCCCCACCGCCGAGAAATCACTTCCGCCCCTCACAGCTGGGCCGCACCGTTCGCGGCTCGGGCTGATCTCGATCGTCGCGTGCTTCGGCGGTCTCCTCTTCGGCTACGACACGGGTGTCATCAACGGCGCACTGAACCCGATGACCGAGGAGCTCGGCCTCACGCCACTCACCGAGGGCGTCGTCACCAGCTCCCTGGTCTTCGCAGCCGCCATCGGCGCCATCTTCTGCGGCCGCCTCTCCGATGGCTGGGGCCGCCGCAAGACGATCATCATGCTCGCCGTGCTCTTCTTCCTCGGCACCGTCGTCGTCGTCTTCACCCCGAACTTCGAAGTGCTCGTCGTCGGCCGCATCCTCCTCGGCCTCGCCGTCGGTGGCGCCTCGACGGTCGTGCCGGTCTTCCTCGCCGAGCTCGCCCCGTACGAGATCCGCGGGTCCATCTCGGGTCGCAACGAAGCAGCCATCGTCATCGGCCAGCTCTCCGCGTTCGTCATCAACGCCATCCTCGGCAACACCCTCGGGCACCTCGACGGCGTCTGGCGCATCATGTTCGCCATCTGCGCCATCCCGGCGATCTGCCTGTTCTTCGGCATGCTGCGTATGCCGGAGTCGCCGCGCTGGCTCGTCGAGAAGGGCCGCGACGCCGAGGCCCTCGAGGTCCTCAAGACCGTCCGCTCCCCCGAGCGCGCCGAGGCTGAGCTCGCTCAGGTCGAGAAGGTCGCCCTCGAAGAGGGTCAGGAGAAGCAGGTCGGATTCAAGGCCATCCTCGGCAACAAGTGGCTCCGCCGCATCCTGCTGGTCGGCATCGGGCTCGGTGTCGCGCAGCAGCTCACGGGCATCAACTCGATCATGTACTACGGCCAGATCGTGCTCATCGAGTCGGGCTTCGACTCGAGCGCGGCGCTCATCGCCAACATCGCCCCCGGCATCATCGCCGTCGTCGGTGCCTTCATCGCCCTCTCCTACATGGACAGGTTCGACCGCCGCAAGACGTTCATCATCGGCTTCTCGCTCACGACGGCCTGCCACCTGCTCATCGGCTTCTCGTCCATGATCCTCGAGCCGGGCAACCCGCTGCGCCCCTGGGTCATCCTGTTCCTCGTCGTCGCGTTCGTCGGCTCGATGCAGACGTTCCTCAACGTGGCCGTCTGGGTCTACCTCTCCGAGGTCTTCCCGCTGCACATGCGCGGCATCGGCATGGGTGTCTCGATCTTCGCCCTCTGGGTTGCGAACGGCTTCATCTCGCTGTACTTCCCCTCGGTGGTGGATGCGCTCGGCATCACGGGCACGTTCTTCGTGTTCGCGGGAGTCGGCGTGCTCGCACTCCTCTTCGTCGCGACGCAGATCCCCGAGACTCGTGGACGTACGCTCGAGGCACTGGATGAGGACGTCACGACCGGCGCGATCTTCCTCCCGACCGCCAAGAAGTAGCGTTCCCGCTGCACCAGCGAGCGATGGGCTCGGCCGATTCGGCCGAGCCCATCGCTCGTTCCGTCGCGTGCAACGCGAGGCCGACGATTGTGTAACAATCAGCCCATGACACCGCTCCTACTTGTCCTCTTCGCCGCGGTCTGCTTCGGCACGACCGGGACGGCGCAGGCACTGGGCGCGCCCGAGGTGAGCGCGTTCTCGCTGGGCTCCGCTCGCCTCGCGCTCGGCGGCACGCTCCTCGGCGCCTGGGCGCTGTTCGCCAGGTTGCGCCGCCGAGCTGCCCTCGGAGGCTCCCTGCAGCTCCGGCCCGACTCCGCCCGGATCCACCAAACGAATCGTGCCCAGCTCGGCCTCATCGCCCTTGGCGCGCTCGGCGTGCTCCTCTACCAGCCGCTGTTCTTCGCTGGGACGGCGGGCAGCGGCGTCGCCGTCGGCACCGTCCTCGCGCTCGGATCGGCCCCGGTCATCACCGGCCTCCTGCAGTGGGGGCTCGAGCGCCGCTTCCCCGGCCTGAGCTGGGGCGTCGCGACCGCGATCGCCATCCTCGGCGTCGCCCTCATCGCGGCCGCAGGGACAGGCGATGCCGGCGGCGCGAACCTCGGCGGCATCGCGGCGTCGGTCGGCGCCGGCGCGAGCTACAGCATCTACACCCTCTCGGCGAAGGCCCTCATGAACCGCGGCTGGAGTGCCGACGGCACCATGGGCATCGTCTTCGGCGCCGCTGGCGTGCTGAGCATCCCCCTGCTCCTCGCGAGCGGTGCCGAGTGGATGCTCACGCCGGCCGGCCTCGCGACCGCGGCGTGGCTGGGCGTCATCACCACCACCGTCGCCTACCTGTGCTTCGGCGCCGGGCTCGCGAAGCTGCAGGCCGCGACCGTCTCGACGCTGACGCTCGCGGAACCACTGACCGCGAGCATCCTCGGGCTGGTCGTGCTGCGAGAGCAGCTCGCTGGCCTCGAGGCCCTCGGCCTCATCGTGCTCGCGGCGGGGATCGTGGTCCTCGTTTTCGGCGCGACTCGTGCTCGCACACGCAGCGGCAGGCCGCTCACCGCACGCGCAGCGGACGCGAGCCAGGCCCCGGCGGGCCGAGGCGCGCGATGATCCACCAGAAGCCCCGCCCCGAGCCCGCCGCGCTCACGCCCCGGCCGACCGCGTCGGCGAAGCTCGCGGCGACCCTCCGCGACCGGATCCTCGAGGGGAGCTACGTCCGCGGCCAGTCGCTGCGCGAGGAGCACCTCGCCGCCGAGTTCGGGCTCTCGCGGCACACGGTGCGGACGGCGCTGGCCACCCTCGCGTCCGAGCGCCTCGTCCACGCAGCTCCCTACAAGGGGGTCGAGGTCACGAACCTCGACGACGCCGAGATCCGCGCCATGCAGGATCTGCGCTGCGCGCTCGAATCCGAGGCCGTGCGCATCCTGAACTCCCGGCACCCGGACGGCTGGCCGGACGAGGTGCGGGCGCCGATCCTGGCTCAGATCGCCCAGCTGCGGGAGCTCGAGGTGACCGACGCACATTCGTGGCGGCAGCTTGAAGCAGCTCACGCGGCCGTGCACCAGGCGATCATCGATGCGGCCGGGAGCCCGCGGATCAGCGAGACTGCACGCTCGCTCGAGAGCGAGGTGAGGCTCCTGCTGGCGGGAGCTCACGAGCACTACGGCGCCAAGGGGCTCGCCGAGGACCACGAGCGCTACCTCACCCTGCTCGAGCACGATGGCCCGACGGCGGTGCGCGCCCACCTCGACGCCCTCACGGCACACCTGCTTGCCAGCTCCCCCACCTGAGGCACCCTCCAGCGCCGCATCCCCACGTGAAGGCGCGCGGGATGCACACGAGGGACGCACGCGAGAGACGCCGAACGGGCGGGCCGATTGCTCGGACCGCCCGTTCGGGGATGCTGCGTGTGAGGCGCTGACTACTGGCCGGAGGACCAGCTGGCGCGACGCGAACCGCCGCGCTCGCCACCGCGTGAAGGCGCGGCCGGCGAGGAGGTGCCAGCACGACGCGGACGAGATTCTCCGCGACGCTGGCCCTGAGCTGCGCCTTCGCCCGCCTGTCCGCGCGCCGGACGCGACGCGGACGAGCCCTGCGAGGACGACGAGGCCGCGCGACCGCGGCCGCCGCCGTTGCCGGAGCCGCCACGAGCTGCGCCGCCGCGAGCTGGTGCAGCGTCGCGCTTGCGACGAGCGTTCGCGCCCTGCGACGTGCCACGGCCCTGGCTGACCTCGACGTTGCCGGATCCCGGTCCGCCCGGAACGGGGCGCACGGTCGGGGCGACTTCGCCGATGAGCTCGTTCACGAACGGCGAGTTGACGTTCGCACGCTGCGGGGTGACGCCGATCTTGGCGCGACGCAGCAGCATCTCGGTGTCCTTGCGCTGGCTCGGGAGCATGAGCGTGACGACGTCACCCTCGGAGCCCGCGCGGGCCGTGCGGCCGGAGCGGTGCAGGTATGCCTTGTGCTCGGCGGGCGGGTCGACGTGGACGACGAGCTCGATGGCGTCGACGTGCACACCGCGGGCGGCGACGTCGGTTGCGACGAGCACGTTGACCTCGCCACCGGAGAAGGCCGCGAGGTTGCGGTCGCGGGCGTTCTGCGACAGGTTGCCGTGCAGGTCGACGGCGGGGATGCCGGACGCGGTCAGCTGCTTGGCGAGCTTCTTCGCCTGGTGCTTGGTGCGCATGAACATGATGCGACGGCCCTTGCCGCTCGCCAGCGCGTGGACGAGGGCGGTCTTCGCCTCGGGCGTCTCCGCCTCGTACACGTGGTGCGTCATGGCCGCGACGTGCGAGTTCGACTCGTCGACCGAGTGGAGGATCGGGTCGCTCAGGAACTTCTTCACGAGCTTGTCCACGCCGTTGTCGAGCGTGGCGGAGAAGAGGAGACGCTGGCCGGACTGCGGCGTCGCGTTCATGATGCGGGTGACGACGGGCAGGAAGCCGAGGTCGGCCATGTGGTCGGCCTCGTCGAGCACGGTGACCTCGACGGCGTCGAGGTTCACGATGCGCTGCTTCATGAGGTCGTCGAGGCGGCCGGGGCAGGCCACGACGATGTCGACGCCGTTGCGGAACGCGGTCTCCTGGGGGCGCTGCGAGACGCCACCGAAGACGGTCGTCACGGTGAGGCCGGCAGCCTTCGCGAGCGGCTCGATGACCGCGGCGACCTGGGTTGCGAGCTCGCGGGTCGGGAGCAGCACGAGGCCGAGCGGGCGGCCCGGGCGGCGCTTGCCACCGGAGACGGCACCGGCGAGGCGCGCGACGAGCGGGATGGCGAACGCGAGCGTCTTGCCGGAGCCCGTCTTTCCACGGCCGAGGACGTCGCGACCCGCGAGGGTGCTCGGAAGCGTCGACTGCTGGATGGGGAAGGCTTCGTGCTTGCCGGCTGCGTCGAGCACGGTCACGAGCGACTTGGGGACGCCGAGTTCGGCGAAAGTTGAGGTGGTTTCCGTCATATGGAGGTCATGCCTTTCAATCGGCACGCAGAGAACGCACAACACTCGTGTGCTGCGCTCTTGCGGCGATGATGCGGGCGAATGTGCCCGTTCGCCGCAACTCGTGAAATCGTGCCGAGGCAGAAAGAGTGCCCTCGAACAACAAACGGTACGACGATCGTGGGAAATGGGACCCACAAGCTGTCGACCCTAGCACGCCGAACGCCTCCCGACCAGGGGGACGGCCCACGCACGGGGGTTTCGGCGCTCGTCCAGGACGCATTTATTAGAATCACCGTGCGCATGCACAGGGGCGGACGCCCATTCGCCCATGCCTGAGAAACGGTGACGAGATGAGCAGAGACCTGACGACGATCGTGTGCGACGGCTTCCGAGCCGCGTTCGAGCGAGAGCCCCTCGGAGTCTGGTCGGCACCCGGCCGGGTCAGCATCATGGGCGACCACACCGATCTGCAGGATGGCGTCGGGTACGCCTGCGCGATCCCCCTGCGCTCCAGCGCGGCGATCGCGCCCCGCGACGACGGGCGCATCCGCATCGTCACCGACCTCTCCCCCGACGAGGCGGTGACCGACCTGCGGTCGATCGCCTCGGAGATCCCCGCACGCGACTGGCGTGCCTACCCGCTCGGTGCGGTCGCGAGCATGCTCCGCTTCGCTCGCGAGAACCCGCCGGAGGGCACGCGCGGCGACGGCGACGAGACCGACCCTGGAGTCCCGTTCTTCCTGGGAACGGGCCTCGACATCTTCCTCACGACGGACGTGCCGGTCGGCGCCGGGCTCGCCTCCTCGGCATCCGTCTGCGCGACCATCAGCACGGCGCTCAACGACTTCTGGGGCCTCGGGATGAACGTCGAGGAGCTCGCCGAGATCGGGCGCCAGACGGAGGCGGAGATCGTCGGCGCGCCCAGCGGCCTGAGCGACCACATCGCCGTGCACGCCGCGCGGAGCAACGAGGACGTGTTCTTCGATGCTCGCGGCTCCGACGTCTCGATCCTGCCTGCGCCGAGCTCCGCCGATTCCGGCTTCGTGCGCGTGCTCATCGACACCAAGGAAGCCCACCGCAACTGGTCGGCCGAGTTCGCGCAGCGGGCCGATGACTGTGCACGAGCGGCGGAGACCCTCGGCTTCCAGACGCTTCGCGAGGTGCGGCCGGCGGAGCTGGACGCAGCGGCCGAGCGGCTCGACGACACCGTGTTCCGGCGCGCACGGCACGTGGTCTCCGAGATCGCCCGCACGCTCGAGTTCACGAAGCTCATGCGCACCGGAGAGGCGCCCGAATCCCGGAACCATCTCCTCGCGGAGTCGCAGGTGTCGCTGCGTGAGGACTTCGAGGTCTCGACGGCGCGCATCGACTTCACGGTCGAGCTGGCCACCTACCTGGGCGCGGCGAGCGCCCGCATGACCGGCACGGGCCTCGGCGGCTCGGTGTTCGTCATGCATCCCGCAGACAAGTTCGACGAGCTGCGCGAGAGCGTCTTGGGAGCGTACGCCGAGCAGGGGTGGGAAGAGCCGCTCGTGCTGGCCTTCGAACCCGCTGCTGGGGCGCGGCGCGACCGCTGAGCCGCAGTCGACTGGCACCCGTGCTGGCCTGTCCCTGGAGAACCGGTGGCGGCCTCAGGCGGTCGTGGCGTTCGCCGCGGTCGCCGTCGAGCCGCGCACGGTGAGCGTTGGCTGGATGACCCTCCGCGTCGCTCCGGACGGAACCCCTGCCGCCCCGTCGCGGGCTGCCGCCCGCACCCCCTCGATGCGGGCGAGGAGAAGCTCGGCCGCGGCGCGACCGACCTCGGCGCTTCGGTCATCGACCGAGGTGAGCGAGAGGTGGTCGAAGCCCGCGAGGTGCGAGTCGTCGTAGCCCACGATCGACACGTCCGCGGGAACGCGCAAGCCGAGCTCATCGAGCGTTCCCAGCACGCCGAGCGCCATGACGTCGTTCGCCGCGAAGACGGCGGTCGTGGCCGGCCAACGCTCGAAGAGGTCTCGTGATGCGCGACGCCCCTCGCTCTGGTCGGTCGCTCCCGAGCCGCCGATGACACGCGGCTCGAGCCCCGCGTCGCGCATGGCGCGCTCGTAGGAGCGCCGCCGGAGCTCGGCGGCGCGGCCGGTTCCCGTGACATGGCCGATCTGCGTGTGCCCGAGGTCGCGGAGATGCTCGACCGCGAGCCGCGCGCCGGCCTCGTCGTCGTTCGCGACGAGGTCGGCGCCCGCCGGCACGATCGCACGGTTGCCGGCGACGACCGTCGGCACGGGGAACCCCTCGGCAGGGACCGCGTCGACGTCGCCGCCGATGACGAGCCCCTCGACGCCCGCTGCCAGGAAGCCGCTGATGGGCGACTGCTCGAGGTGCGCGTTGAGATTCGCGTCGGCGACGGTGACGTGGAAGCCCGGCGCGTTGAGCACCGCCTGCATCCCCTCGAGCAGGTCGACGAACCAGGGGTTCCGGAAGTCGTCGATCATGACGCCGATGGCGCGGGTGCGGTTCCCGGCAAGCGCCGTGGCGGCCCGGCTCGGCAGGTACCCGAGCTCCTGGATGGCCGCGCGCACCGCTGCCCGCTTCTCGTCACTGACGCGGGTCGAGTTCTGCAGCACGAGCGAGACGAGGGATTTCGAGACCCCGGCGCGTTCGGCGACGTCGTAGATCGTCGGGCGCTTCTGACGCGGGGAAGGGGGCATTCGACACTCCGGACGACGATTGTTTGACAGGACATTGTTTCATGACCTACCTTCCAGTGTAGCGCTCCAACACCGTCGGCGGTCGCCTGCGCTCACCCAACACAGCTCTCGCAGAAACACAGGAGAACCAATGACAAAGCCACTCGGCGTCGCCGTCATCGGCGCAGGCATGGCCGGCCGCGCGCACGCCGCCGCCTACCGCGTCGCATCCACCCTCTACAGCCCCACGCTGCCCGAGATCCGCCTCGTCTCGATCGGAGACGTCAACCCGGAGTTCGGCGCACTCGCCGCCAAGCGCTTCGGCTATGAGCGCACCGACTCCTCCTGGCAGGCCATCGCGGCGGCCGACGACATCGACGTCGTCAGCGTCGTCATCGCGAACTCGCTGCACCGCGAGGTCGTCGAGGGCCTCCTCGCCGCCGGCAAGCACGTGCTCTGCGAGAAGCCGCTCAGCGACTCGATCGAGGACGCCCACGCCATGGCGGCAGCCGCCGAGCGCGCGGACTCCATCGCCCGCGTCGGCTTCACCTACCGCCGCTCCCCCGGCATCGCGTACATCCGCCAGCTCATCCAGGACGGAACACTCGGCAAGCTCCTGCACTTCAGCGGTCGCTACTGGACCGACTACGCGTGCAGCCCGACGGCCCCCATGAGCTGGCGCTTCAAGGGCGGCCCCGGCAGCGGCGCCCTCGCCGACGTCGGAAGTCACATGACCTACATCGCGGAGTTCCTCGGCGGCGAGATCCAGGAAGTCAGCGGAGGCACCCTCAGCACGGTCATCCACGAGCGGCCACTCCCGCTCGGCGCGGTGCTCGGGCACGACCACGCAGCGGTCAGCGACACGTTCGAACCCGTCGAGAACGACGACTACGCGGCGTTCTCGCTCAAGTTCGCCCAGGGCGCAGGAGCCATCGAGGTCTCCCGAGTCGCCAGAGGCCACGCGAACAGCCTCATCTTCGAGGTGTTCTGCGAGAACGGCGCCGCCCGCTACGACCAGCGCCGCCCCTCCGAGATCGAGCTCTTCCTCAACGACGCCCCATCCGCCCAGAACGGGTACCGCCAGATCATCCTCGGCCCGGAGCACCCCTACATCGCCGGCGGTCTCGCGATGGATGCCCCCAGCGTCGGCTTCGGCCAGAACGAGGCCTTCTCCTACCAGGCACGCTCCTTCCTCGAGGAGGTGGCGGGGATCTCGGAAGAGGACTCGCTCCCCCGCTGCGCGAGCTTCGAGGAGGGAATCCACAACATGGAGCTCCTCCACGCCGTCGCCGAGTCGGCCGCGGCGGACGGCGCAGCCGTCCGCATCTCCCCCACCAGCGCACAGAAGAACGGAGCCTGACATGCGTCTCGGCGTCTACAACGCGATCCTCCACGACCGCTCGCTCCCCGAGGCGATCCAGGTCGTCTCCGAGCTGGGCCTCACCGGCATCGAGCTCAACTCCGGCGGGTTCCTTCCCGCCACGCACATCCCGAACTTCGACGAGATCCTTGAGAGCGACGAGGCCAGGGACGCGTTCCTCGCGCAGTTCGAGGGCACCGGCGTCTCGATCGCCGGCCTCAACTGCAACGGCAACCCGCTGCACCCCGACCGTGCGATCGGCGAGCAGCACGCCGAGGACATCCGACGCTCGATCCGCCTCGCCGCTCGCCTCGGACAGGACCGGGTCGTCACGATGTCGGGACTGCCCGGCGGCGAGCCCAGCGCGACCACCGTGAACTGGGTCGTCAACGCCTGGAACTCGGCGGCGCTCGACGTCATCGACTACCAGCTGGACGTGGCGGCGGAGTTCTGGACTGAGATCGACGAGCTCGCTCGCGAGCACGGCGTGAAGGTCGCGCTTGAGCTGCACCCGCAGAACGTGGTGTTCAACCCCGCGAACTTCCGCGAGCTGATCAAGCGCGCTGGCACGACGAACATCGGCGTCGAGCTCGACGCCTCGCACCTCTTCTGGCAGCAGATGGACCCGGTGGCAGTCGTCCGCGACCTCGGCGAGTGGGTCTTCCATGCGGCAGCGAAGGACGTGCGCGTCAACCCGGCGGCTGCGATCTACGGCGTGCTCGACAACCAGTTCCGCAAACTCTCGGCGGACGAGCCGCGCACCAATCTGGGCGGCGACGAGTGGGCGAACGAGTGGCCGAAGAACTCCGCGTGGGACTTCGTCGCGCTCGGGCGCGGCCACGACACGGCGTTCTGGACGGAGTTCCTTCGCGCGCTGCACGAGGTCGACCCGGAGATGTGGGTCAACATCGAGCACGAGGACACCTCGCTCGGCCGCATCGAGGGCCTCGAGGTCGCCGCGAAGGTGCTCACCGACGCGGATGCAGCTCTCGAGACCTCGCTCTGACCCCACTCTGATCCCGCTCCGACCTCAGACTCGGGTGCGACTCTTCTGCGAGAGCCCCGCGCCTGACCACAAGGGCCGCATCCGCACGGATGTGGCCCTTCGTGGTCTCGGTGCGTTCCGAATTTGTTAGGACATTAGGACTTTTACCACTAGAATCGGAGCGCAGACAACACACGTCACCTCGCCCTCGACCTCAAGGACACCGCACCATGCCTCTCGTACGCATCGACGTCAACGCCGGCCGCAGCCCCGAGCAGATCTCGTCCATCGCCGACGCCATCCACGACGCCATCGTCGCCGAGTACGGGATTCCCGCTCGCGACCGGTTCCAGATCATCACCGAGCACCAGAACGGGCAGATCATCGCCCAGGATGCCGGCCTCGGCTTCGAGCGCTCGTCAGGTGTCGTCATGATCCAGATCTTCACGCAGCGCGGACGCACGCCCGAGGCGAAGCAGTCGCTCTACGCCCGCATCGCCGAGGCGCTCGGCGAGCGCGGCGTCGAAGGCAACGACGTCTTCATCGGCTACGTCGAGAACGGGCCGGAGGACTGGACCTTCGGCTTCGGCCGCGCCCAGTACCTCACGGGCGAGCTCGCGGTGCCCAACCGCGCATAGCGCTCTCCCCCGAGGCTCAACGCAGAACGCCCACGGCTCAGCCGTGGGCGTTCCTCGTGCAGCAGAGTCGGGTCAGCGCTCGACGAGCGTGATCTCGAACGTGTAGAGGTCTGGACGATAGCAGTGGCGGCCGTACTCGACCGCGCGGCCCGTCGCGTCGAAGGCGACGCGCGACATCGTGAGCACCGCGGCACCGCCGGAGAGGTCCAGCAGGCGCTCCTCTTCACGCGAAGCCGTGCGCGCACCGATGCGCTGCTTGGCGATGCGCATCGTCACGCCGCGGGCCCGGAGGAGCTGGTAGAGCCCATGCTGGACGAGCTCGTCCTCCGTCAGCTCGACGAACGGCTCCGGCAGCACGTTGTCGAGGATCGCCAGCGGGACCCCATCCGCGCTCCGAAGGCGCGAGATGTGCAGCGTCGGGCTCCCCACCTCGATGCCGAGGGTCTCGGCGAGCTCTGGGGTCGCGTCCTCCACCCGCCGCGAGAGGAGCGTCGTGGTGGGCTTCTGCGCCGAGCGCTCGAGGTCCTCGAAGAGGCTCGTCAGCTCGACGTTGCGGGTCACCGGGCCGTGCACGACCTGCGTGCCGACGCCCCGGCGGCGGACGAGCAGGCCCTTGTCGACGAGTTCCTGGATGGCGCGCCGGACGGTCGGGCGGGAGAGACCGAGGCGATGTCCGAGCGAGATCTCGTTCTCGAGCTTGGATCCGGCCGGAAGCGTGTCGTCCCTGATGGCCTTCTCGATGCGCTCCGACACCTGGTGGTACAGGGGCACAGGGCTCGAACGGTCGATGCCGACGAACAGCCCGAGTGGGAGTCGGGCCTCGCCTGTTGCTGCAGCTTCATTGCTCAATGGCGCACTCCTCGGACGACTTGATGACGTGACAATGCTACTCGGGCGACGGAGAGTTCTCTCCGTCGCCCGCGGCGAGGCGGACACGCCGCCCCGAGAGCTTGTCGCTAGCCGCGCCCCAGGTACTTCTGGAGCTGCTCGAGCTCGGCCTCGTTCGGCTGACCATCACCGGCCGCCTGGCGCCCGAAGCCCGCTCCACCGAACGCGCCGCCGGGACGCTTCGGAGCCGACGCCTCCTCGATGGCCTGCTGGGCGCGCTTTGCCGGGTTGCCACTGCGCTTGCCCTGCTGCTTCTTCTTCCCGCCCTTCGCGGGAGCCTTGCGTCCGCCGTGCTGGCCCGGGATGGGACCCATGCCCGGGATCTGCGGGGTGCCGCCGCGGGCGACGGTCTTCATCATCTTCGCCGCCTGCTCGAAGCGCTTGACGAGTTCGTTGACGTCGGTGACCGTGCGACCGGAACCGCGGGCGATGCGAGCACGGCGCGAGCCGTTCAGCAGCTTCGGGGTCTGGCGCTCGGCCTTGGTCATCGACTGGATGATCGCCTCGGTGCGGACCAGCTCGCGCTCGTCGAAGTTCTCGAGCGCCTCCTTCATCTGGCCCATGCCCGGGAGCATGCCCATCATCTTCTTGAAGTTGCCGGCCTTGCGCAGCTGCTGCATCTGCTTCAGGAAGTCGTCGAGCGTGAAGTTCTCGGTCGCGAGCTTCCCGGCGATCTCCATCGCCTCGTCCTCGTCGAAGGCCTTCTGCGCCTGCTCGATGAGGCTGAGGATGTCACCCATGTCGAGGATGCGCTTCGCCATGCGGTCGGGGTGGAAGACCTCGAAGTCGTCGAGTCCCTCACCGGTCGACGCGTACATGATGGGGCGCCCGGTGAGCTGCGCAACCGAAAGGGCGGCACCGCCGCGGGCGTCGCCGTCGAGCTTCGAGAGCACGACACCCGTGAAGTCGACGCCCTCCTGGAAGGCCTTGGCCGTGGCGACTGCGTCCTGGCCGATCATGGCGTCGATGACGAAGAGCACCTCGTCGGGGCTCGTGGCGCGGCGGATGTCGGCCGCCTGCTTCATGAGCTCCTGGTCGACGCCGAGGCGTCCGGCCGTGTCGATGATGACGACGTCGTGCAGCTTGTCCTTCGCGAAGCGGACGGCATCCGTCGCGACGCGAACCGGGTCGCCGACGCCGTTGCCCGGCTCGGGGGCGTAGACCTGCACGCCGGCCTGCTGGCCGACGACCTGCAGCTGCGTGACGGCGTTCGGGCGCTGCAGGTCGGCGGCGACGAGCAGCGGCGTGTGCTTCTCGCCCGCGAGTCGCTTCGCGAGCTTGCCCGCGAGCGTCGTCTTGCCCGCACCCTGCAGACCGGCGAGCATGATGACCGTCGGCGGCTGCTTCGCGTACTCGATCTGGCGGGTGTCGCCGCCGAGGATGCGCACGAGCTCCTCGTTGACGATCTGCACGACCTGCTGCGCGGGGTTGAGGGCGCGATTGACCTCGTCGCCGAGGGCGCGCTCGCGCACGTGCGCGGCGAAGTCCTTGACCACGGGAAGCGCGACGTCGGCTTCGAGCAGGGCGCGACGGATCTCGCGCACGGTGCCGTCGACGTCGGCGGGCGTGAGCTTGCCCTTGGAGCGGAGGCCGGCGAGCGTCTGCGTCAGCCGGTCAGAGAGGTTCCCGAAAATGGCCATAGTCCGCCCATTTTAGCTGAGGCCGGGGAGTCTGGTGTGCGGGGTGGCCTGAGAGAAGCACAACTGGGATCATCGGAGCATGACCAGCGCTGCTCCCCTGATCCTCCCCTTCGAGGGCAAGACCCCCCGCATCCACGAGACCGCCTGGATCGCGCCTGGCGCCGTCATCATCGGCGACGTCGAGATCGGCCCCGATTCCTCGGTCTGGTACGGCTGCGTCCTGCGAGCGGATGTGGGCGGCCGCATCGTCATCGGCGCACGCTCGAACCTGCAGGACGGCACGGTGGTGCACGTCGAACACGACGTCGACACGATCATCGGGGACGACGTGACGGCGGGCCACCAAGCGCTCCTCCACGGCACGACGATCGCGAACGGATCCCTCATCGGCATGAGGGCGGCGTGCCTGTCCCGCTCCGTGATCGGCACCGGGGCGCTCGTGGCTGCCGGCGCCGTCGTCCTCGAGGGTGCGAGCATCCCCGACCGCGTGCTCGCCGCCGGCGTGCCCGCGAAGGTGCGACGCGAGCTCACACCGGAGGAGAGCCAGGCGTTCATCCCGCACGCCGCCGGCTATGTCGCCCTCGCGAAGCGCCAGAGTCCCGCGAGCGCGGCCGTGACGCTCGGCGAGGCGCGTGGCGGCGAGGAGACGTCGACGCGCCAATAGGCTGGGGGCATGGTCTTCCTCGCAAGCATCGCGCTGCTCGTCGGCGCCGTCTTCAACGTCGTCGTCTGGCCCTCGTTCTACCGGCGAGTCTCGAATGACCCGCGGGCTCGCGACGAGAACGGACGCCCGACGCGGTTCCTCACGGTCCACGCCGTCCTGGTGCTCGCGGCTCTTGTCATCGGCATCGCCCAGGCACTGCTCGGCATCCTCCTGCTGACGAACTGACGAACTGACGAGGCGAGCGGAGACCGGAGACCGCTGACCCGCCTCGCCGCTCACGGACCGGGGCCCGACGGGCACGGAGCGCCAGTACAGGCTGCTCGGCTTGACTGGTGGCATCCCTCGTCGACCGATTGGCCACCGTCATGACCAAGCGCACCGCTCCCCTGCTCGCCCTCGCCGCCGTCGCAGCGCTGACGCTCGCCGGATGCGCGCCGACGCCGGAGCAAGCCGAGCCGAGCGCCTCCGCGTCGGCGAGCCCGCCGCCAGCGTCCACGACCCAGGCACCCACGACACCCGAGGCGTCCGGCGAAGAAGCCGGCCCCGTCGCCCCCGTCGGCGACCCACGGGTGGTCACGACCGGGCTCCAGGCGCCCTGGTCGGTCGTCGAGCTCGAGACGGGCGACTTCCTCGTGAGCGAACGCGACACGGGGCAGATCGTCGAGGTGTCCGCCGACGGCTCGAACCCCAACCGCGTCGTCACGACCATCGCCGACGTCGAGCCCGGCGGCGAGGGCGGCCTGCTCGGCCTCGCCATCGCCGGCACGAGCGACGACGAGGCGCAGTGGCTCTACGCGTTCTACACGGCGGCCTCGGACAACCGCATCGTGCGCTTCCCCATCACCTGGGAAGGCGGCGTCGGCGTCGGCAGCCCGGAGGTCGTCGTGGACGGCATCGCGAAGGCTGGCAACCACAACGGGGGCAGGCTGGCCATCGGGCCGGACGGCTACCTGTACGCGGCGACCGGCGACGCATCCCAGACGGAGCTGGCGCAGGACCAGAACTCGCTCAACGGCAAGATCCTGCGCATGGAGCTCGACGGCTCCCCCGTCGCCGACAACCCCTTCGGCAACCGCGTCTACTCGATGGGCCACCGCAACCCGCAGGGCCTCGCGTTCGATGGCTCCGGGGCGCTGTGGGCGAGCGAGTTCGGGCAGAACACCTGGGACGAGCTGAACAGGATCACGGCGGGCGGCAACTACGGCTGGCCCGTCGTCGAGGGGCAGGGCGACGACGCCACGTTCGTGAACCCCGTGCTGCAGTGGTCGACGAACGAGGCAAGCCCGAGCGGCCTCGCCTACTCGCGCGACACCCTCTTCATGGCGGGGCTCGGCGGCGAGCGGCTCTGGAAGATCGCCATCCCGGAGGCGTCGGAGGCGAGCGACGAAGCGCTCTACGTCGACGAGTTCGGCCGGCTCCGCGACGCGGTCGTGACCTCCTCCGGAAGCCTGCTCGTGCTCACGAACAACACCGACGGGCGCGGGTCACCGCGCGACGGTGACGACACGCTCCTGGAGTTCACGCTCGACGCATCCTGACCCGCTCCGCGCCGGAGACACGCTCAGTTCGCCGCGGGCGCTGGCCCCGCCTTCGGGTTGCGCACGCCGAGCCACGAACTGAGCGCGCCGGCGAACAGCAGACCCGCCGTGACGAACATGAGCGGCTGGAAGCTGTCCACGTCGATCGTGCCCCCGGCGATGACGCCGATCATGGCGATCGCCACGAGCCCGGCCACGCGGGAGATGGCGTTGTTCGTCGCCGAGCCGATGCCCGACTGCGCCGTCGGCACGGAGCCGAGGATGGCGGACGTGAGCGGCGCAACCGTCATCGAGAGGCCGAGCGAGAAGACGAGCACGCCGGGCAGCACCTGAGTCCAGTAGTTCACCTCGGCGCCGAGCCCCGAGTACAGGAGGGTGCCGACACCCGCCAGGATCGGCCCGACCGTCATGAAGAGGCGCGGCCCGAAGCGCCCGCTCAGCGAGCCGAACCACGACGAGAGGGCAACGTTCGCGATCGAGGTCGGCAGCGTCGCCAGCGCCGCGAAGGTCGCGCTGAACCCGGCGACTTGCTGCAGGAAGATGGCGAGCACGAACCCGCCGAGCGACAGCGCCGCGTAGACGAAGACCGTGGCGATGTTGCCGGCCCAGAAGTTGCGGATGCGGAACAGCCCGAGCGGCAGCATCGGATGGGGCGCGCGGGCCTGCCAGACGAGGAACGCCGCGAAGCTCAGCAGGCCGAGGACCAGCGGCAGGAGCACCACGGGACTCCCCCACCCGTAGTTGCCCTGCTCGATGAGCGCGAACACCGGCCCGCCGAGGCCCAGGAATCCGAGCACCGCGCCGAGCACGTCGATGCGGCCACCCGAAGGCGCGTCGAAGCCGGCGCCGAGGCGGGTGAGCATCCACAGCGTCACGAGGATCGGGATGACGTTGATGCCGAACACGAGCCGCCACGTCAGGTAGTCGGCGGCGAGGCCGCCCAGGAACGGGCCGGCGAGGAAGGCCGCGCCCGTCCACGCCGTCCAGGTGCCGATCGCCTTCGCCTGGGCCGCGTCCCGGAACGCCGAGATGATGAGCGCCAGCGAGCTCGGCACGAGCAGCGCCCCTGCGACCCCCTGCAGCGCCCGCGCGACGATGACGAACTCGGGAGTCGGCGACAGCGCGATGGCGACGCTCGTCACCCCGAAGCCGATGAGCCCGAACCGCAGGACCGAGATGCGCCCGAACACGTCGGACAGCGAGCCCGCGAGCAGGATGAGCGAGCCGAGGGTGATGAGGTACGCGTCCACGATCCACTGCTGCGTGCCGAGACCGCCACCGAGCTCCGAGACCATCGCGGGAAGCGCGACGTTCGTCACCGACCCGTCGAGGAAGGCGACGAAGGACGAGAGGATCGCGATGACGAGGATCTGGCGCTGCTGGCGGGTCACGAGGCAGGCAACCCGTCGCGGCCGCCATTCCTTCCGAGATCCCGCGAATTCGAGGATTTGTCTCGCGGCATGGGAAAACCGAGCGCGTTACACGCTTCGGGCGTCTTCGGGATGCCCCGCACCGTCTGAGTCCCGCTGTGCATCCGCTGCCATGCGGCGCAGGATCGACGGCCGCAGCAGCTCGAAGCGCAGCAGCTCCGGCAACGGCTCGTCGCGGAACACCGGGAGGCTCTTCCACCGCAGCGCGCTGGCGACGGCGTTGGCCGCGACCGCGACGACGACGTAGATGGCGCCAATCCAGGTGAGCGACGGGAAGGCGAAGGACACCAGGAGCCCAGCACCGATGAGACTCGCCATGGCGAAGGCCTTCACCGGCCACGAGGTCACGGGCACCCTCCCGAGCGCGAGGAACACGCCGCCGCCGCCCGCGAGCACCACCGCGAGCGCGTAGGCAAGGAACACGAACAGCCCATCCGTCATCATGAGCGACCTCCTCGGCACGTGGCCTGAAGCGTACTCCGAGACGCCGACAAGCCGGTGAGCGTCTGTGCCGCCCAGCTCGCGGTGAGCCGCGGTGCGGAAGTGGAGCTGCGCTAGCGCCTCGGACCCCGCTGTCGCCTGGCGCCGGGGTCGGTACCGCGCCCGCCCTGCCTGCGGCGCCGGCCCTCCTCCAGCTGCACCGCATCCGCGGCCATCCGCCGCAGGATGTCCGGGCGCAGCAGGACAAGCCGGAACAGCTCAGGCAGCCGGGCCCCGCTGAGCTGCGGGAGCCTCCGCCACCGGAGCGCGCTTGTCACCGCGTTCGCGCCGACGACGACCAGCGCGAAGACCACGCCGATCCACGGCGGCGAACCCAGGTCGGACAAGATCAGCAGCACCCCGCCGAGCAGGCTCGCCATCGCGATCACCGTCACCAGCCACGACCGGACCGGCACCCCGCCGACTCCGAGCAGGACCCCGCCGGCTCCCGCGAGGGCCACCGCGAGCGCGGACGAGAGGACAGCGATCATTCCGTCGGGTTCCACAGCAGGCTCCTCCTTCTCCTCCGCGGAGGGAGTCCACCAGACTCCCTCCCCTCATCGATCAGCGACGGTCAGCCGACGAGCTTCTCCGCGAACACGTGAGGTGTGAAGCCGGCGAGGTCGTTGATGCCCTCACCCTGGCCGATGAGCTTGATGGGCAGGCCCGTGCGCTCCTGCACGGCCAGCACGAAGCCGCCCTTGGCGGATCCGTCGAGCTTCGTCACGACGAGGCCCGTCACGCCGGCATGCTGGATGAACGCCTCGGCCTGCGCGACACCGTTCTGCCCCGTCGTCGCGTCCAGGACGAGCAGGACCTCCGAGATGGGGGCGAGCTTCTCGACCACGCGGCGGATCTTCGACAGCTCGTCCATGAGGCCGCTCTTCGTCTGCAGTCGGCCAGCCGTATCGATGACCACCATCTCGAGCCCCTCGCGCATGGCGATCTCCACCGCCTGATAGGCGACGGAGGCCGGATCCTGGCCGTGCTGCTGCGGGCGCACGATGCCCGCGCCGGCGCGCTGCGCCCACGTCGCGAGCTGGTCCACGGCGGCCGCGCGGAACGTGTCGGCCGCCGCGACGACCACCGTGCGGCCGTTGATGCGCAGGAAGTTCGCGAACTTGCCGATCGTCGTCGTCTTGCCGACGCCGTTCACCCCGACCACGAGCGTCACCGCGGGACGCTCCCGGAGGTTCAGCGTCGTGTCGAACTTCGACAGACGCTCCTCGATGAGCTCGCGGAGCATCCGCTTCAGGTCCTTGGGGTCCTCCGTGTGGAACCGATCGACCTGGTCGCGCAGCTGCTCGACGATCTCGTCGGTGATGTCGGGCCCGAAATCGGCCGTGATCAGCGCCTCCTCGAGGTCGTCCCACGTCGTCTCATCGATCTTCTGCCTGCCGAACATGCCGCGCAGAGCGCCGGACAGTGACCAGGGAGTGCGTTCAGCCATGTGCCAAGCGTAGTCAGCGCTCTGACACCATGGGAGTTCGCCCCTCAGCCAACGGCAGAATCCTGAACAGGCAGCGGGCGGAATCCTCGAACGGAGCACTATGCGCATCGGCCTCATCCGCCACGGCGAAACCGACTGGAACGCGACCGGACTCCTGCAGGGAGCCACCGACATCCCGCTGAACTCCCGGGGCCTCGACCAGGCGAACGACGCGGCTGGGCTGCTCGTCGGCCAGGGCTGGAGCCACCTCTACAGCTCCCCGCTGTCGCGTGCGCGAACCACGGCCGAGATCATCGGCCAGGGCACTGGCCTCGGAGCCCCCACGCTGCTGCCCGGCATCATCGAGCGCAGCTTCGGGGAGCTCGAGGGGCAGAAGTACTGGATGCCGGACGGCACGCGTCGTCCGCTCGATCACCCGAGCATCGAGCCGACCGGCGTCGTCGTCGAGCGGTCGCTGGCCGCCATCGCGCAAGTCGCCGCAGCGCACCCCGACGAGGACTCGCTCATCGTCTGCCACGGCAGCGTCATCCGCCTCGTGCTCACCTCGATCCTGGGCGCCCAGGCTCCCCACATCGGAAACCTGGCCCTCAGCATCCTGCGCCCAGGCGCCGATGGGGCCCTCGTCGTGACCCTCCTGAACGGCTACCCGCTCGTCCCGACCCCGTAGCCGCCCCTCGCCTTCGCTCACAGCTTCGATCCCGCCCCTGGTGCCGCCCCTCTCGCGGTGTACTATGAGCTTCGTTGAAGGGGAGTATTCCTCCTGCGGCGCGCTCGTCATCACGGCGACTGTCATCAGTCACCCGGGCGCGTCGGTCGGTTTCTGCCGACGGAAGAGACCTTCGGCCGATTCGCCGAACTCACCCCTCCGGAGGACCCGTGGACGTTCCCATTTGGATCTGGGCGGTGACCATTGCCGTGGTCATCGGCTTCTTCGTATTCGACTTCTTCACGCACGTGAAGACGCCGCACGAACCGAGCCTCAAGGAAGCCGGCTGGTGGTCGATCTTCTACATCGCGCTCGCCGTCGTCTTCATGGTCGCGCTCGGCTTCGTGTGGGACTGGCAGCACGCGGGCGAGTTCATCGCCGGCTACACCACTGAGAAGGCGCTGTCCGTCGACAACCTCTTTATCTTCCTCATCATCATGACGAGCTTCAAGGTGCCGAAGATCGCGCAGCAGAAGGCGCTGCTCATCGGCATCGCCATCGCGCTCGTCATGCGCTTCGCCTTCATCATCGCGGGCGCCGCGATTCTCGAAGCCTGGGTCTCCGTCTTCTACATCTTCGCCGCCTGGCTGCTCTACATGGCCGTCAAGCAGGCCATCGACTCCTTCAAGGACGAAGAGCCCGAGATGCCCAAGTGGGTCGGCCTCGTGCGCAAGATCATCCCCGCAAGCGAGCACTACGACGGCGACAAGTGGAAGATCCTCGAGAACGGCAAGAAGGTCTGGACGCCGCTCATCCTGGTCATCGTGGCCCTCGGCTTCACCGACCTGCTCTTCGCGCTCGACTCCATCCCCGCCATCTTCGGCATCACGCAGGAGCCGTACCTCGTCTTCATGGCGAACGCGTTCGCGCTCATGGGCCTTCGCCAGCTGTACTTCCTCATCGGCGGACTCCTCGAGCGTCTGGTCTTCCTTGACCTCGGCCTCGCGTTCATCCTCGGCTTCATCGGCGTGAAGCTCATGTTCCACGCCCTCCACGAGAACGAGCTGCCGTTCATCAACGGCGGAGAGCCGCTCCTCTGGATCCCCGAAATTCCGATCTGGCTGTCGCTCACGTTCATCTTCGGCGTGCTCATCGTCGCCACGATCGCGAGCATCATCTACACCCGCGCCAAGGGTGACGACGCACCGAGCACCGTCGGCTCGGCGGCTGGCGGCCCGGAGGCCGCTGCTGCAGGCGTCGAGGGCACCACGCCGGACGCTGCGGAGGCCACGGACGCGGCCCCCGTCGCGAGCAGCGAGCCCGATCGCCGCTAGTCGGGGCCCGACAGACACCAGCAACGCCGAAACCGGATGCACGCGCCAGTCGCGCGCATCCGGTTTCGGCGTCTGTGCTGAGGGGACGTCTGTGCTGATGGGAGCGGTCTGTGCTGATGGGAGCGGTCTGTGCTGAAGGGAGCGAGGGAGCCGCGAGAGCGGGGACCTGTGCGCCCTCCGGTGCCCCGCTGCACACCTGGGTTCCGCGCATGGCTCCCGCGCAGACCTGGGGCACAAGCACCCGAGCTCAGCCAGGCGCGTGCGCAAGCCCCAGGTCTGCAGACGCGCGGGCACAGACCTGTGGCACAAGCACCCGGCCCCGGCCAGGCACGTGCACAAGCCCCAGGTCTGCGGAAGGCAAAAGCACAGACCTGTGGCACAGGCACCTGACGCAGACCGGAAGTCTGCGCAAGCCCCAGGTCTGCAGACGCGCGAGCACAGACCTATGGCACAAGCACCCGGCCTCGGCCAGCCGCCTGCACAAGCCCCAGGTCTACGGACGCACTGGCACAGACCTGTGGCACATGCACCGGGCCCCGGCCAGGCACGTGCGCAAGCCCCAGGTCTACGGACGCGCCGGCACAGACCTGTGGCACACGCACCTGAGCTCAGCCAGCCGCCTGCACAAGCGCCAGGTCTGCAGAAGGCAACAGCACAGACCTGTGGCACACGCACCGGAACTCGGTCAAGCGGGTGCACAAGCCCCAGGTCTGCGGAACGTCCCGGAGGACACCCCTGGCGTGTGGCCGGAGTGCCGCCGCGCTTGGCACGCGGCGCGCAGTAGGCAGCGCCCGGCAGGCAGCGCCCGGCAGTCGGCGCCCAGCAGGCAGCGCCCAGCAGGCAGCGCCCAGCAGGCAGCGCGCGGCGCGCGGCTTAGAGCCGCGTGACCTCGGTGACGCGCACGATGGCATCGCCCGCCTCGTGCGACTCGGTGAGGTCCACCTCGGCGCGGATGCGCCAGTCGTGGTCGCCCGACGGGTCGTCGATGATCTGCTCCACACGCCACACGCCGCTCCAGAGTCCGCCGGACTGGCGCCCCTCGGAGTCGTCGATCGTGAGGAGCTTCGGCGACCTGGCGGCCGCATCCACCCCCATCGTGTCGTGGTCGGCGAAGTAGTCGTCGAGGGCCTTCGACCAGTCGACGTCGGGGTCGAGCTCGCTGAGCGCCTCGTCTCGCTCGAGGGCCGCGAGCTGCACGCGGCGGAACATCTCGTTGCGCACGAGCACCGTGAAGGCGCGGCGGTTGCCGACGACACTGGGGGGCGCGGGAGGCACGACCGGTTCGTCGCTCGCGGCCTGCTGCTCCGGGTCGACGAGGGAGGCCCACTCGTCGATGAGGCTCGAGTCGACCTGGCGGACGAGCTCGCCGAGCCACTCGATGATGTCGAGCAGCTCCTCGGTCTTCGCTTCGTCCGGCACCGTCTGGCGGATCGCCTTGTACGCGTCGCTCAGGTAGCGGAGCACGAGCCCCTCGCTGCGCATGAGCTGGTAGAAGTTCACGTACTCCGCGAAGCTCATGGCCCGCTCGAACATGTCGCGCACCACGGACTTCGGCGAGAGCTCGAAGTCGCGCACCCACGGCTCGTGCTGCGCGAACAGCTCGAACGACTGGGCGAGCAGGCCCTCGAGCGGCTTCGGGTGCGTGATCTCCTCGAGTCGCTCCATGCGCTCGTCGTACTCGATGCCGTCGGCCTTCATCTGCGCGACCGCCTCGCCTCGCGCCTTGAACTGCTGCTGCGAGAGCACGGGTCGCGGGTCGTCGAGCGTCGACTCGATGATGCTGACCACGTCGAGCGCGTAGTGGCCGGATCCGACGGCGCCCTCGCCGCTCGTGTTCTCCTCGGAGCCGCGGTCGCCGGGGGCAGCCTCCGCCTCCGGGTCGAGCAGCTCGATGGCGGCGAGCGCAAACGGCGACAGGGGCTGGTTGAGGGCGAAGTTCGCCTGCAGGTCGACGGTCAGCGTGATGCGACCCTGCCGGCCGATCTCGACGATGCCGGCCGTCACGAGCGTGCGGAAGATGCCGATCGCGCGCAACGCCAGCTCCCGCTGGCGGGCAGGCTTCTCGTGGTTGTCGTAGACGAGTCTCTTGGCGTTGCCGAAGACGTCTCCCCCACGAGCGATGACGTTGATGATCATCGACGCCGTGATGTGCATGTGCGAGGTGAGCGGCTCAGGCTCGGCCGACACGAGCTTCTCGAACGACTTCTCACCCCACGAGACGAAGCCCTGCGGCGCCTTCTTCTTGACGATGCGCTTGCGCTTCTTCTCGTCGTCTCCGGCCTTGCGAACGGCTGCGGCGTTCTCGATCTCGTGCTCGGGCGCCTCGACGACGACCGTGCCTGCCGTGTCGTAGCCCGCGCGTCCGGCACGCCCCGCGATCTGGTGGAACTCACGCGCCGAGAGGTGCCGCATCCGCTGCCCGTCGAACTTCGCGAGCGCTGTGATGAGCACCGTGCGGATGGGCACGTTGATGCCGACACCGAGGGTGTCGGTTCCGCAGATGACCCGGAGGAGCCCCTTCTGCGCGAGCGTCTCGACGAGGCGTCGATAGCGGGGCAGCATGCCGGCGTGATGCACGCCGATACCGGCGCGCACGTACCGGGACAGCACCTTGCCGAACGCGGTCGTGAAGCGGAAACCGCCGATCGCATCGGCGATGGCATCGCGTCCGGCCCGGTCGACGACCTTCAGGCTCGACAGCGCCTGGGCGCGTTCGATGGCAGCCGCCTGCGAGAAGTGCACGATGTAGATGGGCGTCTTGCGCTCCTCCACGAGCTTCTCGACGGTCTCGTGCGTCGGCGCGACCACGTACGAGAAGTCGAGGGGCACGGGGCGCTCGACGCCCGTCACGAGGGACACGTCGCGCTGCGTGCGCCGCTCGAGGTCCTCGACGATCTCGGTGACGTCGCCGAGGGTCGCCGACATGAGCAGGAACTGCACGTCGGGCAGCATGAGCAGCGGCAGCTGCCACGCCCACCCGCGGTCGGGGTCGCCGTAGTAGTGGAACTCGTCCATGACGACCTGGTCGACGTCGGCGTCGGAGCCCTGGCGCAGGGCGAGGTTCGCGAGGATCTCGGCGGTGCAGCAGATGATGGGCGCGTCCGGGTTCACGGAGCTGTCGCCCGTGACCATGCCCACGTTCGCGGCGCCGAAGATCTCGACGAGGGCGAAGAACTTCTCGCTCACGAGCGCCTTGATCGGCGCCGTGTAGTAGCTGCGGCCGCCCTGCGCGAGGCAGGCGGCATGGGCCGCGATCGCGACCAGCGACTTGCCCGTGCCCGTCGGCGTCGAGAGGATCACGTGCGCCTCGGAGACCAGCTCCATCACGGCTTCCTCCTGCGCCGGGTACATCGTGATGCCGCGGCTCGTCGTCCACAGCTCGAACGCCTCGAACATGGAGTCCGCGTCGTACGGGTCGGGCAGGAGCGTCACGAGGCCCAGCTTGGGCTCGGGGATGGCGGGGGCTGGGGCGGAGGTGCCGTCGACGGAAGTCATTGCCTCCATCGTCCCACGCCGGGCGCGCCGCGGGCTGCGGGGGCGCAGGCGCGGGCGCGGGCGGCAAGAGGCAGGCAGACAGGCAGACAGGCAGACCGCGGCCGCGGGGCGGCGCTCAGGCGGCGGGCTGGTCCTCGCTGCGGTGGATGCGCTGGCCCACGACGGCAGACACGCCGTCCTGCCGCATCGAGACGCCGTAGAGGGCGTCGGCGATCTCCATCGTGCGCTTCTGGTGGGTGATGACGATGAGCTGGCTCGACGCGCGGAGCTCCTCGAAGACCGCGAGGAGTCGACCGAGGTTGGCGTCGTCGAGGGCGGCCTCGACCTCATCCATGATGTAGAACGGGCTGGGCCTGGCCTTGAAGATGGACACGAGGATCGCGACCGCCGCGAGCGAGCGCTCGCCGCCGGAGAGCAGCGAGAGGCGCTCGATCTTCTTGCCGGCCGGCCGCACCGAGACCTCGATGCCCGTCGTGAGCATGTCGTCGGGCGCGGTGAGCGTGATGTCGCCGGAGCCGCCGGGGAAGAGGATCGGGAAGACCGTGTGGAACGCGGCCCGGGTGTCTTCGAAGGCGGCCTCGAAGACGGTGCGCATGCGCTCGTCGATGTCGCCCACGATGCGCAGCAGGTCGGCCTTCGTCGCGGCGAGGTCGTCGAGCTGGTCGGCGAGGAACGCGTGCCGCTGCTCGAGCGCCGCGAACTCCTCGAGCGCCAGCGGGTTGATGCGGCCGAGCGTGGACATCTTGCGCTCTGCCGCCGCGAGGCGCGCCTGCTGCTCCGCGCGAACGAACGGCACGCCCACGAACTCCTCCTCGGCGTCCCCCTCGAGGGTTGCGGCGAGGTCGTCGTCGAGCTGCTCGGCGAGCGCGGGGACGGCCCCGGCCGAGATCGCTGCCGCGGCCTGGGCAGCGGTGCTGCTCTCGACCTGCTCGGTGGTGGCGTCGGAGTGCTCGGCGCTGTCGGTTTCTGCGGCGCTGGCGGCCCTGGACGCACTCGGCTGGCCGGCCGCGTCAGCGGCCTCGCCCTCCCCCACGGCCTCGACTACGCCGCTCGCCGCCGCCGAGTCCTCGGCTTCTGCGGCCGCCTCGCCCTCGCCCGCAACCTCGTGCCTGGCTCGCTGCTCGGCGAGCGCGGAGGCGATGCGCTCGGCCTTGGCGCGCAGCGCGTCGTCGTCCGCCGGCACGAGCTGGTCGGGACCGTACTCGGCGACGAGGACCGCCTCGGCGAGGCGCAGCTCGCTCGCTGCCCGCTCGAGGGTGGAGCGCAGGGAGCTCTTCTTCTCGTAGATCTGCAGCTCGATCGAGTGCACGTCCTCGGTGATCTCGCTGAGGCGCGCTCGCAGCTGCTGCTCCGTCTGGCGGAGCTGGCCGAGCTCCTCGTGCTGGGCGGCGCGCTCGCGCTCGGCTTCGGCGAGCTGCTGCTGGGCTTCGGTGAGCGACGCCTGGACGGCTGCGGTGAGGCTCGGGATGGCGGCGAGCACGCGCTCGGTCTGGGCGAGTTCGGCGCGGCGCACGACCGTCTCCCTGGCGGCCTTGTCGGCAGCCTGGCGGTCGGCGTCGAGCTGACGGACGAGGGATTCGGCGCGAAGCCGCTCGCTTCGGGACCGCTCGCGCAGGGTCTCGAGCTGCAGCCGGGCCTCGACCTCGGCTTCGCGCGCACGTTCGACGGCGGCGTTGGCGTCGACGCGCGCCGAGGAGTCGAGCTCGGGGCGCGGGAGGGCTTCGTGCTCGGCGAGCGCCGCCTTCGCCGCGAGCGCCGCCTGCTCTGCGGCTTCGACGCCGCTCGAGGCGAGGTCGAAGGCCTTCGCGGCGCGCGCGAGCTCGGCGCTGCCCGCATCCACTCGCGCGCTGGCCCGGTTGAGCTGCTCTCGCTCGGCGGCGAGGGCGCCGTCGAAGGCGCGGAGGGCGTCGAGCGTGCGCTTCGCCTCGGCCTTCGCCGCCTGCGACGCGGCCCGGTGCTCGGCGAGCGCGAGCGCGGCCTGGTCGAGTTCGTCCGTGACCACGGTGAGACGTGCGGATGCTCGGTCGCGGGCGGCGAGCAGCTCGAGGCGGCTGGTGCCCTCCTCCGCGAACCCGCCGCGGAGCGAGGTGCTCGTGACGACCTCGCCTGCTCTGGTGACGACGGTGAGTCCCGCGCCTGCGGGGGCCGCGGCATCCGAGGACACCAGCGCGGCCATCGCCGCGCGTGCCTCGTCGAGCGTCTCGCTGACGTGCACGTGGGCGAGCAGGGCGGTGATGGCGGGTGGCCCCTGCACCAGAGCTGCCGCGGGGCGGAGGCCCTCCGGCAGCGTCGGGTTCGTGGAACCCGCCTGGATGGGCCCGCCCTCGCCGAGTTCGGCGACGATCTCGACGAGCCCGAGCTTCTCCCCCGTGGCGTGGGCGAGCACTCGGAACGCGGCATCGGCGTCGCTCGCGAGGACCGCATCGGCCGTCGAGCCGAGGGCGGCGGCGATGGCGGCCTCGTAGCCCTCGTCGATGCGGAGGTGCTCGGCGACGGGGCCTTCGACCCCCTCGAGGCGTGCGGCGAGGAGCGCGGCGGTGCCGTCTTTCGCGGCTGTCGCGAGGGTGAGCGCCTGCACGCGCGCCTGGAGGGCGTCGCGCTCTCGCTCGAGCTCGTGCGCGCGGGTGCGTCCGGCGTCGAGAGCCTGCTCTGCTTCACGCTGTGCCGCCTCGGCTCGCTTGTAGGCGGCGTCGAGCTCGCTCGAGTCGGAGGCGCTCTGGACTGCGGTCGCGTCGAGCTCCTCCTTCGCCTTCGTCGCCTGCGCGAGGCGGTCGCTTGCGGCGTCGCGCGCGTTGCGCTGCCTGAGCACCTCGCCCCGCACGGACGCCAGCTTCGAGGCGGCAGTGTCGGCGGCGCCGCGCAGCTCGCTGCGGCTGAGGTCGTAGGCGGAGATCCGGGTCGCCTGGGCCTGGATCTCGACGTCGATGCGGTCGAGGGCGGCACGCGCATCCTGCGTGGCGAGCTTCGTCGCCTCCCAGAGCGCCTCGGCCTCGGCGGCACGCCCCGCGAGCGCCTCCGTCTCCCGGCGCGCTGCGTCCACCGCCTCGAGGGTCACGGTCGGCACGAACGCCGGCGACTCGAGGCGCGAGACGAGGAGCCCCTTGCGCTGCGAGGCGAGCGCGTTGAGGTTCTGGATGCGTTCGCGCACGCTCTCGAGGTCGAACACGACGCGGCGCGCACCGTCGGCAGCGTCTCCGCGATTCTCGGCGGCGAGCAGCTCGGCCCGGTTGAGCGCGGCCGTGAGCTTCTCCTGCAGCACGACCCGCTCCTCGGAGCGCTCCTGCTCGATGCCGGTCGCGAGCCGCAGGGCCGCGCGCAGCTGCACGACGTCGTCGGCGAGCAGGCGAGCCTTCGCGTCGCGGGCGATGGCCTGGATGCCCTGCGCTCGCCTCGCGATGTCGGCCTGCCGGGAGAGGGGCTTCAGCTGTCGGCGGACCTCGTTCGTGAGGTCACGCAGGCGCGTGAGGTTGGCCTCCATGGCCTCGAGCTTGCGCACCGTCTTCTCCTTGCGGCGGCGATGCTTGAGGATCCCGGCTGCCTCCTCGATGAAGCCTCGGCGCTCCTCCGGCGTCGCGCGGAGCACGGCGTCGAGGCGTCCCTGCCCCACGATGACGTGCATCTCCTTGCCGAGACCGGTGTCGCTCAGCAGCTCCTGCACGTCGAGGAGCCGAACGCCGTCGCCGTTGATGGCGTACTCGGAACCGCCGTTGCGGAACAGGGTGCGACGGATCGTCACCTCGCTGTACTCGATGGGGAGCATCCCGTCGGCGTTGTCGATCGTGAGCGTCACCTCGGCGCGGCCCAGCGGCCCGCGGGTCGCGGTTCCGGCGAAGATGACGTCCTCCATCTTGCCGCCGCGGAGGCTCTTCGCGCCCTGCTCGCCCATCACCCAGGCGAGCGCATCCACGACGTTCGACTTGCCTGAGCCGTTCGGCCCGACGACGCACGTGACCCCGGGCTCGAGCGCGAGCGTCGTCGGCTGCGCGAACGACTTGAAGCCCTTCATCGTGAGGCTCTTCAGATGCATGCGCGCTCGCTGGCCTCTCGCTGGTGGTCGGACATCGCTCGTGGGTCGGTCGGGCTGAGTTGGTGGTCGGGGTTGACTGGGTCGGTCGGGATGGGCTGGTCGGGCGGGACGGGCTGGTCGCTCACTCCGGCGCGAGTGCGCCTTTGATCGTCGCGCTGGCGGGGCTGTCGACGCCTTGACCTGACAGCTACGGTACCGGAGTGGACTACTTCATTCGGGAGCTCACGCCTCCAGATCCAGCGTCGGACCGAGACGCTGAGGCCTGGGGCCTGCTCGAGCGCTTCGCCGACATCGTCAACCGCGGCTCTGCGGGCACCTACGGTGAGGGGCGGTTGCTCGAGACGAGCCAGCGGGTCCTCGCCGACTGGACCATGCCAGGACAGGTCACCACGCGCCTCTTCCTCGCGTTCCAGCGCGGCGCGAGCGACCTCGAGGCCGAGCGCCCCGTCGCCGCTGCGAAGCTCATGGTCTCGCCCCGCGACTCCCCCTCGCTGGCCTATCCTCACGTCGTTGTGGATGCACCCCACCGGCGACGCGGTATCGGCACCTTCGTCGCGGCCCACCTCGAGGACCTCGCTCGGGCCGACGGGCGCACCTCCCTGCAGGCCTGGGTGGAGCATCCGACGGGCGGCGGGGAGCGGGTGCTCGCGCCAACGGGACATGGCAGCGTCTCGGCGGCGGACCCGGCGGCGCGCTTCCTCTGGACGCACGGGTGGGAGCTGGGGCAGGTCGAGCGCATCAGCGAGCTGCGCCTGCCCGTGTCGGCGGGACGTCTGCGTGCGCACGTCGAAGCCGCGGCGGCCCGGGCTGGTGCGGCCTACCGTCTGCTGAGCTGGGAGGGCGAGAGCGACCCCGAGTACCTCGACGACCTGGCGCGGCTCAACGGCGACATGTCGATCGACGCACCGGCTGGCGACCTCGAGGCCGATGAGGAGCACTGGGACGCCGAGCGCGTCTCGCAGATGGAGCGCCGAGTGCTCGCCGCCGGCTCCACGTTCCTCAACGCCGCCGTGCTGCATATCCCGAGCGGCACCCTCGTGGCCCAGTCCATGCTGCAGCTCGACCTCGACGACACGACGCGTCCGGCGCAGCAGGACAACACGCTGGTCACGTCGACGCATCGCGGCAGGCGACTCGGGATGCTCGTGAAGGCCGCGAACCTCGTGCAGCTCGCCGAGCGCTACCCGGAGTGCACCGGAGTGTTCACGTGGAATGCTGAAGAGAACGCCCACATGCTGCGGGTCAACGAGGCGCTCGGCTTCGTTCCCCTCGCGCCGGAAGGCGGCTGGCAGAAGCGGCTGTGAGGCTGCGTGGCTGCGTGAGAGACGAAACCCAGGAGCCGAACACCCGGCGCTTGCGGTTCTCGCAAACCAGGTTGCAGATGTTCGATCTGGTGCGCATGCTGAGCGCATGACCTCGCACAACCACCACGCCACCACAAGCTCGAGCCCCGACGAGCCTGGCGCCGGAGCGACGGCCCAGCCGCCGCTCGAGTTCTGGGACGAGCTCTACAAGGCGAAGCCCGCCGTCTGGTCCGGTCGCGTGAACGCGAACCTCGCGAGTGTCGCCGGCACGCTCACACCGGGCCGTGCGCTCGACCTCGGATGCGGCGAGGGTGGCGACGCGATCTGGCTCGCCCAGCAGGGCTGGCGGGTCACCGGCATCGACATCTCGACCGTCGCCATCGAGCGCGCACGCGCCGCAGCCATCGACGCTGGCGTCGACGCCGCGCTGCTCGACTTCGCGACGGGCGACCTCGAGACCTGGTCCCCGGACGATGGGCTCGACCTCATCACGGCGAGCTTCTTCCAGTCGCCCGTCCACCTGCCTCGGGCGGAGATCCTGCGCAAGGCCGCCCTCATGCTCGCACCCGGCGGGCACCTCCTGACCGTCGCGCACGCCGGAGTGCCGTCGTGGGTGCAGGACTCGGAGCATCCCGCGCACCTCTTCGTGCAGCCGGACCGGGAGATCGCCGAGCTGGCGCTGCCCGCCGGGGAGTGGGAGACGGTGATCGCCGAGTCGCGGACCCGCGACGTCGCCTCCCCAGAAGGCGCTCCCGGCACGCTCGAGGACAGCGTGGTGCTCCTGCGCCGAATGGGCTGAGCCTCGGCACCCGACTACTCTTGCGTGGTCGGCGACGGAGATGAGGGACGCACGTGAATGATGTTGTGATGTACACGGATGGCGCCTGCAAGGGCAACCCCGGCCCCGGCGGCTGGGGAGTCTGGCTGCGGTCGGGCGACCACGAGCGGGAGCTGTTCGGCGGCGAGCTGAACACCACCAACAACCGCATGGAGCTCAAAGCCGTCATCGAGGGGCTCAGCGCGCTCAAGAAGCCCTGCAGCGTCGCCCTCTACCTGGACAGCCAGTACGTTCGCAAGGGCATCACGGAGTGGATCACGGGGTGGAAGGCGAAGGGGTGGAAGACCGCCTCGAAGCAGCCCGTCAAGAACGCGGAGCTCTGGAAGGAGCTCGACACGCTCGTCGAGGACAGCGGACACACCATCGAGTGGCGGTGGGTGAAGGGCCACTCGGGTGATGTCGGCAACGAGCGCGCCGACATGCTCGCGAACAAGGGCGTCGACCAGGCGCTGGGTCGCGGCTAGCAGTACAGCGAGCGACGCTCGGTCAGAGGCGATAGGCGACGTCGCCGAGCGGGATGAGCTGCGGGTTCTGCGCCACCCAGGTGACGGCCACTGACCGCATCAGCTCATCCCACGAGGCGTCCTCGAACCCGCGACGCGTGGCGAGATGCTCCTGGATCTCGAGGACGCAGTCCCACCCAGGGCCGCTGATGCCGTTGTCGAGTCCGGTCTCGAGGTAGCCGTGCCAGGCGCGTGCGAGATCGACGTGCGCCTCGGTGAAGTCCAGGCCGTCGTTGCCGCGGATCTCGGCGAGGATGACGTCGACGATGCGGACGACCTCACCCTGCACGGTCGTTGCTCGGCCGACCTCGGGAACCAGCTGGCCACGCAGGTTCGCGAAGCGCTCCGCGTCCGTGTCCCCGATCGCGCGGGCCAGGGAGGCGCTCGGCGCGGTGATCCGCTCGGCTGGCTGGGCGCCCGTGAGCTCGGAGAGGCGTGCAAGCGCGGCATCCTGAGTCGCGGCGTCTTCCTCCGAGAGCAGGATGCGCCTCGCCTCGCCTGAACGCGCCGCGAGCGTGATGTCGGCGCGCACCGCATCGGTGACGGGCGAGCCTGCCGCGACGAGGAGCTCGACGAGCTGCGTGAGGGTGAGGAGATCGTCGAGGCCGTCGCCGACGACGCCTCGGCTCGCGGCCAGCTCGAGCGGCAGCAGCGGCGTCGGCGCCTGGCTCGTGCCGGTGCCCGCCGAACCGGTGCGGGCACCGGGCAGCACGCGTTGCGCGCTCACCTCGGCACCGGCCCGCAGGAGGAGGCGGACGTTCTCGACGTGGAGCCCGTTGGCTGCGTGGTGGAGCGGCCGGTAGCCCTTGCTGTCGGTGCGCTCGGGGTCGGCGCCGAGGCCCAGGATGACGGCGATCGGGTGACCGACGCGGGCGTGGTTGCCGAGCACCGTGAAGCGGCTGGCCGTCTCGGTCTCCTCGAGGTCGAGGCCCGCCGCGACCAGCTGCAGGATCTCCTGCTGCGTGGTCCTGAGCTTGTCGGCGACCGTTCCCTCTGCGGCGCGCGGCAGCACCACCGGTCTCGTCGAGAGGTGAGGCTGCTCGGCGTAGGTCTCGACCAGGCCTCGCAGCCAGGCGGCGTCGAGACTCGCATCGTCGAGCCCACGGTCGAGCACCACCCGAAGCACTCCCCCGTGATCGATCTCGTCGGCTACCTGCTGGAGCGTCGCCGTGACGAAGCGCGGCGCCGGTCCGGGCGTGCCGAGCGAGGCTCGCCTGGACGTCGTGAACGCGAACAGGGTCGGCACTCCGTCGTCCTCGGAGATCTCGAGCCGGGACGTGCTGGGGTCGAGCGCCACCACCCAGGTGCCGCGCACCATGGCTCGTGCCCAGTAGCCGTGGAAGGCGGCGGAGTCCGCCGGATGCTCGCGGTACTGCTGCGCGAGCAGCGACAGGGTTGCGAGCTCCCGCGGGCTGGGCTGCTCAGCACGCTGCCGGCTGCGCTCCCGCGCGGCGAGCGTCTCCGACACCGGGCGCGACAGGACGAGGTCGCGGAACCGGACGAAGTCGGAGAAGCTGCCGGAGAGGGCCTGCCGGAGCTCGGCGGCGTTGCCGACCCAGGCCGTGTCCTCGGGGTCATCGAGCGCCTGTGGCGGGTGGTTCTCCGCGGGGACGATGTACGTCGGGCTTCCCTGCGGGTTGACGATGAGGAAGCCTGCCGCGACGCAGAGCTCGAAGATGAAGCCAAGCTCAGCCTCTGAGAGCGTGGCGTGGAAGATGCCGCCGGCGAGCGGTGCCTCCTGCTCGGGCGGGTCGAGGTAGAGATCGGACCAGTTCCCGTCGAAGGCGAGCGGCTGCCCTCCGGCGTCGAAGAGTGCCCCCGTGCTCTCGTCGGGGACGACGTGCAGCCCCCGGGCGGCGAGGAACGCCGCGAGTTCGTGCCGGTCCGCATCGACGTGCTCGCCACCCTCGATGCGCATGAAGTTCAGCGAGTAGCCCATGACAACGACCCTAGCCGCGCGCGCCGATGGCGCGGACGATGCCCGCGAGTCCGTAGCGCCAGGCCTCGTCGATGTCTCCGCCGAGGTTGAAGCCTCGGTTCAGCTCCATGCTGACGAAGCCGGCAGCCCACGCGGTCAGGGTGCGGGCCGCCTCGAGCGCTCGCTCCTGACCGGCGAGCTCGCCCGCGAGGCGCAGGATGCTCGCGCTCGCGTCCGCACCGAATTCCGGCCGTGCAGCGGGTGTTCCGGCCCCCGGCGTCATCACGAGCTGGAACGCGGCCGGGCGCTCGTGCCCGAAGGCCCGGAACGCATCCGCGAGCTGCTCGAGATCGCCGGCGGCGTCCAGCCGCTCTCCGAGCTCGACGAGGGTCGCCTCGGCAACGAGCTGGATGAGCTCCTCACGATTCGCGACCCGCTTGTAGAGCGAGGGCGCACGGACTCCCACCCGGACGGCGACCGCCTGCATGCTCAGCTTGGGGAGCCCCTCGCTTTCGAGGAGGTCGCGGGCGGCGAGCACGATCGCGTCGAGGGAGGTCCTGTCCGGAGTAGGCATGCCCCCACTATAGCTATTGACAGTAGCCATGATGGCTACGTACCATAGCCTTCATGAGACTCGACGCTTCCCTCCACCGCATCGGCAACGACATCGTCGCGGCCTACCTCGTCACCACCCCGGAGGGCGTGACCGTCATCGACGCCGGCCTCGCCGGCCACTGGCGCGAGCTCATCGCCGAGCTCGCATCCATCGGACGCTCGGTCGACGACATCAAGGGCGTGATCCTCACCCACGGCGACTCCGATCACGTCGGCTTCGCCGAGCGGCTGCGACGCGACCACGGCATTCCCGTCTACGTGCATGCGGATGACGCCGCCCGTGCGAAGGGCGGGTCGAAGCCCTCGAACGCCAAGCAGTCGATGAAGCTCGGGCCCCTCCTCACCTTCGCCGCCTACACGCTGCGCAAGGGCGGAGCGCGAACCACGTGGCTCACCGAGGTCGTCGAGGTGCAGCACGGAGCGACGCTCGACCTCCCGGGCTCGCCGCAGATCATCGGCATGCCTGGCCACTCGCCGGGCAGCATCGCGGTCTTCGTCCCCGCCGCCGACGCCGTCTTCGTCGGGGATGCACTCACGACCCGCCACGTGCTCACCGGGCAGGAGGGCCCACAAGCGGCCCCGTTCACCGACGAGCCAGCACAGGCCATGACGTCGCTCCGCGCCATCATCGACACGAAGGCGAAGTGGGTGCTGCCAGGACACGGAGCGCCCTGGAGCTCAGGAGTGGCTGCGGCGGTCGCGGCGGTCGAGTCGGCCTCCAGCAGCACTCACTGAGCTCACCGCTCGTCGCCACGGAGCACAGCGCAGGGCGACGCTGGCCCTGTGGCCTACCGCTCTCGCTGGCACTTCTCGCAGAAGTGCGAGCCCCGGTTCTGGAACTTCTCGCGAACGATCGGCCGCCCGCATCTCGGGCACGGCTTCCCCTGGCGCCCGTACACGTTGAGCGAATGCGCGAAGTAGCCGGCCTGCCCGTTGACGTTCACGTACTGCGCATCGAAGGAGGTGCCACCCTCGGCGAGCGCCTTCGCGAACACCTCCCGCACGTGCAGCAGCAGCTCCCTCGCCTTCGACGGCGACAGCCCGGAGGTGACGCGCCCGTAGTGCAGCCTCGCCCGCCAGAGCGCTTCGTCGGCGTAGATGTTGCCGATGCCCGAGATGAGCGTCTGGTCGAGGAGTGCGGACTTGACACCCGTCTTGCGGCGCAGCAGCGCCGCCACCCACGCATCGTCGTCGAAGTTCGGATCGAGCGGGTCGCGTGCGATGTGCGCCACCTGCGACGGCACCCGCTCACCCTCGACGTCCGCCGTCGGCACGAGGCGATCGACGGCCAGTGAGCCGAAGACGCGCTGGTCGGCGAAGGCCACGACAAGATCGCCAGCGGGACCATCGACGCGGATGCGCGCTCGCAGGTGCCGGTCGTCGGGCGCGTCCGAGGTGCGGAGCAGCATCTGACCGCTCATACCGAGGTGCGCCGTCAGCGCCTCTTCGCGGCCCGCGAGCGGCAGCCACAGGAACTTCCCGCGCCGCGACACGCTCGAGATCCTCGCCCCTTCGAGCGCACCGACGAACTCGGCCGAGTCGCCAACGTGTCGACGCAGCGAGCGCTCGTCGAGCACCTCGACGGCCGACACGACGGCACCCGTGACCGCGGGTTCAAGGCCGAGGCGCACGACCTCGACTTCAGGCAGCTCCGGCACGACTAGGAGCCCGCAGGGGCGCCGTCGCCGCCGTCGTTCAGCTGATGCCATGCGGCAAGCGCCCCAGCGACCTCCGCCTGCTTCTTGCTCGTGCCGACGCCCTGCGCCTGCGCGAGGATGCGCTTCTTCTTCAGCACCGTGACCGTCGCCGTGAAGCTGCGGTCGTGCTCGAGGCCAGACCCCTCCACCTCGTAGCGCGGCGGCTCGGCGCCCCGCGTGTCCGCAAGCTCCTGCAGTGCGGTCTTCGGGTCCTGCTCGGCCCCGAGACGCCACACCACAGCCAGCTTCGGCTCGACGAGGCGCAGGACGAGCTCCGTCGCGACCTCGACCCCGGCGGAGAGGTACGCGGCGCCGATGACCGCCTCCACCGTGTCCGCCAGGACGGAATCCTTCTTGTTGCCGCCCGTCAGGTGCTCGCCACGACCGAGGTGCAGGTAGGCGCCGAGGCCGAGGCCCCGCGCGATCTCCGCCAACGCCACCGTCGAGACGAGGGATGCGCGCAGACGCGACAGCTGCCCCTCCGAGTAATCGGGGTACGTCCGGTACAGCATGACGGTGACGGCCTGCCCGAGGATCGAGTCGCCGAGGAACTCGAGGCGCTGATTGTCGGGGATGCCACCGTTCTCGACCGCGTACGACCGGTGGGTCAACGCGAGCTCGAGGAGCGAGGGAACGAAGTCGACCCCGAGGCCGCGTGCCAGCTCAGCTGACGGTGCGGCGTCGGGGTCGATGATCTTCACGTCGTGCATGACGCGAGGATCAGACGTCTGCGACCTTGCGGCCCTTGTACTCGAAGAACAGCGGAGTGCCGGCTGCGTCCTCGACAACCTTCGCGCGGTGCGGGAGGCTGTAGGTGACCTTGCCGTTCTCGACGGTCTTGACGAGGGTCGGCACGGAGGCCTTCCACTGCGAACGGCGCGAACGCGTGTTCGAGCGGCTCATCTTGCGCTTGGGGAGAGCCATCGGCGTCTACCTTTCATCTTTCATCGTGCAGGGAGGCGGGCTCAGTACTGGCCCGGCTCCCCCTTGTAATCATGGTTGCGCGCATCCTCAGGAGATTCTGTCTCACGAGGACCCGCGGCTTCCTCGGAACCCGTTGCTGGTTCCTCGGGTGCTTCTGTTGAAGCGCCAAACCCTGCCAACGCCGCCCAACGCGGGTCAACCGCTGGTGCCTGCTCTTCGAGCGGCTCCACCAGCTTCTCGCCGGTTTCAGGATCTAGGCCGAGGCAGTCCGGCCGACAAACCGGCTGGAATGGCAGTGCGAGCACTACCGCATCGCGAACGGGCGGTTCAAGGTCGACAATGTCGTCGTGAACCTCGTACTCGAGGGCTTCGTCGCGAGCATACGCGAAAAGCTCTGCGAAATCGACCCGGAGCGGCTCGTCCAGCGGTGTCAGGCACCTGCTGCACTCCCCGGCCATCCTCGATTCGAGGCCGACCGTCGCGAGGATGCCGTCATGCAGCACCTCGAGACGAACGTCGAGTTCGACCGGCGTGCCCTTCTCGATGTAGCCGAGCCCCTCGCCGATGCGCTCAGGCGCATCGAAGTCGAGTTCGAGCTCGCGCATCGTGCCGGGCTTGCCCACGATGGTCGCAATGTTCACGAAGTACGGAGAGGAAGTCACCGGGAGATTGTACGCCCTCGTCGCGGAGTGCATCCCGAGCCACCTACTCGATGGAGGTGTCGGTGTCGCCCTGCAGGTACTCGTAGACGACACGAGGCACGTACGGCGACACGTCTCCACCGAGCGAGGCGACCTGACGGACCAGCGAGCTCGAGACGTGCGCGTGGCTCGGGTCTGGCAGCATGAACATCGTCTCGACTCGGGCGAGGTTGCGATTCACGATCGCCATCGGAGTCTCGTAGGTCACATCGGCCTGTGACCGGATGCCCTTCACGATGACCTTCGCGCCGACGTCGGTGCAGTAGTCGACGAGCAGGCCCACGCTCCACGACGCGACGCGAACGTTGCCGCGGATGCCGGTCGCCGAGACCGCCTGCTCGATGAGCTCGACGCGGCGCGAGATGGGCAGGAGCGCGTGCTTGTCGGGATTGTGCACAACCACGACGTGCACTTCCTCGAAGACCGTTGCGGCACGCTGGATGACGTCGAGGTGGCCAAGGGTAACCGGATCGAACGAGCCGGGAACGACAGCGATTCTGCTCATGCCCACAAGACTACGGGGCGGTCCCTGCACGTCGCGCCCATGGAGCGCTCATCGCGTGATCGGGACGCATGGAGCAGGCGTGACAGGGTCAGATGCGAGCTAGACGCGGGTGGGCGTGTCGTCGTCCCCATCGGCCAGCGGCTCCTCGGGCTTCGGCGTGCTGCTCGCCTCGAGGTCCGCGGCCTTGCGCCGGAAGAGGATGAACGAGACGAAGACCACGGCCACACCGGCGAGCCCCATGAGCACCCAGGCCCACGGCGGGATCCCGGAGGCCGCGGCCGTCGACTGGGACGCCTCGTCCGACGTTCCCGCGTCGCTGTTCGTGATCGCGGCGCCCTCGGTGTTCTCGGCGGCACCGAAACCGGCGGAGGCGGACGCTGACGGTGCGGCGACCTCGGCGGGCGCCACGCCAACGGACACCGTGAACGGGATCGTGCCGGAGATCGGGTGGCCGTCGGAGGAGACGACCTGCCAGTTCAGGGCGTAGTCCCCCGCAGCGAGCTGCGGGAGCGCCTGCGTCACGACCGAGCCGTCGGCCGTGGCCGCCGACTCCAGCTCGAGGGCCGTCTGCTCCACGGCGGTCACCGCGAACAGCTCGACCTGCGGGCCGAGCGTGCCCTCCGACTGCACCTCAGCGGAGAACGTCAGGGTCGCGCTCTCCGGAGCCACGTCGACCGACTCGTCGGCGGCCGGGCTCGACTCGATCAGCTGGTCGTGCGCGGAAGCGAACTGCGATCCGAGACCGAGCGCGAGGGCCAGGAACGCCAGCATGGCGGCCAGCATGAGGCGGGAGGCGACGCGGAGGGCGTGTGCGGAGGAGGAAGAGGTCACCCGCCCATCGTAGGCCAGGGGACGCTCGCCGACCGAGGGGCTCGAGCCGTCAGGACTTGCCGAGGAACTCACGTTCCTCGAAGCTGTGCCGGCCGATGGCCGCCTTAAGGTCGGGCCACCTCTTGAGGCTCCAGTCGTCGTTGATGAGCAGCGCCGCCTCGTCCCTGGCGGAGCGGATCAGCTCGGTGTCCTCGATGACGCGCAGGAGCTTGAGGGACGTGCGTCCCCCTGACTGCGCCGTGCCGAGCACGTCGCCCTCGCGTCGCAGCTCCAGGTCGCGCTCGGCGAGCTCGAACCCGTCGAGCGTCTCGGCGACCGCGTTGATCCGCTCCCGAGCGGTGGACTCCTCCTCGGTGTTCGAGACGAGCAGGCACAGTCCGGCGTGCTCTCCTCGTCCGACGCGGCCCCGCAGCTGGTGGAGCTGGGACACCCCGAACCGGTCGGCATCCATGACGATCATGACCGAGGCGTTCGGCACGTTCACGCCGACCTCGATGACGGTCGTCGCGACCAGCACATCGATCTTGCCCTCGGCGAAGGCCCGCATGGCGGCATCCTTCTCATCGCTCGGCATCGCCCCGTGCACGGCGGCGACGCGCTTGCCCGCGAAGAGCGGATGCACGGCGAGCGTCGGCGCGAGCTCCATGACGGCGGTCACGGGCTGGGCCGGCTCCTCGCCATCGACCGGCTCTGCGGGTTCGGCTGGCTCGATGGCGGGGCACACGACAAACGCCTGCCGCCCCCGGTCGACTTCCTCCGCGACGCGCTGCCAGGCACGCTCCAGCCAGTGCGGATGCTCGCGGGTGGCGACGACGAACGTCTCGATCTTCTGCCGCCCCTTCGGCATGGTCACGATGCTCGAGATATCGAGGTCGCCGAAGACCGTCATGGCGACCGTGCGCGGAATGGGAGTGGCCGTCAGGACCAGCAGGTGCGGAGGCTGAGCGCCCTTCGCGCGCAGCGACTCGCGCTGCTCCACCCCGAAGCGGTGCTGCTCGTCGACGATGACGAGGCCGAGGTCGTCGAACATCACGTCGTCGCTCAGAAGCGCGTGGGTGCCCACCACGATCTTGGCCTCGCCGGCGACGACGCGCAGCGCTGCGCGCTTGCGCTCCGTCTTCGTCATGCTGCCGGTGATGAGGGTCGGCATGAGCTGCGCGGAAAGCTCCGGACCGAGGGAGTCGATGATCGATCGGTGGTGCTGGGACGCGAGGACCTCGGTCGGCGCGAGCATGGCCGACTGCCCGCCCGCGTCGGCGACCTGCAGCATCGCGCGCAGGGCCACGAGGGTCTTGCCCGAGCCCACCTCGCCCTGGACGAGACGGTGCATGGGCACGCCGCGGGCGAGGTCCTTCGCGATCTGCCGCCCGACCGTCTTCTGGTCGGGCGTGAGCTCGAACGGCACGAGTCGGTCGAAGGCCTCGAGCATCGGCCCGACCGTGTCGGTCCTCGCTCTCGCCGCGACGAGCTCGGAGATCGCCCGGCGTTGGAGGAGCGCCGCCTGGAGCACGTACGCCTCGGTGAAGCGCAGCGATTCCCGCGCCCGCTCGAGCAGCTTGAACGTCTCGGGCTGGTGGATGGCGCGCATCGCCTCGTCGTAGCTGTACATCCCGAACATGGCGCGCGTCTCCACCGGCACGGGGTCGCGGAGGAACGGCACGGCGTCGAGGACCGCCTGGACGGCCGCCGCCACCTTCCAGGTCGGCAGGCTGGCGGTGGCCGGGTAGATCGGGATGGGCTCCTTGAGCCACTGGTCGCGTCGTTCCGAGAGGGCCTCGAGTGGCGCGTTCTCGAAGAGCTCGTACTCGGGGTGGGCGAGCTGGATGGCTCCCCGGTACGCGGAGGCCTTGCCAGAGAAGATGCCGGTCACTCCCGGCTGCAGCTGCTTGGCACGCCAGCTCTGGTTGAAGAACGTCAGCGAGACGATGCCCTTCTCGTCGGTGATCTCCACTTCGACGATCGAGCCTCGTCGTGCGCGCATCTGCCGCTCGTTGACGCGCAGCACCCGCGCGACGAGGGTGACGTGCTCGCCGAGCGGCAGCGAC
This sequence comes from Pseudoclavibacter sp. RFBJ3, assembly GCF_002931375.1. Classification (NCBI taxonomy): domain Bacteria; kingdom Bacillati; phylum Actinomycetota; class Actinomycetes; order Micrococcales; family Microbacteriaceae; genus Pseudoclavibacter; species Pseudoclavibacter sp. RFBJ3. The sequence goes on along the minus strand of NZ_PSXZ01000003.1, from coordinate 281,714 downwards.
TCGATGGCGGTCATCTCGCCTCGACGCGCGTAGCGTCGCGGGTAATGCTCGAGCATGCCCGCGACGGTGGTCACGTCGAGCTGCTTCGCGAGCTGCTGCGCGTCGCGCTTGCCGAGGACGTCCTCGAGCGGGGTATCGAGACCGATGTCGTCCATCAGCGCCTTCCTGACAGGGATGCGGGCGCGAGCACCGCCCGGCGTCGCGCTGCGGACGAGGCGGATGCGCGAAGCGCGGACCGGACCAGGAGGACGTCGTTCCAGATACCTTCCCGCTCGTGCTGGCTCAGCGCGTGCGACGCGCCGGGGTCCGAGAATGCGGCGTGCTCGTGCTCGATCCGGAGGCGCTCGAGCGCGCTCCGCGCGTCAGCGACGCGCTGGGCGGTGGCGGCTGGGACCCCGGCGCCGTCGCCCGTCGCGCGCTCGGGGGCTTCGAAGCCGGCGGCGATGGCCACGACGACGGCTGCCGGCGTGAGGCCGGTGCCGAGCGGCACCCCGTAGTCGACGGCGCTCTCGGACACCTCCTGCCAGGCGGCGTTGCCGGGACTCGGATGCTGAGGCGGCGAGCCTGCCAGGACCGCGACGCGACGCGCGCGGCGCCTGGCGCCCCGCAGGAAGGCGGGGATGAGCAGGAGCGCGACCAGGGCGAGCACGCCGCCGATGACGGCGAGGGTGATGAAGAGGGCCGTGAGGTCGACGGCTTCGCTCTCGCCAGCCTGCTCGCCTGCTCCTTCGGCGCCCTGCGTGGGCGTCGGCGTCGGCGTCTCGCTCTCAGGCGGCACGGTCGGCGCGGCGGTGCTCTCGGTCTCGACCGGCGCAGGCGAGGCCGATGGGGCGACCTCTGGCGTCATCGTCGGCGCCGTCGTCTCGCCGGGGCCGGGGGCGACGAGGTTGCCGAGCGCGCCGGCCGGCGTCGTCTCGAACATGACCCAGCCGTGGCCGGGCAGGTAGAGCTCGGCCCACGCGTGGAGCTGGTTGCTCGTCACGGTGTAGACGGGCTGGCCCTCCGCGTTCAGCTCGCCGGCGGAGCCGGGAGTGAAGCCGACCCCGATCCGGGACGGGATGCCGATCATGCGCGCCATGACGGCCATCGACGATGCGTAGTGCACGCAGTAGCCGGCCCGCGCTTCCAGGAATTGGGCGATGACGTCGAGGCTCGTGCCGTCGTACCCCTGCTGGACGGGCGCGGTCTCCGAGTAGGCGAACCCGTCGGCGAAGAACGACTGGAGCTGCAGGGCCTGTGTCCCGGCGGGCGCGTCCTCGTCGACGATCTCGCCGACCACGTCGCGGATGCGGTCGGTGCTCGGCCCCTCAGGCACCTCGGTGAGCGCCTCGAGGCCCGCCGGCACCTCGGCGTCGAGCTGCGAGATCGCCTCGAAGCTGGGGGTCGGCACCACGGTCTGGATCTCGTAGTTCTGCGCGAGCGCCTCGTCACCGGCGCTGCGGACGTCGCCCGTCTGCTCGTCGAGGAGGAAGTCTCCCTGCAGGTCGATGATGTTGGCCGCGAACCCCGGGCGCGGGAGGAAGGAGCTGACGCCGTCGTTGAGCACGATGCGCGTCGTGAACTCGCTCGACTCAGCCCCGGCCGAGACGCCGTCGGGCAGCGGCAGGTCGCCGCCGTCGACGCTCAGGTTGCCGTCGAAGTCGCCGGGCATCCAGTCGTCCTCGCCGCTGAGGTCGCTGAGGGTCTGGAGCGTGAGGTACGGGAGCGAGCCCTGGTCGGTGGTCGTGGCGTAGCGCAGCACCTCGACCGGGTTGTTGCGCCGCAGGTCCTCGCCCAGGTCGATGATGGGGTTCGCGCGGTTGGTGGAGAGGCCGGAGGTCGAGGTCTGCCGGATGGCGTCGATGCCGGTCGGCGCTGGAACGACCGTGGAGGCCACGAGCACGGCGACGAGGGACACGGCGGTGACCGCGAGGGCCCCGCCGAGGCCGGCCACGCCTCGACTGTCGACCAGGAACCCCTGATAGGAGAGCTCCTCGTCGTGCACGCGCTGGTGCCAGCTCGAGACGGCGTAGAGGAACACCGCGAGCGCCAGCGCCGCGAAGACGTACGACCAGCCGTTGAAGGCATCGATGCCGAGCGCCATCGGGATGAGGGGGAAGGCGAGCAGGGGCAGCGTCGCAAGCGAGCGGCCCCTGATGCCGAACACGAAGAAGTCGCAGAGCACGACGATGACGGCGACGCCGATGAGCACGAGCATGGTCATCGCCTCGGTCTCGCGAAGCGGGGCGGCGTCCGAGCGGAGCTGCTCGACGAGCTGCTCGGCGAGCACTCCCCACCCTTCGACCGTGGCGCGCGGCGATCCCCGCCCGGTGAATCCGACGAGGACAACAGCGCCGCCCACCATCGAGGCGACGAGCGCCCACAGCTGCGAGCCCGTGAAGGTGCGCACGAGGGCGGCGACCCCGAGCATGATCGTGACGAGCACGATCGCCTTCGCCGACCACGTGTTCGTGTCGAAGATCGGCCACAGGAGGTTCGTCGCGCTGAAGATCAGCACCGCGAGGGAGACGGTGACGACCCAGGAGCCGTTGGCTCCCGGAGTGCCCTTCCAGCCCTGCCGACGACGCATCTGCGCGGTCGTGGTCGCGTGCGAGCTCATGCGGTGGCCTCCAGTTCGAGCAGCGGCGTGAAGGGCTTGGCTCTGGCGGGCGAGTAGACGGCGACGTTCCAGCCCGCATCGGTGAACGATGTCAGGGTGGCGCGCGGCACCGGCTTCGCGGAGACGATGAGTGCGAGGGCCGGGGCGGCCACCGCCGACAGCGAGCGGATCGCGGTCAGTCCGTCGCCGGCCAGGTTCCGATGCACGTACACGACCGGCGTGCGCGCGATACGCGAGATGTCGTCGACGACCTCGGCGCAGGCCTCTCGCCGCTCCCCCGCCGCCGAGTCCGGCTGCGTCAGCATGAGCCTGCGCATGACCGACTCGAGCGCTTCCTCGGAGGGGGTACGTGTGCTCTCCGTGTCGCCGTCGAGGCCCGCGTGCGTCTCGAACAGCTCGGTCTCGTAGCCGAAGCGGTGGAAGCGAGCGAGCACGGAGGCGGCGAGCGAGACGGCGAGCTCGAACTCCGCGTCGATGGCCGTCGCCGGTGCCGACTGCTCGTTCATGAGGTCGACGAGAGTCAGCGGCGCCTTCGGTTCCTCGGCGGCGGCCGTCGCGCTCGTGTCGAGGATGACCACCGAGGTGTCTTCCGCGTGGTGCTCTTCCTGTCGCACGCGCAGCTCGCCCGCGTGCGCCGTCGCACGCCAATGGATGCGCCTGAGCGGGTCGCCGCGACGGTAGTCGCGGGTGAGGACGTCGTCGGAGTCCCCGGATTGCGCGACCCCGGCTTCGACTTCGCCCCCGCTCTTGCCGCTCGGCACGGACATGGCGGGCAGCTCTGCCACTCGAGGCCAGACCTCGACCTCGGTGGCCTCGCCGATCTTGAGGACTCGCCTCGTGAGACCGAGCCCGTCGGCATTGTCGAAGAAGAGCGGGCCGACTTCGTGGACGCCGCGGCGCATCGAGTCGACGCCGTAGGCGACGCGACGTCGCCGCTTGTCCTCGTTGCGGTGGAGTCGCGAGCCGATAGCGGGCAGCACCCCGCCGATGCTGGACGGCTCCGCACCGGGCAGGAGATCGAGGTAGGAGCTCGGCTCGAGCGCGATGAGCGAACGGTTGCGCACCTCGGTGACGACCCGCATCCGGTCGCCGACGGCAAGGGTGGTCGGGTAGATCGTGCGCACCGCGTCGAGCCGTGGTCGCCAGATGAGGCGCAGCACGAAGGCGACGAGCGGCAGGGCGATGAGGAACCCGCCGAGCGCGAGCAGCTCACCCCGGCCGAACACCACGGCGGCTGCGGCCAGCAGCACGCCGACCACCACCAGGCCGATGGCTCGGCTGGTGGGTCGCAGCCGCCTCTCGATGCGCCTCGTCGCCACGCGCTACGCGGTCGCCGCGCTCGTTGGGACGGCGATCTGCTGGCAGATCTGGTCGATGATGCGGGCGGCTGACGCCGACGCCGCCGTTCCCCGAGAGCCGCGGGCGCTGAGCACGAGCCGGTGCGCGAAGACCGGGCCGACGAGCTTCGAGACGTCGTCCGGCACCACGAAGTCGCGACCGGCGACCGCGGCGGCCGCCCTCGAGGCACGCACGAGGTGCAGGGTCGCGCGCGGGCTCACGCCGACACGGACGTCGGCGTGCTCGCGGGTGGCACGGGCGAGGTCGACGATGTACTGCTTGATGGCGGGCGCGACGTAGATGCGCGAGGTCTGCTCGATCATGCTGGAGACGTCGCTCGCGCTGAGCGAGGCGCGGACGCTCGACAAGGGGTCGCTCGAGTCGCGCCGGTCGACCATCGCGAGCTCGTCGTCGCGCTCGGGGTACCCCATCGACATGCGCGCCATGAAGCGGTCGCGCTGCGCCTCCGGCAGCGCGTAGGTGCCCTCCATCTCGGAGGGGTTCTGCGTCGCGAAGACGGTGAAGGGCACTGGCAGTCGGTGCGTGACGCCGTCGACCGTGACCTGCCCCTCCTCCATGCACTCCAGCAGCGCCGACTGCGTCTTCGGGGAGGCGCGGTTGATCTCATCGCCGATGACGACGTTCGCGAACACCGGGCCCTGCTGGAACTCGAAGCGCCGCTCGACCTGGTCGTAGATCGCGACGCCCGTGACATCCGAGGGCAGGAGGTCTGGCGTGAACTGGATGCGGCTCACGCTCGAGTCCATGGCCGCCGCCAGCGTCTTGGCGAGGACCGTCTTGCCGACCCCGGGGACGTCCTCCACAAGGAGGTGACCGCCGGCGAGGAGCACGACGACCGCGAGGTGCACCTGCTCGTCTTTGCCTGAGATGACCGATGCGACGCTCTCGCGGATCTGCCGCGCGCCGTCCTGCAGTGCGACCGCCGTGCTCGATGCGCGCTCGCGCCCAGCCGGCTCTGCGGGCAGAGCCCTCGCCGCCGCGGTTTCCGCGCCGTTGCCGTATTCCATGGCCACCTCCGAATTCAAGTGCCCATCATTCCACGCACCCCCGACAAGTTCGGCCAGCTTCTCCAGGCGGTGGATGGGTCGACGCAGTCGCGGCTACGATCGCAGCGTGACACGCATCATCGCCGGAGCCGCCAAGGGCCACTCGCTCGCCGTCCCGAAGAGCGGCACGCGTCCGACGAGCGACCGAGTCCGCGAGGCCATGTTCTCCTCGCTCGAATCGCTGCTCGACCTCGGCGGCATCGCCGTGCTCGACCTCTACGCGGGCTCCGGTGCGCTCGCGTTCGAGGCGCTCAGCCGGGGCGCATCCAGCGCCGTACTCGTCGAGCAGTCCAAGTCGGCCGCCAACGTGCTGCGCGCGAACGCCGAGCTGCTGGCGCGCGTGACCCGAGAGCAGGGTCGCCGGGCCGTCGCCTCCCGCGTCGCGCAGAACTCCGTCGACAGCTTCCTGCGGACAGCTCCTGGTCAGCCCTTCGAGCTCGTCTTCGTCGACCCGCCATACGAGCTCGGCGAAGCGGAGCTCACCGGGGCGCTCGAGGCCCTGGTGCCGCACCTGGCACCGGAGGCGGTCGTCGTCGTCGAGCGGGGGTCGCGCTCCCCAGCTCCCACGGTGCCAGAGTCCTTCGAGCTGCTGCGCCGGAAGTCCTACGGCGAGACCATCGTCTTCAGCTACGAGGTGAGCCCCGTCGACGAGCCGGGGGCCGAGAAGTCCCAGGCGTAGGGGTCCCACCCGCGGGCGGCCCGGCCAGCGCCGTCGACGAGCACGGGGGGAACCTGTCCGTCCTCATGCGGGTGCACGCGGCCGATCACCCGGAACCCCTCCGGCAGCGGCGTCCCAGCCGGGAAGGTGGCGAGCAGGCCGTGATCCTCCCCGCCGACCACCACGAGGTCCACGGCTCGTGCGTGCAGCTCGGCGGTCCCGACCCCGGGCAGGGCGGCTCGCAGCGCCGCCTCGACCGCGGCGATGTCGACGGCGAGGGACGACGTCTCGACCTCGACGCGGACGCCGCTGGCCCTCGCCAGGCGCGAGGCGTCGAGGAGCAGGCCGTCGGACACATCCATCATGGCCGTCGCCCCGGCAGCTCGCGCGGCGAGGCCGAGGGAGGCGTCGATCGTCGGCGCGAGGTGCCAGTCGACGACTGAGCGCACGGCGTCGCCACTCGACCGCAGGGCCTCGATTCCCTCGGCGAGCGCCTCCCCGCGCGCGTCCCTCGCGAGGGAGTAGAGCAGGGAGAGGCCCGCACCGCTGCGCCCCGCGGGGCCGCTGAGCGCCAGCACGTCGCCCGCCTTGGCACCCGATCGCCGCACCGGGTCGCCCCCGCGCAGGTCGCCGAAGGCGGTGATCGCGATCGTCAGCTGCTCGCTCGTCGACAGGTCGCCGCCGACCACGCCGCAGCCAGGGGCCATGTCGGCGAGGGCCGCCGCGAAGCCGTCCGCGAGCTCCTCGACCCAGGAGACCGGCGTCGAGGACGGCAGCGCGAGCGCCACCGTGATCGCCGTCGGGGCAGCGCCCATCGCGGCGACATCCGCGAGGTTGGATGCGCACGCCTTGCGCGCCACATCGCGCGCCGTCGACCAGGCCGAGCGGAAGTCGGGGCCCTCGATCATGAGATCCGTCGTGATGACGACCCGCCCATCGCCCGCCGTCAGCACCGCGGCGTCATCGCCGGCCCCGAGCACCGCGTCATCGGCTGCCGGGACCCGCGCGAGGATGCGCTGGAGCAGATCGGCCTCGCCGCACGCGCCGACCGTGAGCACGTCAGCGGGGGTTCGGCGGATGGCGTCGTCGGGAAGAGCAGGCACCCGCTCACGATAGCCTGGGAGCAAATGTCTCGAACCTTCCGCTCCGCCTCGCGCATCGGCTCCGCCGTGATCGCGACCGCCGCATCCGTCGTCCTGCTCACCGCCTGCAACAGCGCGAGCGTTCCCATGGAACCGGCTCCCGACGCGGCCGCCCCGGAGTGCGCCGAGGTCTCGGTCCGCCTGCCCTCGACGGTCGACGGGCTCGAGCTGCGCCTCACCAACGCGCAGGCGACGGGAGCCTGGGGCACCCCGGCCGGCGTGCTGCTCCGCTGCGGCGTTCCGACACCGGGGCCGACCTCCGAGCAGTGCGTCAGCCTGAGCGGTATCGACTGGATCGTCGACGACAGCCAGGCGCCCACCTACCGGTTCACGAGCTACGGCCGCACACCCGCCGTCGAGGTCGTCGTCGATTCGGACGTCGCATCGGGCACCACCGTGCTCGTCGACCTCGACGATGCCGTCTCGAGGCTGCCGAAGACCGGTGCCTGCGTCGGCGCCGACGACGTCCTCGGCTAGCACCACCCCGGAGAGCGCCGCCGAGCTGACTGCGGCCCCAGTGCCCCGGAGCACGACCAGCTCCCGCACGGCGGGCCTCCTAGCGCGTGAGGCGCGCCTCGCGGGCTGCGGCGTGCGCGCTCGCGACCTCGATGAGCTCGGTGATGAGCTGCGGGTAGCTCATGCCGCTCGCCTGCCAGCACTTCGGGAACATCGAGATGGGCGTGAAGCCCGGCATCGTGTTGATCTCGTTCACGACGAACCCGTCGTCCGTCAGGAAGAAGTCGACGCGGGCCAGGCCGGAGGCGCCGAGCGCCTCGAAGGCACGCACCCCGAGCTCCGCCATCTCCGCGAGCAGCTCGTCGCTCAGCTCGGCGGGGCACCGCAGCTCCACCCCGGAGTCATCGAGGTACTTCGCCTCGAAGTCGTAGAATTCCGCCTTCGTCATGACGATCTCGCCGGCGACCGAGGCGCGAGCCCGCTCCCCCGGCCGCGACTCGAGCACGGCGATCTCGACCTCGCGGCCCACGACCGCCGCCTCGACGAGCACGTGGTCGTCCTCCGCGAGGGCCGTCGTCATGGCGGCTGCGAACTCGTCGAGCGCGGCGACCTTGCTGACGCCGACGCTCGAGCCAGCGCGGGCGGGCTTGACGAACACCGGCAGCCCGAGCCGGTCGACGGTCTCCGCGGCCAGCGACGCACCCCGCGTGTCCCACTGGTGCTGCGAGATCGTGACGCCGTCGGCGACCTGCAGGCCCGCGTCCCTGAGCACGATCTTCGTGTAGTGCTTGTCCATGCCGACGCTCGCGGCGAGCACCGACGAGCCGACGAACGGCAGGCCGACGAGCTCGAGCATGCCCTGCACGGTGCCGTCCTCGCCGAAGGGGCCGTGGAGGATCGGGAACACCAGGTCGACCTCGCCGAGCGACGTGCGCTCGGTTCGCTCGGCTCCCGCCTCGGCACCGTGAGCGTCGCCCTCGACACGCGAGACCGTCACCTCGCGGTGCTTGGCCGAATCGGGCAGGTGGATGCGCGTGCCGTTGTCGACGACCTCCGGCAGGTTCTCGGGGTCGAGCGCGAACTTGTCGGCGTCGTCGTCCTCGAGCACCCAGGCGCCGTCGCGCGTGATGCCGATGGGCAGCACCCGGTACTTCTCACGGTCGATAGCTCCGAGGACACCGCTCGCCGTCGCGCACGAGATGGCGTGCTCGCTCGAACGGCCGCCGAAGACGACGGCGATGAGCGGCCGCGCATCCCCAGCGGGGGTTGAGCTGGCGGAGGCGTTCAGCTGAGCTGTCGACATGAGGTTTCCTTCCACGAGCGACTCTTCGCTCACCGCACAAGGGTACGGGGTCGCCCAAGCCGCACCGGGCGCTACTCGCCGCTCGGGCCCTCGTCGGTCGCGAGGTGGGGGGCGAGGTCGGCGGGGCTCATCCGGCCGTGGAGCACGTCGTCGATCTGCGTCGCGATGGGCATCTCCACGCCGTGGCGCTCGGCCAGCTCGAGGATCGCGCCGACGGAGCGAAGCCCCTCGGCGGTCTGCTGCATCTGGGCGACGACGTCGTCGTAGACGTAGCCCTGCCCGAGGAGGCGCCCGGCCGTGAAGTTGCGGGACAGGGGCGACTCGCAGGTCGCGATGAGGTCTCCCAGGCCCGCCAAGCCGATCATGGTGGACGCCTGCGCACCCATCGCGACGGCGAAGTCGGAGATCTCGGCGAGCCCGCGCGTCATCACGGACGCCTTCGTGTTCTCGCCGTAGCCGACGCCGTCGACGATGCCGACGGCGATGGCGATGAGGTTCTTGAGGACCCCACCGAACTCGGTGCCGACGACGTCCACGTTGACGAACGACCGGAGGTAGTCGTTGCGCGCGAGCTTCGCGACGCTGACGGCGGTGGCCTCGCTCGCCGATGCCACGACGATCGCCGTTGGCTGCTCCTTCGCGATCTCGAGCGCGATGTTGGGCCCGCTCGCGACAGCCACCCGCTCGGCCGGGATCTGCAGGACGCCCTCGAGCACCTCGCTCATGCGAAGCCCGCTCGCCCGCTCGACGCCCTTCATGAGGCTCACGACGACCGCGTCGCCCTCGATGTGGGGGGCCAGCTGGGCGGAGAGCTCACGGGCGGTCTGCGCCGGCACCGACACGAAGACGAACTGCTGCCCGCGGACCGCCTCGACCAGGTCGGGCGTCGCGTGCAGGTTCCTCGGCAGGTCGATGCCGGGGAGGTAGCCCGTGTTCCGGTGCGACTCGTTGATCTCGTTCGCGACCTCGGTTCGGCGCGCCCAGAGGGTCACGTCGTGGCCCGCATCCGCGAGCACCTTCGCGAAGGTCGTGCCCCAGCTGCCGCTGCCGAGGACGACGGCACGCTGCGCCGAGCTCACGCTCCCCCCGCCTCTCGGGACGAGCCGCCCCGGTCCTGGGGGAACTTGCCGTGCTCGCTCTGGCCGTGCTTCGCGGGGTCGTACAGCTCAGCCGGAGCCTCTTCACCTCTGATGCCCTCGAGGAGACGGGTCACGTCGTGCATGACGAGCTCCGTGGCGCCCTTCATGGCGCTCGCGCTGTGCATACGTCCGGTGAACTCCGTGAGGCTCACCGGTTCGCCGACGTGCACCGTGATCTTCGTCCGCCATCCGAGCGTCGGCTTCTTCGCGTACCGCGGCAGGATGTTCTGCGCACCCCAGATCGCGGTCGGGTAGACGGGGATGTCGGCGCTCAGCGCGACCCTCGCCGCGCCGTTCTTGCCGCGCATCGGCCACAGGTTCGGCTCGCGGGTGAGGGTGCCCTCCGGGTAGATGATGACACCCTGCCCGAGCCTCGCGAGCTGCTGGGCGGACGCGATCGCGGCCTGGTTGGCGCCGCGCGCGTCGCGCGAGACGGGGATCTGCCCGCTCTTGCGGAGGATCCAGCCGAGTCCCTTGACGCGGAAGAGCCGGTCGGCGGCCATGAAGCGCGGCGCGCGGCCGAGCTTCCACACGGCCATCCCCATGAGGAGCGGATCGACCTCGCTGGTGTGGTTCGGGGCGACGATGAACGCGCCCCGCTCCGGCAGCGTGCCCTTGATCTCCCAGCGCATGATCGGCCAGCTCAGCGGAAAGGCGATCGCCGCGAGGAACCAGAAGATCGAGGGCTTGGTCTTCTCAGGCGATCCGCGCTTCCCAGCGGACACTCCTACGCCTCAACCGTGAAGTCGGCTCCGAGGGTCTCGAGCTTCGCGATGAAGTTCTCGTAGCCGCGCGCGATGATGCCGACGTTCGAGACCCGCGAGGTGCCCTCTGCCGCGAGCGCCGCGATGAGGTGGCTGAAGCCGCCGCGGAGGTCGGGGACCTCGATGTCGGCGGCCTTGAGCTTCGTCGGGCCGGAGATCACAGCCGAGTGCTGGAAGTTGCGCTGGCCGAAGCGGCACTCCTGGCTGCCGAGGCACTCGCGGTGCAGCTGGATGTCGCTGCCCATCTCGACGAGCGCGTCGACGAAGCCGAAGCGCTGCTCGTACACCGTCTCGTGCACGATCGAGACGCCGTGCGCCTGCGTCAGGGCGACGACGAGCGGCTGCTGCCAGTCGGTCATGAAGCCGGGGTGCACGTCGGTCTCGATGACGACGGGGCGCAGCTCGCCGCCCGGGTGGTAGAAGCGGATGCCGTCGTCGTGGATCTCGAACGCTCCGCCTGCCTTGCGGAACACGTTGAGGAACGTGAGCATCTCGGGCTGCTTGGCACCGCCGACGAAGATGTCGCCGTGCGTGACGAGTGCCGCGGAGGCCCAGCTGGCTGCCTCGTTGCGGTCGAAGAGCGCCTTGTGGCTGTAGCCGCCGAGACGCTCGACACCCTCGATGCGGATGACGCGGTCGGCATCCACCGAGATGATGGCGCCCATCTTCTGCAGGATGTTGATGAGGTCCATGATCTCGGGCTCGATGGCCGCGTTGCGCAGCTCCGTGCGGCCGTCCGCGCGGACGGCGGTGAGCAGGACCTGCTCGGTGGCGCCCACCGAGGGGTACGGGAGCGTGACCTTGGCACCGTGGAGGCCCTCGGGGGCGCTCATGCGGATGCCGCTCGGGAGCTTCTCGATGACGGCGCCGAAGTTGCGGAGCACCTCGAGGTGGAAGTCGATGGGCCGGTCGCCGATGCGGCAGCCGCCGAGGTCGGGGATGAAGGCCTCGCCGAGGCGGTGCAGCAGCGGGCCGCAGAAGAGGATCGGGATGCGGCTGGAGCCGGCGTGCGCGTTGATCTCGGCCATGTGGGCCGTCTCGACGTTCGTCGGGTCGAGGCGAAGGTCGCCGGAGACCTCGTTGCGGTCGATCTTCACGCCGTGCAGCGTGAGGAGACCGGCGACGACGCGCACGTCGGAGATGTCCGGCACGTCGCGGAGGACGCTGACCTCCTCGCCGAGCAGCGCCGCGACCATGGCCTTGGTGACGAGGTTCTTCGCGCCACGCACCTCGATGCGACCCGAGAGCGGGCGTCCGCCGTTGAAGACGATGGTGTCGCCGGTCAGACCGACTGATGCGCCGGCGCGAGCCGAGTCGTTGGTGATCGTGTTCACTGAGTTGCACTCCCTGCGGTGGTGGACCTGCGGATCGGAAGAGTCCGCGGACGCCACGCCTCTCGGCGTGACTCAAAGGTGGAGATCGCGTGTTCGTCACGCAACGTCAACGAGATGTCGTCGAGCCCCTCGAGCAGACGCCATCTCGTGTAGTCGTCGATCTCGAACGTCGCCGTCATGTCTCCGACAGTAACGGTGTTCGTGGTGAGATCAACGACCGCAGTCGCACCCGGGGCTGCCTCGGCGGCGTCCCAGAGCTGTTCTACGAGGTGCTCGGCCAGCGTGGCGACAAGCAGTCCTTGCTTGCCGGCGTTGCCGAGGAAGATGTCGCCGAAGCGGGATCCGATGACGGCGCGGAAGCCGTAGTCCTTGAGCGCCCACACGGCGTGCTCCCGGGAGGAGCCGGTTCCGAAGTCCGGTCCGACGAGCAGGATGCGCGGGTCGTCCTGGTACTCGGGCCGGTTGAGCACGAAGTCAGGGTCCTGCCGCCAGCCGTTGAACAGCGCGTCCTCGTAGCCCGTCTTCGTGACGCGCTTGAGGTAGACGGCGGGCAGGATCTGGTCGGTGTCGACGTTGGAGCGGCGCAGCGGCACGGCGGCTCCCTCGATGCGGGTGATCTTCTCCATCAGACGGCCACCTCCTGCGGCGTTCGGGTGTCGGTGCTCGCGGCGGGCGCGGTGGGCTCGTCGAGATCAGACGGACTGGAGAGCGTACCCCGAACCGCGGTCGCAGCGGCGACGAGGGGCGACACGAGGTGCGTGCGTCCGCCCTTGCCCTGCCTGCCTTCGAAGTTGCGGTTGGAGGTGGACGCGCAGCGCTGCCCGGGCTCGAGCTGGTCCGGGTTCATGCCGAGGCACATCGAGCAGCCGGCGAAGCGCCATTCTGCGCCGAACTCGGTGATGATCTTGTCGAGGCCCTCGGCTTCCGCCTCGAGGCGCACGCGTGCCGAGCCTGGCACGACCATGACGCGGACGCCGTCGGCCTTCTGGCGGCCGCGGATGACGGAGGTGAAGGCACGGAGGTCTTCGATGCGGCTGTTGGTGCAGGAGCCCATGAAGACGACGTCCACGGGGATGCTCTTCATGGGTCGTCCGGCCTCGAGCGCCATGTACTCGAGCGCGCGCTCGGCGGCCTGGCGGTCGTTGGGGTCCGCGAAGTCGGACGGCTCCGGGACGACCCCGCTGAGGGAGATGCCCTGGCCCGGGTTGGTTCCCCACGTGACGAACGGCTCGAGGGTGTCGGCGTCGATGAAGACCTCGGCATCGAAGCTCGCGTCGTCGTCGGTCCTGAGGGTCCGCCAGTAGTCGACGGCAGCGTCCCAGTCGTCGCCGACCGGGGCGTGGTCGCGGCCTTCCAGGTAGGCGAAGGTCTTGTCGTCCGGGGCCACCATGCCGGCGCGAGCGCCCGCCTCGATGGACATGTTGCAGACGGTCATGCGGCCCTCCATGGAGAGCGCCTCGATGGCCGAGCCACGGTACTCGAGCACGTAGCCGGCTCCGCCGCCCGTGCCGATCTTGGCGATGACGGCGAGGATGATGTCCTTCGCCGTGACGCCCTCCTTGAGCGTGCCGTCGACGTTGATGGCCATCGTCTTGAACGGCTTGATGGCGAGCGTCTGCGTGGCCAGCACATGCTCGACCTCGCTCGTGCCGATGCCGAACGCGATGGCTCCGAAGGCGCCGTGCGTCGACGTGTGGGAGTCGCCGCAGACGACCGTGATGCCCGGCTGCGTCAGCCCGAGCTGCGGCCCGACGACGTGCACGATGCCCTGCTCGGCGTCGCCCAGGGGGTGGAGCCGGATGCCGAACTCCTTGGCGTTGCGGCGCAGCGTCTCGATCTGGGTGCGGCTCGTCGTGTCCGCGATGCGGTTGAGGATGTCGACCGTCGGCGTGTTGTGGTCTTCCGTCGCGATGGTGAGGTCGGGGCGCCGCACCGGGCGGCCCGCGACTCGGAGACCGTCGAAGGCCTGCGGGCTGGTGACCTCGTGCATGATGTGCAGGTCGATGTAGATGAGGTCGGGCGAGCCGTCTTCACCCTTCGCGACGAGGTGGTCTTCCCAGACCTTCTGGGCCAAGGTCCTCGGCTGCGACTGTGCCTCGTTCGTGCTGTCTTCCGTCTTCATGTTGCTTGCGTCTCCTCGCATCTGCTCAGGCGCCATCGACACCGCGACGGGATGCACCTGCGAAGTTAGGCCCCGTCGCGGCAGCAAAGGAGAAGCAGACCGGCAGACATGCGAACCATGCTAACACTGCGCCTTTCAGCGGGTTCTGGGCCGTGAGCTGCATCCGTTCGGGCACGCGGCTCCTGACTGGGCGAAGGCGAGGCGGCAGCTAGCTCCGGCGTATCGAGAGCCGGTATTCGCCCAGCTGCACGACGTCGCCTGAGCGGAGTTCCGCTGGGACTCCAGGCTCAACCGCGAGCGCACCGTGCGCATTCCCGCCGGGGAAGAGGGCGACGCCGTTCGTGGAGTTCAGGTCGTCGACGTAGAGGCGCTCGCCGTCGGCCCAGAAGCGAGCGTGCGTCTTCGACATGGTCTGCGTGATGTCGGGGACCGCGGAGACGGAGGCGTCGGGGAATCGATCCTGCGAGGGGTTTCGACCGATGACGACGGGCCCGTAGATGGGGACGCTGACGCCGTCGGCGAGGACGACCACCCACTCGGGCAGAGGCTGCTCGGCGCCGGCGCCAGGGGCGTCGTGGCCCGGCTGCTCGAGCCTCGCCTCGGAAGCAGGCGCCGCGCCGGTGAGCCCGGCCGGCGACTCGGGCGAGAGACCCGGCTGCGGGGTGCCGCCGAACGGGGCCGCGCTGGGGGCCGCGGACGGCACCGCGAGCTGGTCGCTCGTCGAGGGCGCTGCTGGCAGATGCGCCGCTCGCGCGTGGTCGGGAAGCGAGGGCTGCTGCGGGGAGAGCCTCGGCCGTGGCGCCGGCATCGGAGGAAGCGGGTACTCGTCGTCGAGCTCAGCGCGCAGCCAGTCGCCGGCTGGGGCTTCCTGCGCCCCGCCGTTCGCTGCCGACGGCGGCGACCATTCGGGCCGCCCCGACGTGTTCGCTGCCTCAGGCACGATCGCGCCCTGCCCGATCAGCCCGGGCGGCACCCCGATGAACCCAGAATGTTCCACGGGGCCATGATACGGGGCGCGGGGCGCGGCGGAACGTGAATCGTCCACGCAGACGGCGCCAGAATCCGACGGAGCCCCTCGCCTCGGCGACGGCGGCGTCCGCGTCAGCCCACAGCGAGGCCAGGTCCGTGTCGCTCACGCGGTCGCCCCCGAACACGGCCCGGTCGCTTCGGTCGGCGAGCGGGACGAGCGAGGGATGCACGGCACCAGCGGTCTGGACCCGGGTCGCTCGGCGCGGAATCGGGTAGCCGAGCTCGGCGAAGCGGTCGATGCTGTCGCTCCACGCCCCCGCCGCCCGCTGGTCGGGGCTGCCCTCGCGCAGCCGCCGGCTGCGCCGCCTGCGCTTGAGGAGGGCGACGGCGAGCAGCGGGACGAGGAACAGCGCGAGCGGGACCGCGAGGGAGATCCCGAGCGTGACCGCCCAAGCCGGCCACGTCTCCTCGTCGTCGGGTTCCTCCTCCTGTCGTCGCTCGTCGGCGCTCGTGAGGAGCTCGTCTGGCTTCTCCTGCGTCTGCGGGGGCTGGCGGACCTGCGCCTTCGGCTTGGACTGCGGGTCGGTGGTCGTGTTGACGGGCACGTCGGTCTGCTCCGGCGTCGGGTCGAACGCGACCCAGCCGAAGCCCTCGAACGGCACCTCGACCCAGGCGGTGACATCGGACCCGCGCACCTCGGTGGTGCCGTCTGCCGAGATCTGCTCCGGCGCGTAGCCCATGACCACCCGGGCGGGGAACCCGAGCTGGCGCGCCATGATCGCCATCGCGGACGCGTACTGCTCCTGGTCGCCCACGAGGTAGCGGAGGTCGAAGAGCTCCTGCATGCGGTCGAGCCCGTGCCCGGCGCGCGATGGCACGGAGTCGCTCGCCGTGCCGTGGCTGAAGAAGCCCTCGGCGATGAGCGCGTTCTCGATGGCCTTGAGCTGCAGGTACGGGGAGGTCTCTCCCGCGATGTAGCTCTGCATCCGCTCGACGAGGGCGGCGGGCGGCGACGGCATCGCGGGATAGTCGAGGTCGAGGACTGCCGCATTGTCGAGCTGCCCCTCGATGGGGAGGTCCTGGACGAGCGCGGAGACCTGGTAGCTGTCGCCCTCGCGGAGCCCCGAGGTGATGAGCCCTCCCCCGGTTCTGGCGTTGTAGCGGAAGTCGCCGCTGCGGTCCGGCAGGCTGCCGCCTGCGAGGTTCACGTCGGTGGGGACGCCGACGCTCGGCAGCCAGATGTCGGAGTAGTCGCGGATCGTGACGTCGATCGATCGCTCGGAGGATGAGGTCACCAGGGGGTCGCTCGGGACGACTCGACCGGAGAGGTTGTAGCTGCCGGTCGAGGCGAGCGTCGCGGCGGGGTCGGCGATCTGCCAGGACTTGCCCGAGTAGCTCTCGAGCGTCGCGAGGCGCAGCCGGTCTCCCCCTTCGAGGCCGGTCACGTCGAACAGCGTCGAGTCAGGTCTGAGCTTCGAGTACTCGCGAAATCCGGCGAGCGGGCTCGTGTGCGAGAGCGGATCGAACGGCGGCGTCACCTGCTCGCGCGCCACCACGCGCTGCTCGGCGACGGTCGCGGAGGCGACGTAGCCGCCCGCGGTCGTGATGACGGCGGCGACGAGGACGATCACGGCGGTGCCGAGCGCACGGGAGCGCGCGAGGGCCCGCCTCGCCTCGGTCGATGCGATGTTGCCGAGGCCGCGGCGCCAGCTGAGCCAGACGAGCGCGACGACGGCGAAGGCACCGCCGCGCAGCACGCCGGCGACGCTGTCCTCGGTGCCGACGAAGATGGCGCTCGCGAGGACCGCCAGGGGGCCGAGGAGCGCGAGGCTCGGAGGCCAGATCGCCCCAGGCCGCTTCGGGGCGACCCACAGCAGCAGCATCATGGCGACGAGGGAGGTGACGGCCGCCGCGAAGTACGGGAGCACCGCGAGGTACGCGGGGGCGAGGAGCGGGGTGGAGAGCGTCACGGCGTCGCGCCAGGCGAAGACCGGGGCGCGGGCGAGGTCGGCGAGGGTCGAGAAGCTCGGCAGCACTCCTGCGAAGGCCGCCTCCGGCAACGCGAAGGCGGTGCCGAGCAGGAAGTAGGCAGCGGTGGCGACGAGGAGGGCGTTGAGCCGTGTCAGGTCGAGCCAGCGCGCGAGGACCGCTGATCCGATGCCGACGATCAGGCCGCCCGCGACCGCGAGCAGGAACCAGGCGCCGCCGAAGGCCGGAGCGAAGCCGAGCGAGGCGAGCAGCGTCAGGACCGCGATGACCACGGCGTCGATGAGGGTCCGCGAGTCCAGGCCAGGGCGGAGGTGTCCACGTGCCTCCTTGGCGCGTCCTGCCCGGCCCGGCCGTGGCCTGCCAGGCCGCGTCCTGCCCGGCCGCGTCCTGCCCCGTTCGGCCGGCCGTGGACCGGTCTCCCCGTCCAGGGTCCCGTCTGCCGCGGCCGCCGTCACGTGCGCACCCGCGTCTCGCGGACCAGGCGCGGCAGGTCGTCGAGCTCCGGCACCGTGCAGACGACGGTCTCGCGCAGCCGCGTGCGACTCGCGGGGTGCCCGATGGCGCAGCGGAAGACGACGAGGGTCACGTCCGCCGCGTACACGGACTGCAGTTGCCCGAGCTGGGCGTCCGTCGTGGCGCTTCCGCAGACGAGGAACACGATGCTCGCCTGCGGGAGGCGCCTGACGCTGAGCGCGATGAAGTCGCGGAGGGAGGGTGAGCTCGCCGTCCACGCCTCGAGCCTGCTGCTCCCGTCGAGCATCGACGAGACCGCTCGGGTGGGCAGACGACCGCTCTGCGTGAGGGCGCTCACGGCGACGCCCGAGCGGATGAGCTCCTGCGTCAGGGACGCGAGCACCTCGACGCCGAGTTCGAACTCGTCTTCCGAGGCGTAGGCGGCGGCCTCGAGGGTCTGCAGCACGTTGGCCTGCGAGCGACGCGTCTCCTGGAACTGCCGGACCATGAGGAGACCCGTGCGTGCGCTGGTCCGCCAGTGGATGTTCCTCCGGTCGTCGCCGGACTCGTAGGGCCGCAGCGCGTGGAACGCGAGGTCGTCGTCGGTGATGCGCTCCCCCGTCACGCCCTCGAGGTCGCGGAGCAGCCCGGCGACCTGGGCGGTGAGGCGAACCGTCCGGGGATGCACGAACAGCTCGAGCACCCCGGTCCACCTGGTCGACCGCTCGAGGAGCCCGAGCGGGTCTCCGCGCAGCGACCTGGCAGGTCCGGCCTCGATGACGGCCCTGCGGCTGGTCGGCACGGCGAAGAGGTCCTCGTGCGTCTCGTCGGGCGCGAGCTGCGGGATGCTGAACTCGGCCGTCGCGTGCCCGACC
This sequence comes from Pseudoclavibacter sp. RFBJ3, assembly GCF_002931375.1. Classification (NCBI taxonomy): domain Bacteria; kingdom Bacillati; phylum Actinomycetota; class Actinomycetes; order Micrococcales; family Microbacteriaceae; genus Pseudoclavibacter; species Pseudoclavibacter sp. RFBJ3. The sequence continues at coordinate 263,506 of NZ_PSXZ01000003.1, read as the reverse complement.
GGCAGCGCGAGGCGGGTGGGCAGCACGCGGCGCTCGCCGAGGTTCGTGACCTGGAGCCGGCCGAGGGCCCGGTCGCCGACGCGCACTCGCCTGGGCTCGAGCTCGACCTGCACGCCGAAGCTCTCGCGTCCGATCGTGAAGGGCACCGCGGCGGCGAAGACCCCGACGAGGACGCCCCCGATGCCGATCAGCTCGAGCCAGCCGAAGGCGGTTCCGGCGACGAGGAGCACGACGCCGGCGACGAGCACGATCCACCCGAGCGGCGTGACGCACCTGATGGCGTCGCCGATCGTGAGGCGGTCGCGCTCGGCGGACTCGGCCTCAGCTTCGGTGGAGACGTGCCCCTCGGTCATCAGGCGGCTCGGTGCTGGGGAGGCTCGACCTCGATGAGGCAGCGGTCGATGACCTGATCCGGGGTCGTGCCGGAGAACTCCGCCTCGGGGTCGAGGATGAGCCGGTGCGCGAGCACGGGGTGCGCGAGGTCGCGCACATCGTCGGGCACGACGTAGCGGCGACCGTGTGCGAGCGCCCAGGCCTTGACGGCGCGCGCGAGCGCGAGCGCGCCGCGGACGGAGACGCCGACGAGCACGTCGCGGTCGGCGCGCGTGGCGGTGACGATCTCAGAGACGTACGCCATGATCGACTCGTCGACGTGCACCTCGGCGGCGAGCTCCTGCATGACGACGACGTTCTCGGCGTGGAGGATGGCGGGCACGCTGTCGGCGCGCTGCCGGTTGCCCGCATCCATGAGCAGCCGCACGGTGCTCGCGTGGTCGGGGTAGCCGAGGGACGTCTTCATGAGGAAGCGGTCGAGCTGGGCCTCAGGGAGCTTGTAGGTGCCCGCCTGCTCGACGGGGTTCTGCGTGGCGATGACGAGGAACGGCACGGGAACGGGATGCGGGGTGCCGTCGACCGTGACCCGCCCCTCCTCCATGACCTCGAGGAGGGCGGACTGGGTCTTCGGCGAGGCGCGGTTGATCTCGTCGGCGAGCACGATCGAGGCGAAGATCGGGCCGGGGTGGAACTCGAAGGCGCGCGTGCCCTGATCGAAGATCGTGACGCCCGTGACGTCGGAGGGCAGCAGGTCGGGGGTGAACTGCACGCGGCTGTTGCTGCCGTCGATGGTCTTCGCGAGCGCCTTGGCGAGCACCGTCTTGCCGGTGCCAGGCACGTCCTCGAGGAGGAGGTGGCCCTGGCTGAAGAGGGTCGTGAGCGTGAGCTCGACGACGTGTCGCTTGCCGACGACCGCCTGCTCGATGTTGGTCGTCAGGCGCTCGAAGGCGTCCTTGAACCAGGCGGCCTGCTCTTCGGTCACGGTCATGCTGGCTCCTCTTCGCGACGCTCGTGCGCGCCGGTTCTCTCGATTGTCTGCTCGACCACCGACATCGTTGCTACCACGAGTCGAGGGGCGTCTGGCTTCTGGCGACTTCCGCACCGTTCAGGTACACGACCACCGTGTACCCGCCGAGGCTGCCCCGGCACTTCTCGAGCACAGTGCCCGACTCGCCGTTGATCGCGGCCCCGCTCACGTTCGTCTGCGTGCCGACGAGCTTGTCCTCGCCGGACTTCGCCGTGCTGTAGCACTCGACGGTGTAGGGCACGTCGGAGAAGTCCTGGCCCTTGATGACGAAGCTGCGGACCTCGTCGGGCTTGCCAGGCACCTTCTTGCCGCCGATGACCTCGACGCTCATGCGCGCCGTGTAGTTCAGGTAGCCGGTGACCTGGTCTGTCGAGGTGGAGACGCCGGCCTCGTTCTTCGCGGCGACCGAGACCTTCACGGGCGTGGAGGAGGACTTCGGCACCTGGATGCCCGTGATGGCGAACGAGAGCTGCGTCGCGGGCACGCTCGTGGTGGTCGGCGACTGCGTGCCGACCTGCACGGTCACGTCGTAGCCGCTGAGACCGCCACCGCTCGCGGTCGGTGCCGACCACTCCGCCGTGAGGGTGCCGGTGAGCTCCCCCGGCGGAGTCTGGCCGTCGGCGACCTTCAGATTCTGCGGGGCCTGCGGGAGGGTGATGGGCTTGGCGCTGGTCGAGCTCGCGGGGAGCCCGTAGCCGAGGGAGTTCAGGGCCCGGACCGTCGCCGTGTAGTCATTGCCAGGGACGAGGCCGTCGTCTTCCGTGAACGTGACGCTGTAGACGTCGCCGGCCGTCGTCTTGGTGAAGACCGCACCGCCGCCCGCGAGCGTCACCTCGTATTCGGTGATCTCCGGCCCGTTGGAGACGGCGCCAGACCAGTTCACGGCGAGCGTCCCCAGGGCGCCGCCCTTCTCGAGCGACACGTCGCCCGGGGCGCCTGGGACGTCCTGGACCTCGACGGTCGCGAGCCCGGTCGTCTCGCGCAGCGGGTCGCCCGTCTGGTCTCCGATGCGGTAGCTGATGGTGATGGTGCCGATGAAGTTCGTCGCCGGCACCACTCGCACCTGCCCGTCGACGAGGGAGACAGCCGATCCGGTGGCGGAGCCCGCGACCTCGCTCGCGGACATGAGCGTGAGCGGGGACTCGGGAAACGGGTTGAAGTCGTTGGCGGTGACGTCGACCAGGACGGGCCCGTTGCGGCGGGCCAGCTGCTCATCCGGCACGGCGCGCGGCAGCGGCTTGGAGGTGGAGACGACGGTCACCGTGACGGTTCCGGTCTGCACGAAGTCGCGGAAGGTGTAGGTGACCGTGTACTTGACGACGGTGCCGACCTTCGTGTCCACCCCAGCGGCGACCTTGACGGTGCTGCCGTCGAGACTCGACTGCAGCTCCCCCGTGCCGCCGGTGAGCTTCGAGAACTCCACCTGGGGGACGACGTCCTTGTTCGGGTGGCCGGTGGCGGTGCGGAGGTCGAAGCTCTGCTCGGTGCCCTGCTCGACGGTGAGCTGGGGCGCGACGAAGGTCGGTGCGACGTCGTAGAAGTCGGGGTCGCCCACCGTGATCGGGACGCGGATGGTCGCGATGCCGGCGTTCTGATCGTCGGCGCTCTCCGCATCGCTCACCTGGAAGGTGATGGATGCCGGCCCGCGGAAGCCGGGCTTCGGGGTGAACTTCAGCCTGGTGTCGCTCTCCACGAGCGGGCTGCCGTCGGCCTGCTCAGCCCACACCTGCTCGGGGTTGATGAGCGAGACGCGGTTGCCGGACGGGGCGCGCACGAGGTCGTTGACGTCCCACGAGATCGACTCCCCGACCTTCGCATTCTGGGCGGGCAGGTCAGGGATGAGGAACGGGGACTGGCGCTTGGACTCCTCCGTGATGAGGGCTGGCACCATGATGAAGCCCGCCGCGGTGAGCCCCGTGTCCTCGGCAGTGAGCCGGTAGACGACGATCTGCCTGGCGTCGCTGAGGGAGACCGTGACCCGTCCGTCCTCCTCGACCGTCGCGGCTCCCGCGCCGGCCCCCGCCAGATCGACCGCGAGCTCGCTGACTCTCCCGCCAGGGTTGGTGGCGCCGTCTCGCACGTTGATGCTGAGCGTCTCGGCGCCGGCGAAGTCGTCGAGGCGCACCACGTGGTCGACCGCAGTCGGGGGAAGCGTGGGCGCATCCGCATTGATCGTGACGTGGATGAACGCGGCATCCTGCCCACCCTGGCCGTTGATGATCGTGTACGGCACGGAGATGAACTCGCCATCGCTCGGCACCGTGATGATGACCGAGTCGCCGTCGATCTCCGCCTCGAGGCTCGGGTCGACGCCGACGAGCTCTGGCACGACCTCGAGCGTGTAGCCGTTCGGATCGGAGTCGTTCTTCAGCACGGGGACCGCGATGCGCAGGCCCGGCTTGGCGCGCACGTTGTCGTCGACCGCGATCGGGGGCGCTGTCGCGGCGGGACGGGCGACGACGCCGACCCTGATCGTGCCCTCGGCGCGCTGGCCGTACCCGTCGACGACCTCGTACCGCAGCACGTCGGTGCCCGTGGCTCCAGGGAACGCCTCGTAGACGAAGGAAGTCTGTGTGAACTCGCTCACGGAGCCGAGCGTCGGAACGTCGACGAGCTGCGTGAGCTCGACCGAGTCGCCGTCCGGGTCGATGCCGTCGAGCGGCACCTCGATGCGCACGCTCGCGCCCTCGAAGACCCTGGCGGTGTCGACGCCGGGGGCCGGGGGCCGGTTGCTCGACTCGTCGGGCGCCGTCACCTGGAAGGACACGGTCGCCCCCGCCTGCTCGCCGTGCTCGTCGACGACGGTGTAGCCGAGCGAGTAGGTGCCGGGCTCGGACGGGGCCTGGAGGCGGACGTCGTCGCCGGAGACGAACGCGTAGCCGTCTCCGACCTGCACGGTGCTGAGGGCGGGCGAGAGGGACATCTGCGCCTCGTCGGGGTGGGAGTCGTTCTCGAGCACGGAGACGCTCGTGTAGTCACCGGCGCGCACGCGCCTCGTGTCGTCGACGGCGACGGGCGGCTCGTGCGTCACGGCGGGCTCGACCGGGACGACGACGATGTAGCCGACCGACGTCGATGCGCCGTCGGTGATCGTGTACGGGAGCTCGATGGTCTGCTGGATCGCGGACTGCGAGGAGAGGCGCACGATCGTGTTGTCGATGAGCTCGACGGCGAGGCCTGCCGTGCGGGCCTTGTCGGTGGTCTCCACGCTCTGCACGGACAGCACGCCCGTTCCGGTTGACACGTCGTTGCCGAGCACGTCCACGACGTTCGACTGGCCAGGGCGGAGGTAGGCGAGGTCGCGCACCGCGGTCACCTGCGCCACGCCCTCGACGGGCTCCTCGACGTCGAAGCGGATGATGCCGACCGACGTGGCCGCCCCCGCTGAGACCGTGTACTGCACGTATGCGGTCATGGCGCTCGCCGAGGTGAAGGTGACGGTGCCGAGGTCGGGGTTGAAGCTCGCGCCTCCCGTGCTGGTGCCGAGCTCGGCGATCTCGACGAGCTCGAGCGCCTGACCGTTGGGCGAGAGGTCGTTCACGAGCGGCTGTGCCGTGATGGAGTCGCCGACCACTCCGCGCGCGAAGTCCGGTGTGCCGATCGGCCCGAGCGTGCCGGGCGCCTCGACGCGGATGCGCAGCTCGCCGGCCACCTGCGCGGTGCCGTCCGAGACGAGGTACGGCACGACCCGCTCCCCCAGCTCTGCGCTGACGGCGGTGAAGGTGAGGCGTCCGTCCGGTGTGAAGCTGACGGTGTCGCCCACGGGAGCGGTGGCCCCCTGGAGGAAGACGGGGTCGCCCTCCGGGTCCGTCCAGTCGGGCATCACGTTGTAGGAGATCTTCTGGCCAGCCTCGACCGCCACGGCGCTCGCGCGGTTCGTCGTCGGGGCCTGGTTCTCCGCGTCGGCCGGCTGGATGCGGATCGTGACCCGTGCCTCCGCCACACCGCCGGGCCTGCCGTCCGAGGCCGTGTACGTGAGCGTCTGCTCGCCGGACGCGCCCTCCGTGGCGCGGAACTGCAGGGCCCGGCCGTCGTCGATGACGCGCAGCTCGCCGAACGATGGCGGCGGGTCGGCGGAGAGGCCGGTGATCGTGAGGATGTCGCCGTCGACGTCCGAGTCGTTGTCGAGGACCGTGAGGTAGGCGGTCGATCCGGCGCGGACCCCGTAGGAGTCGTCGACGAGCTCCGGCGGGGTGTTCTCCTCGCCTCGCTCGGCGAGGGTCGCCTCGAACGATTCCTCGGTGGCCTCGTTCTCGCCCTCCGTGCCGTCGGTGTCCTCCGGCGGGACGAGCTCGTTCCAGTTCTCGACCAGGCGCATGTTCTCCTGCGGCAGCCACACCTGGCCCGTGGCGACGTCGTTGAGTGCGACGACGTTGCGGTTGACGCGGTAGAGGAGCTCGCCGAGGGACGGCGCCGACATGGACTGCACGCTCGGCTGCTCGTCACCGCACGCGACCATCGTGACGGCCGCCTGCGCCCAGGCAGCGTGCGCGCAGCCCGCGACCACGGCGGGGCGCGCCGTGCCCTGGGCGCTCGCCAGCGAGCCGTCGATGCCCGCCGGGAGCGCAACGGCCTCGCCACCGCCGAGCGGCACGCGCAGGATCCCGTCACCGGTCGCGAACACCACATCGGGGGATGCCGGGCCCTGGAGCTGCACGCGCAGCGCGCTCTCCGGCACCTCACGGGCCTGCCCGTCGACGAGGAGCGCACGTGCGGCGGTGTCGAACACCACCGGCTGCTCGCCGACGGCAGTGAACTCGTAGTCGGCGGGGGCTCCCGCGAGCGGCTCCCAGAGCTGCTCGCCGCCGATGCCCTCCATGCGCAGGATCTGCTGCTGCTCCGGTGCGACGGCGAGCACCGTGCCGAGCGAGGTCACGAGGACCTGGGCGTCGGCGCCGAGCTCCGCCACGGGCTCCGCGGTCGCGGCGTCGAACGCGAGCGGCTGCGTGGCGTCGACGAGCCAGAGCCGTCCCGTCGCCGGGTCGAGGAGCGCCAGGACGCCGCCGCCGTAGGAGCTCCGACTGCCCGCGGGCGTCAGGATGCTCTCGCGCAGGTCGGTGAGCGCGGGGTCGACGCGGCCGAGCGAGCCGCTGGTCTGGTCGTGCAGGAAGACGGTGTCGCCGTCCTGCAGGATGCCGACATCCGCCGTCACGAGGCTCACGCTCGCGTCGAGCTCCTGGATCTGCGCGTTGAGGCGGCCCGCTCGGAGGTCCGAGCTGTTCGACACCCAGACGTCGCTGCTCTCCAGTTCGACCTCGGCCGCGGGAAATCCCTCGTGCAGGAGGGCGAAGAGCAGGGGCGTGCCGATGAGGAGCGCCATGACCAGCGCCATCGCCAGCTGTCGGCGGCTTCGCGGGGTCGGCGCTGTTCGGCGCATGCGTACCCACCCCCAGCAGAGCTCGTCAGTGCCTCACCTCGGAGCGCACGAGACTTCATTGTGCACGAGGACCCGATGCCAGCGCGACAGGGAGTGCTGCCCGTGGCCCGGCGAGTGCGGCGCCGTGCGCCTGTCCGCCGAGTGCCGTCAGCGGCGGTCGAGCGTGTCCAGGTCGTCCGGCGTCACCAGGCGAGTCGAGATGGCGTACTCGACGAGACGTGCTCGCCGGTTCGAGGCGAGCTTGCTGCGGCCGCCGCGCAGCCCCGAGACGCCGAACTTGTCGAGCTTGTCGCACACGTTGTCGAGCTTGCGGTTGAACGTCGGGAGCGTCCAGCCGAGGCGAGCCGCGGCATCCGCCGAACTCGGGATGACCCCGCGACCCGGGACGGCGTTGCGCAGGACGTCTTCCGCGAGGGCGAGGATCAGCTCGCGCTGCGACTCGGTGAGGTGGATGACCGCCTGCGTCGTGTTGCCGGACGGCGACATGTTCACGTGGGAGGTGTTGTAGAAGTCGGACGCGGAGTGGATCGCGAAGTCGTAGGTCGTCGATCCCGCCGTGAACATGACCTGCATGTGCTGGAACACGACCGGGAGCTTGGCGCCAGGCGAGAGCCACGACTGCACCTGGCCGGAGTCGTCCGTGACCGTCGCGGAGAGCACGGAGCCGACGTTCGAGAGCCACCACATGCCGAATTCCGCCTGCAGCACCAGGAACTGGCGGTGCAGGTACGGGTTCTCGTCGATCACGAGGTCGGCGTCTCGGCCGATCGTGAAGGGCTCAGCCGGGTTCAGCTCGTACCACTCGCCGACGAACTCGACGCGGAGCGGCCCGAGCGGGGGCACCTGGCTCACGATTCGCTCATCCGAATCCGGAATCTCGATGGACTCTTCCGGAGCCTCGTTCGCTTCCGCGGCCGAGGTGTACTTGCTCTCACTCATGACACCATCATGGCGGATCGGCGAGGTCATTGCGGATAGCAGACTTCGAGCGGCTCGGAGCTGACCTTCCCGCCGCGGCGGATCTCGACCTCGATGCACGTCACGGCGCCGTCCTGCACGTTGGGGATGACGACCGAGGTCTCACTTGTCGTCGCCCCTTCCTTGCCGCCCTCGCCGAGCCTCCAGTAGTAGACGTCGCCCGGCTGCGGGTCGGGGTTCGACCAGGAGAAGGTGACGGATCCGTCGGGGCTCCGGACGGCGACGGGGGCGACGAGCACCGGGGGGAAGCCGCCGGACTGAATGGAGACGGGGGTCGTCGTCGCACGTCCGATCTCCTCGTCTGCGGGGGCGAGCATCCAGGAGATCGCCGCGACGATGCCGATCGCGAGCACGAGTCCTCCGGCGATGACGCCGACGAGCCCGTTCCTGGAGAGCTTCCTCGACGAGGCGGCGGCGTTCGCCGCGCGCTCGCGCGCCAGCTCGTCTGCCCTCGACGCGGGCGCGTCGATCGTGCTCCCGGATGCCTCTCCGAACGTGCGAGCGGGCGCGGCGGCCACGGCGGCCGCACGAGCGGGGGTCGTGATGGGGCGAGCCGTCGTCGGACCCGAGTCGTCGCTCGGTGCTCCCCCGGTGTGCTCCGTCCCGCGGGGCCGCCTGCCGGTTCGGGGTCCGCTGGCCGTCTCGTACCTCGCGGCGAACCCGCCCCGGGACTGCTGAGCCGCGACCCTGACCACGGCGCGCGCCGAGGTCAGCTCGGCCTTGCTGGCGCGGGCCCCCTCGTGCACCTGGGCGTTGATGAGGGAGACGGGCCGCAGGCTCGTGGCGTCCGCATCGCCACCGCCGGTCGCGGCCGTCGCCGAGATCGTCATGTTGGGCACGTCGATCGCCGTCGGGGCGTAGTTGAGCTCCAGCTCGACGCGCTGCAGCGCGTAGGCGAACTCGACCGCGCTCTGGTACCGGTGGGCTGGGTTGCGGGCCATGGCCTTGTGGAGCACGCTCACGAGCGACCGGGGCACGTCGCCGCGGAGGATCGGCGAGATGGCGCCGCGCTCGATGCGGGAGATGAGGTCGAGCGTCGTGTTGCGCTCACCGGGGCGCTCGAAGGGAGTGTGGCCGGCGACGAGCGAGTAGACGGTCGCGCCCAGCGAGAACACCTCGCTGCGCACGTCGGGCTTGGGCTCGTCCTCGAACATCTCCGGCGGCGACCATGGCACGGACAGTCCGCCACCACCAGTGGGGGGCGCCTCGACGAGGTCGTCCGCCTCTGCGAGCTCGTCGTCGACGGCGGACGAGATGCCGAAATCGGTGAGGGCGGGCCAGCCGAAGTCGTTCGTGAGGATGTTCGCCGGCTTCACGTCACGGTGCAGGATGCCGACGGTGTGCGCCGTCGCGACGGCGCTGGAGATGCGCACGCCCGTGCGCAGCGCCTCCTCGACGGGGATCTGCTCGCGCTTGTAGCGATCCGAGAGGCTGAGCCCGGACGCGTACTCCATGACGAAGTAGGGACGCCCGTCGCCGGCCACATCCGCCTGGAAGATCGTGACGATGTACGGGTGCGACGACATCTGCGCCATCAGGTTGGCCTCGCCGATGAACGCCTGCCTGCTGGTCTCTCCGAGGTCGTCGCCACCGAGGAGCACCTTGACGGCGACGAGGCGCCTCGGGAACTGCTGCTCATACAGGAAGACGTCGGAGAACCCGCCGGAACCTAAGTGCTTTCGGTAGAGGTAGCCAGGGATCTCGGGCGGCTCGGCTGGGGATCGTCGCTGCCCTGCCATGGCTAGCGCCTCGCCGTCATGGCGAGGTTCCGCACGGTGAGGAAGACCCCGCTTCCGAGGTCGATGACCGTGTCCGGCATGACCGCGGTCGGCTCCCCCGCTCGCAGGCGCTGCGGGCCGCGTCCGGGCATGACGACGTCGGTGCCGTTGCGGGAGTGGAGGTCGGTGACGACGATGACGCCGCCCTCGACGGTGAGGAGCACGTGGTTGCGTGAGATGTCGGTGGCGCCGGTCAGCTTGACGTGGCGAGGCAGGACGCCGCCCGTCTGCTCCGCGCCCATGCTGGGCGCCCTTCCGAGCACGAGCGGACCCGCCAGATCGACGGTGGCACCCGTGGACAGCTCGACGATGTACGACGCCTCTCCCCCGCTGGCGCGCTGCTCTGGCGGGTTCTGCGCAGGCGGGTTCTGCTCAGGCGGGTTCTGCTCAGCTGACGAGTCCGGTGAGACGTCGACGGCGCGCTGCTGCCGCCGCTGGTCGGCGGCGTGGGCCGTGAGGGAGGCGAGGTCCGCCTCCGGGCGCGTCTCGGAGGAGAACGCCTGGACGAGCACGGTGTCGGCGAGGTCTCCGCCACGCGGGGCGGACTCGTGGCGGTGGGCGTCGTCGACGCGGAGGTCTCGGAGGGAGCCGCCGACGATCGTGAGGCCGTCGTGCTCCCCGACCTCGTCGAGCGCCGCCGGGGCCTCGAGCACCTCGGAGGCCGGAGGGGTCGCGTGAGCCGCAGGCTGCTGGGCGCTGCCGTCCCGGAACTCCTGGCGTGCGGCCCTGCGCGCTGAGGCCTCCTGGCGGATGCGGCTCGCCTCGGCGCTCAGGATCGTGCGACCATCGTGCTCCCCGACCTGATCCGCAGTGACCTCCGGGTCGAGGATCGGCACGGGGAAGGTCTGGACGTCACGGATCGGTGACTGGTCGAGGATCGGCAGCTCGTCGCGGTCGAGTCGCGGCGCATCGACGCCGTCGTCGGAGCCGGAGCCGGAGCCGGAGTCGGAGTCGGAGCCGGGTGTCGTCGTGGCCTCGGGCGGCAGGTCGAGGATGGTCGCCTCGGAGATGGCGTCGCTGCTGTGCCCGCTGTCGCCGATGTGCCCACTGTCTTCGCCATCGAGGCTTGAAGCCGCGTCCGTGTCCGGGCTGTCCGGACCGTCGGTGCCGCGCGAGTCGAGGGCCCGCGAGTGCAGGTTCGGCGTGTCGATATCCGGGTCTGGGGCGACGACCGTCTCCGGTCCCACGCCCACGGGGGCGCGCGTCTCGGAGATCTCCTCGTCGCAGGCGGCGAAGAGCAGCTGGATCGGGACCTGGTCGAGTCCCCGCCGATCGTTCTCCACCGTGACCTCGACGCCTCGCGCCGACGGCAGGAGCACCTCGACCCACGTCGATGCCTCCCCCGCGCTGATGACGGCCGGTCGGATGCCGACGTGCGGTGCGCTCGGCAGCTCCTCGACGCGCAGGGGGCCTCGCGCGAAGACACGCAGCCCGTTGCCCTCGCGCGTCAGGTAGACGAACGGGGCGACCTCGCTGAGCGGTCCTGCGCCGATGATGGCGGCGAAGACCTTGTCGAGCGAGAGGGCACCGTCGGCGAACGCGAGGCGTGCGGCCCCGATGGTCCCGGTCCCCTCGCGGGCGTCACGAGACTCGGGGCTCGACTCCGCGGGGGTCGACTCCGCAGGATGCGACGGGGCGGATTGCGATGGCGCAGATTGCGCCGGGGCAGACGGGCGCACCAGAAGAAGGGCATGCCGACGCTGGCGGAAGACCACCGGGGCTTCTGCCTCGACCTCGTGGGGTGCCTCGGTCATGGTTACCTCGGCGTCGTGTCTTCGAAGGTGTCGTCTGCGGCCGGGGCTGCGATCGGCCCCGTCGTGACGGGCGGGGTCGCCGATGCCTGATCGGCGTTCGCGTACTCGGAGTCGATGACGACGACGCTCACGTTGTCTCGTCCGCCGACCTCGACGGCCGTCTGCACGAGCGTCTCCGCGAGGGTCAGCTCCGGTTCCGGATCGGAGTGGTACTCGAGCATGACCTGCGAGATCTGCTCGTCGCTGAGCTCCTTCGTGAGTCCGTCGGAGCAGACGAGGAAGACCTGATGGCCGTGCACGGGCATGAGCCAGATGTCGGCCTCGACGTCGCTCTCTGATCCGACCGCCCGCGTGATGACGTTCCGGTCGGGGTGGATGAGCGCATCCGCTGCCGAGATGAGGCCCATGGCCACCATCTCCTGCACGGCGGAGTGGTCGACGGTCACCTGCACGAGCGCGCGACCGTTCCAGCCGTACACGCGGGAGTCGCCGACGTTGAAGATCATCCAGTGCAGCAGCTCGGCGCCGAGGTCGGCGAGGTCGACGAGGGCGATGCCGGACAGCGTGGTTCCCGCCACGGCGCCTGGCCCGTCGGCTTCGGTCACGAGGTCCTGCACGGCACGGTTGGCGCGGTCGATGGTGCGCAGCACGCGGTCCGGGGTTGCCGGCTCCTCGACCTGGAACTCCTCGTCGAAGGTCGCGACGACGGTCTGGCTCGCGCGGTCGCCGTAGGCGTGACCGCCCATTCCATCTGCGACGAAGAAGACGGGCATGCGCGCCAGCACGGAGTCCTCGTTCACCTGGCGCACGCTTCCGACGTCGCTGGCGGCGCTCACGCGCAGCGCGACGGCTTCCTCCGCGCGTGCGTACGACGAAGCCAGTTCAGTATTCACAAATAGCACCTCTGGAACTCTGCCCGGGTGGCCTGCCCCGAAGGCACACCTTGTACGCGTAGATCGCGCGTGCGTCCATTGTGGCATTGCGGCGGCGCTGCTGCGAGACCGGCCCGCGACACCGTCGGACTCTCACACCCCGTCCAGGATCGTGCCGAGCCGGTCGAGGCGGACGCGGCGCGTCACGCCGAGCCGTCCCAGGAAGCGCTCATCGTGGCTCACGACGAGCAGCGCGCCACGGTAGTCGCGCAGCGCGTCGACGAGCTGCGCCGTCGACTCCCGGTCGAGGTTGTTCGTGGGCTCGTCGAACAGCAGGAGCTGCGCGGGCGGGGTGGCGAGCAGCAGACGCACGAGGGAGACCCGGAAGCGCTCGCCGCCCGAGAGCGAGGAGACGGGCCGCTCGACGACGGCGCCTCGCAGCAGGAACCGCGCGAGCTGGGCGCGGAGCTCCTGGGCGGCGGTCTCGGGGGCGGAGCGCTGCACGTTCTCGAGGACGCTCGCGTCGTCGTCCAGCCCGTCGAGGCGCTGGCGCAGGTACCCGACTCGGCTCGTGGACGCCGTGACCCAGGCTCCCCCTCGGGTCTCGATGCGCTCGCCGCCGGCAGCGGCACCGGATCCGTTCACCCCGAGCGACTGCGCCGACGCGGCGATCGCGTCGAGGAGCGTCGTCTTGCCGGAGCCGTTCGGTCCCGTCAGCGCGATGCGCTCCGGGCCCATGATGACCAGCCGCCCGGCGGCCTCGGGCCGCGCGGGTTCGGGCCGGGCAGGCTCGGGCCGGGCAGGATCAGCGTGCGCCGGGCCGGGCTGCGTCGGTTCGGCGCGCGCGGGGTCAGCGCGTGCCGCTGCCAGCTCGAGCGTCACGAGGCGACGGGAGGTCGCGACATCCGGGTCCGGGAGGTGGATGCGGATGCTCGCGTCGTCGCGAACTCGCCCCTCGGCGAGTTCCACCGCCGCCTCGGCCCCCGCGAGGCGGGCGTCATGCTGGCTCCGGAGCCTGCCGGCGGAGACCTGGGCTCGCGCCTTCTGCCCGTTGAGGAGGATCTTGGGCGCGCGCTTGTTGGCCTGCGCCTTCTTCCCCGCGCGCAGGCTGCTCGCGATCTTCACCTCGGCTTCGCGCCGATCGCGCTGCTCTGACCTCAGGGCGCTCTCCGCGGATCGGAGCGCCTGCGCGGCCGCCGCCTGCTCGCGCTCGAGCTGCAGCAGGTAGGCGCTGTACCCGCCGCCGGTCACCGCCAGCTCACCGCCCCTCACCTCGGCGATCTGGTCGACGTGCTCGAGCAGCTCCTCGTCGTGGCTCGTGATGACCAGCGTGCCTCGCCACGATTCGACGAGCGCCGCGAGGCGGTGTCGCGCATCCCGGTCGAGATTGTTGCTCGGCTCGTCCAGCAGCACGATGGGCGCCCTGCCGAGGCGGAGCCCGGCGATGGCGACGAGCATCGCCTCGCCGCCGGAGAGGCCGCCGAGGGTGCGCGTGAGCATCTCCTCGTCGAGCCCTATGGCGCGCAGCTCGGCCGCGGCGAGCGTCTCGATGTCCCAGTCGTCGCCGAGCACGTCGTAGTCGGCGGGGTCGACGGAGCCGCCCTCGATGGCGCGGAGGGCGGCGATCTTGCGATCGACGCCGAGGAGCGCGGCGACGGGAAGCTCCGTGTCGAGGGTCAGCTGCTGCGGCAGGTAGGCCACGTCCGCATCAGCTCGGACCGCGCCTCCCGTCGGCGCCAGCTCCCCCGCGAGCAGGCGCAGCAGCGTCGACTTGCCGCTGCCGTTTCGGCCCACGAGGCCGGTTCGCCCGGGCGGGAAGGCCCCGGTGAGCGCATCGATGGCCGGGGACCCGTCCGGCCAGCTCAGGCTGAGGCGGTCGAACGAGAGTGGGTGGTTGTTCTTCGGTGTCGTCTGAGACACGGTGCTCCCTGAAGGTTCAGTGCGCGCACTGACACCGGAAGCCTCAGGAGGTGGGTTCGACGGGCGTCAGCGCACAGCGTGCGGTGCGGGGGCGTCGAGAGTCTTCACCGGCCTGCCGATCTTCGGGAACAAGAACGCGAAGACTTTAGCACTGGACGCCGAGAACCGTTCGAATTCCCGAGAGCACAGCCGGGGCGCACAGACCCGGTGAAGCACAGAGCCCGGCGCAGCAGACAGAGCCCGGCGCAGCACACAGAGCCCAGCCGGAATGCACGAAGCCCGGTGCGAGAGAATTCTCGAACCGGGCTTGTGTTGGTGATCCCAGCGGGATTCGAACCCGCGCTGCCGCCGTGAGAGGGCGGTGTCCTAGGCCGCTAAACGATGGGACCGTTTTGGCAACTCGGATATTCTGGCACACCGAGGAACGGCAAAGCAAATCGGGTTTTCGGAGTCGGCGCGTCGCCCGCCATTCCGGGCCACGACTCGGGCCATGCGCCAGCCGCACCGCAGGGCGCGCTGCCGGTCGATGATCCGTGGAACGGGCCACCCGTCGAGGAGTCCGTCAGTCACGAGTTGCTAGCGTTGCACTTCATCTGGGCCTGCACGGGGCCGCCGCCACCAAGGGGGAACATGCGCCTCACCAAGCTCGAGCACGCCGCACTCTCGATCGAGAAGAGCGGCTCGCGTCTCTTCATCGATCCGGGCAAGTTCACGACCCCGATCACGGAGGCCGCCGGGACGGTCGCCATCGTCATCACGCACGAGCACGACGACCACTGGACGCCGGAGCAGCTGACGCGCATACTGTCCCGGAATCCGAGGACGCCCATCTTCACGACGCCGTCCGCGGCGGAGAAGATCATCGCTGCAGACCTCCCCGACATCGGCGAGGTCATCGATGTCGCTGCCGGGGAATCGGTGCTGGTCGGGGGCTTCGACCTGCAGTTCTTCGGCGGCGAGCACGCCCTCATCCACAGCTCGATCCCCCGCATCGAGAACATCGGCGTGCTCGTGGAACGCGGCGCGCTCTACTACGGCGGCGATGCCTACGTCGCGCCGGAGGGGGTCGACATCGACGTGCTCGCGGTCTGCGCGAACGCGCCGTGGATGCGCCTCGCCGAGTCCATGGACTACGTCGAGCGGGTGCGCCCCAAGCGAGTGCTGCCCGTGCACGAGATGCTGCTGGCCAAGGTCGGCAAGACGCTCGCGGTCACGCGTCTTCGGGAATCCGCGGACCGGGTCGGCGCGAACCTCATCGACCTGCAGCCCTTCGAGACACTCGAGCTCGACTGACGCCCGGCCCCGATGAGCTGATGCTCTCCGGCCCGCACCGGTCGGCCCGGCGTCAGTGATCGCGGAGCAGGTCGATGAGCTCGCTCTTGCGCTTGCCGGAGTATCCGGTCAGCTCGAGCTCCTTGGCCCGCTTCCGCAGCTCATCGACGGTCCAATCCTCGTAGGAGCCGGCTTCCCCGCCCTTCTTGCCGACCTCGCTTCGCCCCTTCCGGGCGGCGGCGTTCGAGATCCTGGCGGCTTTCTCCTTCGAGTTGCCCTCGTCGCGCAGCTTCTCGTAGAGCTCTTCGTCCTTCAGGCTCGGCTGGTTGTCGGCGCCCGACTTCTTCTTGGCCATCGACTGTTCCTCTCGCTCGTGAGCTGACGCTCGCCCTGTGCTCGTGCCCGCTCGCTCGCGGTGCCCGCTCAGAGGTTCTTGCCGCCCGTGACGGCGATGATGGCGCCCGTCGTGTAGCTGGCGTCGTCGGACGCGAGGTAGACGTAGGCGCCAGCGAGCTCGGCGGGCTGGCCGGCGCGCCCGAGTGGCGTGTCCTGCCCGAAGCTCGCGAGCTTCTCCTCGTCCCACCCAGTGGCGGGGATGAGCGGCGTCCAGACAGGGCCGGGGGCGACGGCGTTCACGCGCACGCCCTTCGGCCCGAACTCCTTCGCCATGGACTCGGTGAGCGAGACGAGGGCCGCCTTCGTCATGGCGTAGTCGAAGAGCCCATCGCTCGGCTCGTAGCCCTGCACCGACGAGGAGAAGATGACGGATGCGCCGGGTGGGAGGTGCGACTCCGCTGCTCGGAGCGTGTAGATGGGCGCCTCGAGGTTCGTCGCGATCACGCGTCTGATCTCGTCGGTCGGGGTGTCGCCGATGCTCGTGCGGTCTCGCTGGTAGGCGGCGTTGAGGACCAGCAGGTCGATGCCCCCGAAGGCGGCGACGGTCGCATGGACGATCTCGGCGCAGTACTGCTCGTTGCGCAGGTCGCCCGGCAGGAGGAGCCCGGTCTCGCCCGCCTCGTTGATGAGGCGCGCCGTCTCCTGCGCATCGGCTTCCTCCTCGGGCAGGTACGAGATCGCGACCTTGGCGCCCTCTCTGGCGTAGGCGATGGCGACGGCGCGGCCGATCCCGGAGTCTCCCCCGGTGATGAGCGCGCGGCGGCCCTTGAGCCTGCCGTGGCCGGTGTAGCTCCGCTCGCCGTGATCGGGGGCCGGGGTGGTCTCGCCCGTGAGTCCGGGCTGCTGCTGCCCCTGGCCGGGGAATCCGCTCTCGCGGAACAGGGTGCGGGGGTCGGTGAGTGCGGTCATCGTGCGCCTCCGTGGGGTCGGTCGTGCGTCGTGACTGGCGGGAGGCTCTCGTGACGAGGTGTGCCCCCGGCCGGGACGGAATCAACGCTAGGGACCGAACGTGGGCATTCACTGACCAGCGGGTGCATGCGCTCCCAGCTTCTTGCGCGGCACGCGCCCCGACCTTCCCGCGCGGCTACCGCGTGCGCCGCACCCCGAACGCGACGATCGCCGCGCATCCGATTGCCAGGACCGCAACCGCGACGAGCAGCGGGAGCATGCCGAAGGTCGGGGCGAGGGCGGAGAGGATGGCGGGCAGCGCGAAGCCGATGTAGGTGAGCGCGTAGTACAGGCCGGTGAGTCCCGCGAGGTTGCGACCGCCGGCCATCGCCTGCACCTCGACGAGCCCCGTGAGCATGCAGACGCCGTAGGAGCCGCCGAGGAGCACCCCGGCGGCGCAGGCGACGAGCGGAGACTGGACGGCGACGTTGGCGGCGACGAGGAGGGTCCCGACGGCCAGGAGCCCGAGCCCCACCGAACCGGAGGCTCCGCCGACGCGGGCGGCGATGCGCGGCACGCTCGGCTGGATGAGGAAGCCGACGGTGAGCGACACGAGCGTGAGGAGCGCCGCGAAGGCGATCTCGAGGCCCCCGAGCCGCTCGACGACGATGGCGGGCGACACGGCGAAGGCCAGCGCCGGGGCGGCGAACACCCACGGCGCCATGGGCACCACGACGGTGAAGAAGCGCCGACGATGCTCGGGCGCGATGACCACATCCACGAGCGGGCGACGCTCACGTCCCCTTCCCTTCGGGCCAGATCGATCGCCGGCGGTCTCGACGCCGCGAGCCAGCGCGACGGCTGCGGCGCTCGTCAGGACGAGCTGCACGACGTAGGGCGTGATGGTCGGCCACGGGGCCCACTGGGCGAGCACTCCGGCGGCGACCGCGCCGAGCAGAAAGCCCGCCGTGATGGTGAGGGATGCGCGTCTGGCGGTGACGGCTGGCGGCACGGTGCCGGTCGAGAGCTCGCGGATCCACGTGGTTCCGACGACCATCGCGACGGCCACGGAGAGGCCGGAGAGGAGGCGCCCGATCATCATGGCGGTGGGGCTCGCGCTGCCGAGAGCGAGCACGACCGCGGCGACCACGCTCAGGACCACGGAGACCGCCATGAGGGGCTTCCGCCCGAAGCGGTCGGAGAGGGAGCCGGCGATGAGGAACCCGGGAATCAGCCCGATGATGTACGCGCCGAAGAAGAGGTCGACCTGCAGGGCGGAGTAGCCCTCGACCTTCCGGTAGAGCAGCAGGAGCGGGGTGAACTGGTTGCCACCCCACGCCATCATGAGCACGGCCGGCGCGGCGGCGAGCCACGAGCGCTTGCCGCGCGCGGCAGACGCCGCCGTCGGCTGGGTCATCCCTTGAGCACCTTCATCGTGAAATGCGAGGTCACCCGGTGGACGCCGGGGAGTCGCCACATCTGCTCGCGGAGCAGCTTCTCGAAGCTCTCGAGGTCGGCCACCTCGACGCGGATCGCGTAGTCGGGCGAGCCGAACATGCGGCGAACCTCGGTGACCTCGTCGAGCTCGACGGCCTGCGATTCGAACGCCTCCACCGTGGCGTGCGCCTGGCTCGTGAGGTCGACGTCGATGAGCACCTTGAAGGCGCGTCCGACCCTGTCTGGGTTCACCTCGGCGTGGTAGCCGAGAAGGACCCCGTCCTCCTCGAGGCGGCGAACTCGGCGCAGGCAGGGCGCCGGGGTGAGCCCCACGCGCTGCGCGAGTTCGGCGTTCGTCAGTCTGGCGTTTCCCTGCAGTTCGCGCACGATTGCGCGATCGATGGTGTCCACACTTGATTATTGCCGAATGTGGCGCCTGGAGGCACGCATCCGCTCTCGGAATGCGAGGCTTCCGTGCCAAGATCTCCGCATGACCACCGCAGA
Organism: Pseudoclavibacter sp. RFBJ3; assembly: GCF_002931375.1. Lineage (NCBI taxonomy): Bacteria > Bacillati > Actinomycetota > Actinomycetes > Micrococcales > Microbacteriaceae > Pseudoclavibacter > Pseudoclavibacter sp. RFBJ3. The sequence continues at coordinate 244,970 of NZ_PSXZ01000003.1, read as the reverse complement.
TCCAGAAGCGCGCGGCGCCCGCCCGCCGGGATCCGCGGCGCCCCAGACGGACCCTGCCGCGGGTCCAACCGCGGGAGCGCTCTTGGGGGTACCCGCCGAGATCCCGGCGACTCGCGGGGAGCGCATCCGGGCCGGACTGCGCGACTCGCTCGCCGCGGGGCTCGGAGTGGTGCCGCTTGGCGTGGCGTTCGGCGTGCTGGTCCAGCAGGCAGGCCTGCCCTGGTGGGTAGCCCCGTCCCTGTCGGTGTTCGTGTATGCGGGTTCGATCGAGCTGCTGCTCGTCGGGCTCATCGCCGCGGGCACGCCCATCGCGACGATGGCCCTCACCACGTTCTTCGTCAACTTCCGCCACGTGTTCTACGCGTTCTCGTTCCCCCTGCACCTCGTTCGGGGCCGGCTCGCGCGCCTCTACTCGATCTGGGCGATGACCGACGAGGCCTACGCGATCGTCACGCCCATCCCCCGCGAGCAGCGGTCCGCGACGCGACTGCTCACCCTGCAGCTCGCCCTGCAGACGTACTGGGTCGGCGGGGGCCTGCTCGGGGTGGCACTCGCGAGCGTCCTCCCCGGCGAGATCAAGGGCCTCGAGTTCTCGCTGTGCGCGCTCTTCACGGTGCTCGCCCTCGACGCGATCCGCTCCCGTGACGACGTGCCGTCGCTCCTCATCGCCGGCCTGAGCGTCTCTTTCGGGCTGCTCTTCGTGCCAGGGGCGCCCCTCTTCGCGGCGCTCATCCTCTTCGCCGTCGCGCTCGCGGTGCGCGCGCTCTTCGCCGCGAGACGAGACCGCACGGAGGCACCGGTGAGCGATGTTTGACGCCTGGTGGTTCGTGGGCGCACTCGCGGTGTGCGGCGGCATCACGTTCGGGCTCCGCGCCCTGCCGTTCGTCGCCCTCAAGCCGCTTCGCGACTCCAAGACGGTCCAGCGACTCTCGGTCTGGATGCCCGCGGGAATCCTCGCGATCCTCGCCGCCGTCACCTTCAGCGACTTCGCGAGCGAGCCGCGCACGGCACTCTGGGCGGCGCTCGCGCTCGCCGTGACGGTGGGCGTGCACCTGGGCTTGGGGCGCAGGACGCTGCTCAGCGTCGGACTCGGCACGGCGACCTTCGTCGTGCTCGTCAACCTCTTCTAACGCCTTCCAGCTCTGAGCGTCTTCCAGCTTTTCCGGACCCCTTCCCGTTTCTCCGAGCGGGGTCGAGCGAACACCCCGAGGCCGGGGTTCGCTACCTTGGCTGGCGAGTGTCGTAACTGGACTGGAACGCGCGGTGCCCGTAGCCGTCGCGCAGCATGACGACGAGGGTCGCGGTCACTCCGGCAACGGCGATGGCCGCGACGACGATTCCTGTGATGATGAGCGTGATGAGTTCCATGGGGCCACCTCCGTGACGGTCGACGAGTACTGCAGATAGGCACATCCAATCGCCACATTGGCCTGGCCGTCGCGGTCCACTTGGCGCATACTGGACCCATGGAGTCGACATCTGGTTCTCGCATATCCGCACGCACGCTGCTCTCCTTGGCGGGCGAGCTGCGTGACGACTCGTCCGCCTACGAGGCCCTCGCGGAGCGCATCCGCCTGTTGATCGTCGATGGGCGCATCCCGGTGGGGACACGCCTGCCCTCGGAGCGCGAGCTGGCTGTGCAGTCCGGGCGCAGTCGCACGACGATCGTGGCCGCCTACCAGTCGCTGCGCGACAGCGGGCATGTGCTGAGCCGGCAGGGTTCGGGGAGCCGGGTGACGCTCCCCCGCCTCGGCAGGCAGGATTACCGCCCGAGTGGCGAGGGAGAGAACTTCGGGGTCGATTTCGCTCGCGCGGTGCCGCCGCCCGTCGAGGGGCTGGCCGAGATCATCGCGGACGCCGCGAGCTCGATGCCGCTTGCGCTCGGCGCCCCCGGTTTCGACCTCCTCGGCACCCTGTCGCTGCGCTCGGCGATCGCCGAGCGCTACACGGCGCGCGGGCTGCCGACGACGCCCGAGCAGATCATCGTGACGATGGGCGCCCAGCACGCGATCTCGCTGACGGCCCACACGCTCCTCACGCGCTCGGATCTCGTCCTGGTGGAGTCGCCCACGTATCCGCACGCCTACGAGGCGATGCGCCGCGCGGGCGCTCGACTCATCGCGACGCCGGTGACCACTGGCGGCTGGGAGATCGAGCACGTCATCGAGACGATCGAGCGGATGCGCCCCGCGCTCGCGTACCTCATCCCCGATTTCCACAACCCGACGGGCGCGTCGATGCGGCCGGAAGACCGGGTGCGCGTGACGGAGGCGGCTCGGGCGGCCGGCACGATCCTCGTCGTGGACGAGACGACCGCGGACCTGTCGATCGACCGGCCGTGGGATGACGGCCCGTTCGCTCGTCACGCGCGCGGCGCGTCCCCGTTCTCCGGCTCGGGGGTCGTGACGGTCGGCTCTCTGAGCAAGGCGGCCTGGGCCGGTCTGCGCATCGGGTGGATCCGCGCCGATGCCGCCCTGATCCGCCGCTTCGTGCAGGCGCGTCCGGCCGGCGATCTGGGGACGCCGCAGATCGAGCAGCTCCTCGCGGAGCGTGTCGTGCGGGCGCTTCCGGAGCTGCTGCCCCGGCGGCGCGAGCAGATGCGCCTGCACCGTGACGCCCTGCACGCCGCGTTGAGCCTCCACCTGCCGGAGTGGCACGTGCCGTGGCCAGACGGTGGGCTGTCGATGTGGGTGCACCTGGCACAGCCGGCGAGCTCCGCGATGACGTCTCTGTCGGAGGCGCGCGGCCTGGCCCTGGTCGCTGGTCCGAAGTTCTCCATCGACGGAAGCCTCGAGCGGTTCCTTCGGGTGCCGTTCACGGCACCCGTCGCCGATCTCGAAGCTGGCACGCGGATCCTCGCCGAATCCTGGGCGCAACTCTCGGCGCGCGACGTGCGATCGATGGCGGATACGCGTCTGCCTGAGATGGTGTAGTCCATGGTTCTCTTCCTCAGCGACATCGACGGCACGCTGCTCAGCGCTCAGCGCACGCTCTCTCCACGGACGATCGCGGCGATCGAGGCGGTGCGAGCGGCCGGCCATCACTTCGTGCTGTGCTCGTCCCGGCCCCCGGAGTCGATGCGGGTGCTCGAGCGCCTGTACGGCGGCATCGGCTCGCCGCTCGTTGCCTTCAACGGCGGACTGGTGCTGTCCGGCGACGGCGAGGTGCGGCACGACGTTGCCATCTCGGCCGCTGATGCGCGCTTCATCGCCGATCACTGCGAGGCGAGCGGCTTGCACGCGAGCTTCTTCGCCGGCGAGCACTGGTATGCGTGGGGTGAGGACGAGTGGACGGACCGGGAGCGCACCCACACGTGGGTGTTCCCGGAGCCCGCCTCGACGTTGGAATTCGTCGCCTCTGGCGGCGTGGATGTGACGCCGCCGCACAAGGTGATGTGCATGGGTGACCCTGCCTTGGTCGATGCGCTGGAGGCGGCCCTCGCCGACCGTTCGGGCGTCGTGACGTACCGGTCGAAGGACACGTACCTGGAGATCGCGAACGCAGCGTGCTCGAAGGGCACGGGCCTGCTCGCGGTCGCTGACCTGCTGGGGGTGGCGCGGGAGGACCTCTACTACTTCGGCGACAACTTCAACGACCTGCCGGCCTTCGAGGTCGTCGGCCACCCGATCGCCGTTGCGAACGCCCGCCCGGAGGCGCTCGCGGTGGTGGAGTCGGTGATTCCGAGCAACACCGACGACGGTGTCGCGGTGTTCCTCGAAGATTGGCTCGCCGGAAGCGCGGGTTGACCCGGCGCGACCAGTCCACTGACCTTCGGGTGGACCGCGACACGCCCGGGCGTCTCCGATTGGATTGCAGTATCCGGTGTTTACCGGCAGATCACGGAGGTGGACTCATGGAACTTCTCGCTCTTGGTATCGGGGTTGTGGCGGTTGTCGCCTTCGCGGCGGAGACTGTTCGCGCCGTCCGCAAGGATGGGTACGCGCAGCGCCCCACGCGCTTCGGCTACAACACTCGTCAGCCGCAGCTCTAACAGCAGCTCTCCTCGCAGCACTCATCGCAGCACTTCATCGCGCTGCTGCGCTCTCTCGATTGAGAGGGCTTGGGAGGGTCTTGGTGAGCAAACGGTGCCGCCCTGGTCTTCGTGACCACGGCGGCGCTTTCGCGTTTGCGCGCCATAGCGGGGCCCTCTGAGCCGCGCCACTCCCCTCCGAGCCAGGCGGTGTCTTCCCGATTCAGACTGTGCCTCTCCGGGCCAAGCGGTGCCTCTCCGGGCCAAACTGCGCCTCTCCGGGCCAAACTGTGCCTCTCCGGGCCAAACTGTGCCTCTCCGGGCCAGGCCGTCGTGGCGGTCTCAGGGTCTTCGGTTGACCTGTGAGCGGGTGGCCGCCGGGGAGTTGGCGGCGCGCGAGTTGGCAGCCCGGGAGTTGGCTGCCCGGGAGTTGGCTGCCGGTGGCGGATATCCGCGGCGGCGGCTGGCTCTGGGCGGGACGTGCCGCCCGAGCGCGGGTACGACGTGCCAGCGTCCGTTGCTGCTGCGAGTGAGGGTGAGTCTTTCGCGGTGGACTTCGTGGTGGTGGAAGGAGCACAGCAGGATGCCGTCTTTCGCGTCGGTTGGTCCGCCTTCGCTCCAGGGGATCGCGTGGTGCACTTCGCACCAGCGGACTGGTGCGCTGCATCCGGGTGCGCGGCATTGTCGGTCGCGGGTTGCGATCGCCCGGCGTTGGGCTGTGGTGAAGAGGCGTTGTTTGCGGCCGAGGTCGAGGATCTCGCCGTTGGTGTCGGTGATCGCGATGCGGATGAGTCCGTCGCACATGATCTGCGCGGCGACGCTGGGTGGGACTGGTTCGCCGGTGCGCTCGAGGTGGGGCAGGTCTTCGGGTCGGGTGGCGGTGCCGTCTTGTCCGGCGGTGGTGGTGACGATGATGACCGTGGGTGCCTCGCCGCCGGTGCGGGGCGCGTCGGGTGACTCGGCGTAGGCGCGGAGGATCATCGTGAGCGCGTCGATGCGCTGCTGCTCGATCGAGCGCGGGTCAACCAGTGGGACGTCAACGATCTCGTCCTCACCGACGTCGCTGTGGTTGTCACCGTCGTCGCCATCGGCAAGGCCGCGAGCACAGCCGGCACCGTCATCACTGTCGTCGTTGTTGTCACCACCTGGAGCATCGTCGTGAGCCGCGCAAGTACCGTCGCTGCGGCCGGCACCGAACGGGAGCTCGTCGGCACCGAGTGCTGGAGCGAGTGGCTCCCCGCACTCGGACGCGGCCGGGAACTCCACGGCACGGCGCGGAGAGAGGAGAGCGTCGAACACCGAGAGCAGCTGCTCGCCCTGCTCGGGCGTCGCGACGAACTTCCCTGACACCGCACCGTCGGCGCGACGCGTAAACCAGAGGCCGCGCTCTTCGGCGATCTTGTCGGCGCGCGGCTCGTCGCCGTCGGGGTCGAGGTAGGAAACCCAGGTCGCGGCCTGCACCTCGAGCACCTTCGGCACCGCGGGCTGTTCATCTTCCGGATTCAGGCCGCACGCGGACGCCACGAGCTCGATCTCGCCGCGCGCGAGCTCGTCGACGTCCACCCGGTTGCCGGTGCGGTCGAGGCCCTTCGTGATCGCGGCTGCCTGCGCCACCGACATGACCCCGGAGCCCACCGCCTTCGACACCTCCGCGTACCTCGGGAGGATCGACTCGCCTGTAGCGCTCATCCGCTCCCTCGTCGCCTCTGCAAGCTGCACGAGGGTCTTCGCCTCGAAAGGCTTCACCGCGAGCACCTGCTCGACCATCGCCGCAAGGTTCCGAAACCCGGACTTCCGAGCGACCGTCTCCGCTCGAGGAGACTCGTCTTCGCGGCGCAAGAGTTCGCCAGCTACCTCAACGAGCGCGGCGTCCAGGACGCGTCGGCGAGCCGCGAGCTCACGGAGCACGACGACGATCTCCGCGTCCGGAAGGCTTGCCATCTGGCACCGCGCCTCGAGAAGCGCGTCCACGACAGCCGTCTCCATTGACGACCGCGCCGATGACTGTCCTGGCTGCGCCGACGACTGTCGACCCGATTCTTGCTCCGCCTGCGATGCCACGACAACCTCCCCCAAGATCACCATCAGACTAGCACTGGACCGAACCAAAATCTATATCAGGATCAGGTTTTCTCCAAGAAAATAGGAGCTACCTTCGAACGGAAGATCTGCCCCGGAATACCCCAGGTGAGCAGAGGAAATCCACCCGCACTTCGCCACGGGCCCCGCCCGAGCGAGCGGGAGCCGCGCCGCTGCCGAACGAGGAGGAGCACAGCAGCGTCCTACGCTGACGTGATGACCTACCTCCCCAGAGTGGTCGAGCACTCGGCCCTCACACCGGCCGAGCTCACGGCCCTGCGTGCACTCTTCGATCGCGAGTACCGCTCAGTGCACGGCGAGTGGGATCCCGAGCAGCCCTACGGCTACGCCCCGGCCTCCACGCACGCGATCGTCTTCGACGCAGCAGGTTCGGCCGTGGCGCACGTCGGGTTCCAGCGACGCGAGATCACGGTCGGCCGCGCCCAGGTCGTCGTGGCCGGCACGGGTGGCGTGCTCGTCGATGACGGGCTCCGAGGCCAAGGCCTTGGCGAGCTCGCGATGTCGCTCGCTCGAGGTGCGATGCGAGCCACCCACGACCTCGAGTACGGCTATCTGGGATGCCGGGAAGACGTCGTGCCCTTCTACGAGCGGACCGGGTGGCATCGCATCCGCGTCGTCGAGCGAAGCACTCCGCGCTCGCTCCCACCCGAGACGATGATGCCACCCGAGACAGTGATGCGAGCGGAGACGAGTGTCGAGGCAGTCGTCGAAGCGGGGTCTCCGGTGCTCATCTCGCCGATCCGGCAGAGCGTCGATTCCTGGCCTCCGGGTGTCGTCGACCTCCGGGGCAGACCCTGGTAGCGCGGGGCGCGTAGCCGGCAACGACCAGCGGCAGCAAGCAACAGGTAGCCGCGTCGGGCAGCCAGCAACGCGCGACGGACAGTCGGCAGCGAGTAGGAGGCAGCGACCGGCGGCGCTAGAGAGCTGGGGTCGGCCCCTCGCCGGCTCCCCCTGACTCGGGCCGGCCTGCGGCGTACCGCGCCTCGAGCTCGCGGAGGCGCTTGAGTCGCGCCCACGGGACGAATCCGATCCACATGACGGATGCCACTGCCGCTCCCATGATCATCGACGAGATATCCATGCGGCCCACGGTACGAGATCCGCCCCAGCCGGCGCATCGGCTGCACGACGGAGATCGCGGACGCCGACCGCCGGGCCGTGCCCGCGCGTCTGCCCGTCCGGGCCCCTGCGCCCTTGCCCCCTGCCCGTGCGCTGTGCCTGTGCCCCTGCCCCTGCCCCTACTCCCCGCTCCAGCGCCGGTCGCTGCGGTCGAGCAGCACGTAGATCGTGCGGATGAAGGCGACCAGGGCACCGATCGCGCAGATGCCGCTCACGACGAGGGACACCCAGAAGATCATCGTGAGCGCCTCCTGCTGCTGGGTGCCGACCGCGAGCTGAGCGGACGCCAGCGACGACACGACTCCGCTGAGCGCGCCGACGAGCACGAACACCATCCACCACATGAACGAGGTCGTGGACGCCCCGTCGGCCGCCGACCGGAACGAGCCCCTGGAGTGCGAAGTCATGCGTCCAGTCTGTCGATCTCGGCCCGTCGGGGAATCCCCGGAGACCCGAGGCAGACCTGGGGCACCCCGCAGTCGCCGTCCGGCTCAGGCGTGCAAAGATGACCGCATGTCGCGCACCCCGACCGAGCTTCTGAGCCCCGCAGACCAGGAGCGCCGGCGCAGCCTGCGAGTCATGAAGGCGGTGGCGTTGGGGGCCCTCCTCTTCATGGCGGTGGTGTTCGTGGTCGCGTTCGCGCTGCAACGAGATGTGCCAGCGTTCGCGTACGTTCGCGCAGCCGCGGAGGGCGGCATGGTCGGCGCGCTCGCCGACTGGTTCGCCGTGACGGCGCTCTTCCGGCACCCGCTGGGCATCCCGATCCCGCACACGGCGATCATCCCGAAGCGGAAGGACGAGATCGGCCGCACGCTCGGCGAGTTCGTGGAGACCGAGTTCCTGCGCGGCGACGTGGTGCGGACGAAGCTGCAGGCCACCTCGATCGCGGCCCGCCTCGGCGAATGGATCGAGCAGCCGGAGCACGCGGAGCGGATCGCCTCCGAGGCCTCCATCATGGCGACGGGGGTGCTCGAGGCGCTCAGCGACGACGACGTCCAGGGCCTCATCGAGGACCTGGCTCGCGAGCACCTCGTGGAGCCGCAGTGGGCTCCCCCGTTGGGCGAGTGGATGTCGCGCGTCGTCGCGACCGGCGCGCATCGGGGCGCCGTGGACCTGGCGGCCGACAGCGCCGCCGCGTGGCTCGCCGCCAACCAGAGCGCCTTCGATGGCCTCGTGTCGAGGCGTCTCCCCTCGTGGGTTCCGTCGGTCGCGACCAAGCTCGTCGACAACACCGCGTACAACGAGGCGGTCAAGTTCGTCGCGGCGGTGCGAGCGGACGACGCGCATCCCGCCAGGGCCGCCATCGACGGCTACCTGGCTCGCCTCTCGGACCAGTTGCAGCACGACCCGGAGCTCATCGCCCGCTTCGAGGGCGCCAAGGGCAACATCTTCGACAGCCCCCGCATGCGCGAGCTCGCCGCGGAGGCCTGGAACGCCGCGAAGACGGGCCTCCTGCGCTCGCTCGCCGACCCGGAGAGCGCGCTCCGCACCCGCGCCACGGCGGCGCTCGTCGACATCGGTCAGCGACTGACGACGGATGCGCAGCTCCAGCAGCGGGTGAACACGTGGGTCATCGACGCGGCGGTGTTCCTCGTCGACCGGTATCGGCACGAGATCTCGTCGATCATCTCGGACACCGTCGCCAGCTGGGACGCCGATGAGACGAGCGAGAAGATCGAGCTCATGGTGGGCCGCGACCTGCAGTACATCCGCCTGAACGGAACGATCGTGGGCGCCCTCGCGGGCGTGACGATCTTCACGGTCGCCCACGCCTTCCTCGGCTGAGGTCCCGCGGCCAGCATCTCGCACCCGCATCCCGCATCCCGCGTCCCGCGTCCCGCGTCCCGCATCCCGCACTGTCTCGAGGCCGGTCAGCCGTAGAGCTCCCGGTAGCGTCTCTGGGCGGCGGGGTGCAGCGCGATGGGGAGGGTGTCGATGAGGTTCGACGCGGTCAGGTACTGCACGCCGAGCGACCCTTCCGGCACGAGCTGCGCGGCGTCTCGGATGAGGACGTCGACGAGCGCCCTCGCCACCTGGTCCGGGAGGTCGGGCCTGGCGAGCAGGTAGTTGGAGACCCCGATCGCGGGAACCGCTTCGGCGCTCCCGTAGGTGCTGGCAGGAACCGCCGTGAGCGTGTAGACGCCGGGATGCTCGAGCTCGAGGGCCGGGAGCGCATCGGTGAGGTCGACGAGCTCCACCGCGGTGTCGAGGTCCTGCACGGCGGGGAGCGGCAGTCCGCCCGACCAGAAGATCGCGTCGACGGTGCCGGCCTCGAGGGCGGAGACGGCCCCGTCGAGGTACAGCTCGGAGATGACGCTCGCGCCCGGGCCCTCGAGGAGGCCCAGCGTGCCGAGGAGCCGCCTGGCGGTGAGCGCCGCGCCTGATTGGGGCGCCCCGACCGAGACGCGCCGCCCGGCGAGGTCGCCGATGGCGCTGACGGGCCCGTCTGAGCGCACGAAGCACTGCAGGTAGTTCTGGTAGACGCGCCCGATCGCGACCTTGTTCTGCGCGTCGGTCGCCGCCGCGTCGGCGAGCACGATGGCGAGCTCGGCGTCGCGGGCCTGCAGCATGGCCAGGTTCTCGACGCTGCCACCCGTCGTGACCACGTCGAGCCCCGCAGTGCCGTCTCGGCGGAGCGCTTCGCGGAGCAGCTCGCCGAACTGCACGTAGGTGCCGCCCTGCTCGCCGCAGGCCATGCGGATGCGCGGGGACGGCTGCCCGAGGGAGCACCCGGCGAGCGCGAAGGTCGCGGCGGCGGCCGAGGCCGCACCGGCGCCGAACAGCAGGCCGCGCCTCGTGAGGGTCACCACGTCCGCACCAAGCTGATGCGGGCGCGGAGCCCTCCTTCTGGGGCGCGGTCGTAGTCGACGGTGGCGCGGTTGGCGCGTGCCAGCTCCCCGACGATCGCGAGGCCGAGCCCGGTCCCCGGCAGGGATCGGTGGCTCGGCGAGCGCCAGAACCGCGTGCCGAGCTGGGCGAGCTCGTCCTCGTCGACGCCTGGTCCGTCATCGCTGATCTCGAGCACCGCGCGTGGGCCGTCGATCTCGAACTCCGCGAACGCCTCGAACGCCTCAGGCGGTTGGCTGCGGCCGTCGAGCGGGCCGTCAGGCTCTCCTTCGCCGGGCACCGCCGCGGACCACCCGGAGCTGGGCGCCGCGGCGAACCGGATCGTGACGCTCGCCCCCTCGCCCGCGTACTTCCGCGCGTTGTCGAGCATGGTCTCGACGATCTCCTCCAGGTCGCTCTTGCGGCACGCGACCCTGATCTCCTCGTCGCCGTCGAACCGCAGACGCATGCCCTCCTCGCGGAAGCGCTCCTCGTGGGGCGCCGTGAGCATGGCCGCCGAGGTGAGGTGCTCTCGCGCGGCGCCGTCGGCGAAGCCCGTGCGCCTGCCGCTCGCCTCTGCCGTGGCGCGGTGCTCGGCGTCGGCGAGCACCAGCATCCGGTCGACGACGTGCTCGAGACGGTCGAGGTCGCCGCCGACGGCCTCCAGCGCCGCCTCCTCCGCCTCGTCGCGCGGGAGGGCGTCGATGCGCAGGCGGATCGCGGCGAGCGGGTTGCGCAGCTGATGCGACGCCTCGGCGACGAACCCCCGCTGCTGCTCGAGCGCGTCCTCGACTCCCCTCGACATGCGCGCGAACGAGGAGGAGAGGCGCCTGAGCTCAAGGGGCCCGGTCGCGGCCGCGAGGTCGGGCTCCCGCTGCTCGGCGAGGGCGTTCGCGGCCGCGTCCAGGGCACGAACGGGACGCAGCACCCAGCTGGTCCAGAACTGCGACGCGGCGAAGAGCAGCAGCAGGAGCAGCAGGCCCGCGAGCGCGACGAGCGCCCACCAGCCGGTGATCTGCGCTTTCGCCTCCGTCTGGTTCACCTCGAGGACGACCGCCCCGGATGCGGCGCTCGCGCCGTTCGCGAACGGCTCGGCCACGAGGTGGGTGTCGTCGCTCCACGGGTAGATCGTCGAGATGGAGCGCTGCGGCACCGTGCGCGACGCGGCGAGCACGAGCGACGCGACCTGCGGGTCCAGCTCGATGCCGCCGACGGCGGACACGACCTGGCCCTCGCTGTCGACGACCATCGCCGCTTCGCCGTACGTCTCGGCGAAGCGCTCGAGGTAGCGTTCGAGCCCGGACGCGTCGTCGGCGGCCACCGCCGTCTCCGCGCGCTGCACGATCTGGTCCATCGAGGTGGCGCGCTGCAGGGTGAGCTGCTGGGTGCGGTTCACGGCGATGCCCTCGCTGGCCGGGACGATGATGGCGATGACCGTGAGCAGTCCGAAGAGCATGAGGGGCAGCAGCACCTGCAGCTTCATCGCGCCGGCTTCGTCTCGAGCCGGTAGCCGAAGCCGCGGATCGTGGTGATGGCGACGGCGGGCAGCTTCTGGCGCAGCTGCGCGAGGTGCACGTCGAAGGAGCGCGAGGTGGCGGCGTAGGCGTCGCCCCACACCTGGTCGAGGAGCTCCTGCCTGCTCACGGCCCTGCCGAGCCGTTTCGCGAGAATCGCGAGCAGCTCGAACTCGGTCGGCGTGAGCGAGACCTCGGCGCCGCCGACGACGACCCGCCGCGAGAGCAGCTCGATCCTCGCGTCGCCGAGCTGCACCACCTCGGGCTCGGCCGCGGGCGCGCGACGCCTGGCGACGGCGTCGATGCGGGCGAGCAGCTCGTGCATGCGAACGGGCTTCACGAGGTAGTCGTCGGCGCCGAGGCCGAGCGCTCGCACCGTCGAGCGCTCGTCGCCGCGGGCCGTGACGACGATGACGGGCACCTGGCTCACCTGGCGGAGCCGCCTGAGCACCTCCAGGCCGTCCATGTCCTCGAGTCCCAGGTCGAGGAGCACGAGCTCGGCGTCTCGGTGCTGGAGCAGCACGTCGCTGCCGCGGGCGACCTGCACGCAGGCGTGATCGGCGCGGCCGAGCACGGCCGCGAGGGCGGCGGAGACGGACGCGTCATCCTCGGCGACGAGCACACGCATACCCCCAATGGTAGGCGCGGGCAGAGATGCGAGGTCCACGTAAAGGGAATGTAAGGATCCGCCCGCGCCCCTTGCCCGGTGCAGAGAGTTGTCCAGTACACCCACACCGAGGTGGGGCCAGGGCTCCGCCTGCTGGCAGATGAAGATCAACGACGATGGAGAAGTCAATGACGACGACACAAGTGCCGGGCAGCCTGCGCCGCTCGGTTTCCAACACCCTGAAGGGCTCGGCCGGCAACCTCGTCGAGTGGTACGACGTCTACGTCTACTCGGTCTTTGCCTCGTACTTCGAGTTCCAGTTCTTCGACTCCGAGGACAAGAACTCGCAGATCTACATCTGGGCGATCTTCGCCGTCACGTTCCTGATGCGCCCCATCGGGGCCTGGTTCTTCGGCCGCTTCGCGGACCGCCACGGGCGTCGCCTCGCCCTCACCGTGTCGGTGTCGATCATGGCCGGATGCTCGTTTGTCATCGCCCTCACCCCCTCCGCTGCCGTCATCGGCGCCGGAGCAGCCATCATCCTCATCGTCTGCCGCCTCGTGCAGGGCTTTGCGACGGGCGGCGAGTACGGCACGAGCGCGACCTACATGTCGGAGGCGGCCATCCGCGGCCGCCGCGGCTTCCTCTCGTCGTTCCACTACGTGACCCTCGTCGGCGGCCACGTGCTCGCGCAGGCGACGCTCCTCATCATGGTGCTGGCCATGCCGACCGAGGCGATCTCCGAGTGGGGCTGGCGCATCGCGTTCGCGATCGGCGGCGTCGCCGCGATCGTCGTCTTCTACCTGCGACGCACCATGGACGAGTCGCTCAGCGAGTCGGCGCTCGAGTCGGTGAAGGACGGCAAGTCCCGCTCCTCCGGCTCGATGAAGGAGCTCATCCTGCACCAGTGGCGCCCGCTGCTGCTCTGCTTCCTCATCACGATGGGCGGCACCGTCGCCTTCTACACGTACTCGGTCACGGGCCCCGGCATCGTGAAGAAGGCGTTCGCGGGCGACGACGTCGTGTCCGGCACGATCCTGAACCTCATCGCGCTCACCGTGCTCATGCTGCTGCAGCCCATCGGCGGCTGGCTGTCCGACATCGTGGGCCGCAAGACGCTGCTCGTGTTCTTCGGCGCGGGCGGCGTGCTCTACACGTGGTTCCTGCTCACCTACCTGCCGCAGCAGACCAACGAGTTCGCGGCGTTCGGCATCCTCGTGGGCGGCTTCGTGATCCTCACCGGCTACACGTCGATCAACGCCGTCGTGAAGGCCGAGCTGTTCCCGACGCACATCCGCGCCCTCGGCGTCGGCTTCGGCTACGCCATGGCGAACTCCATCTTCGGCGGCACGGCGCCGCTCCTCTACACGGCCGCCGGCGAAGCGCAGCAGGTGCCGCTGTTCATCGTCTACGTCACCATCGCGATCGCCGCGTCGCTCGTCGTCTACGTCTTCTTCCTCCACAACAAGGGCGCGAACTGGCTCGACGACGAGAAGGCGATGCGGGCGAGGGACACGGATCGGGACGAGAAGCGCGAGGCGCGTCAGACCGCCGGCGCACGCTGACCCGCGCTGACTCCGCTGCCCCCGCAGTCCGTCGCTGACCGCCGCTGACCGCCGCTGAGGCGGAACGCATCCCCACGGCGAATGCAGGCTCGTTTCCGAACGGGCCTGCATTCCTCGTCTGGCTGCGCGACGGCGGAGAACCGGCCGCGCCGCGGCGGAGGTGGAACGGAGGCGGAGCGGGGCGTGCCCGGGCGGGCAACCCCCGAACCGCGTCCCGGCAGCTGCGGGGACGGCAGGGCCCACGCGCAGGCTTCCACCGTCACGCACCCGTACATTGACGGCATGACTTCCCGGATGCTCCCCCTTCGTTTCGGATCCCAGACAGTGCTCATCACGGGCGCGAGCTCTGGGCTCGGGGCGGAGTTCGCCCGCCAGCTCGCCTCTCGCGGCAGCGACCTCGTGCTCGTGGCCCGGCGCGAATCGAAGCTGGAGAGCCTCGCCGCCGAGCTGCGCGACCGGTTCGGCGTGACGGTGACGACGATCGCCGCCGACCTCGGTGAGCCGGGCGCCGCGTCCGCACTCGGGACCGAGCTCGAGGGCCGCGGAGTGAGCGTGACGAGCCTCATCAACAACGCGGGGTTCGGCACGAGCGGCGGCTTCCACGAGGAGGACCCCGAGCGGGTGCGCGCCGAGATCGCGCTCAACGTCGCGGCGCTCGTCGACCTCACGCACACCTTCATCGCGCAGCTGCGCGCGGGCGACGGCTTCCTCGTCAACGTCGCGAGCGTCGCCGGCTACCAGCCCACGCCGGGCTTCGCCGTCTACGGCGCGACCAAGGCGTTCGTCCGCAGCTTCACCGAGGCACTGTGGGCCGAGTCGGCAGGCACCGGGCTGCGCGTTCTCGCGCTCTCCCCCGGCCCCACCGCAACCGAGTTCTTCGAGGTCGCCGGCAAGGACATCGGCTCCGGCCTGCCGAAGATGACGGCCCGCAAGGTCGTCGGCCTGACGCTCCGCGAACTCAAGAAGCCGAACCCTGGACCCTCCGTCGTCCCCGGCCCGATCAACACGTCCCTGACGATCGCCTCGAAACTCGTCCCGCGGAAGCTGCTGCTGCGCGCCATGAGCCGGGCCTCGCGCTCACGCTGACGACACGCGCCACGCTCGGCTTACCGCAGCAGCGCACCGATCCCGGCGAAGTGCTGGCTGTACCTGTCGACGAGCTTCCGGGCCACCCCGACCGAGTCGACGAGCGGATGCGCCGCGAAGCCGCGCCAGGCGAGCTCGCGGGAGCCGCGCGTCGCGGCCTCGATGACCAGCCGCTCGGCGGACTTCACCTGCACCATCAACCCGAGCATCTCGCCCTCGAGGGGCGCGACCGGCCACGGATGCACGCCATCGGCGTCGACGACGCAGCCGACCTCGACAACCGCGTCGTCGGGGAGCGCGGGCACGAGGGAGCCGTTGCGCACGTTCAGGATCATGGTGGCTGGCCGCCCGGAGGAGAGAGCCGCCATGAGGTCGAGCGCGACGCTCTCGTAGCCGCCGCCCGCGACGTCCTCGACCTCGCGCTCCTCCCCCTCCTCGCGGCTCTCGGCCATGTAGCTCGCCTCGCGCTCGTGGCGGGTGCGCATCCACGACTCGAAGGGGTCGGCGCCCGGGTTCGCGAAGAACTCGCCCTGCTGCGCGTCGAGGTACTCGCCCCTGGTCGCGTCCGCGGCACGGATGCTGGCGTTGGCCTCCCGCGTGAACGAGTAGTAGTACAGGTACTCGTTGGGCAGGGCGCCGAGCGCCCGCACCCAGTCGAAGCCGAGCAGGCGCGCCTCCTCGATGCGCTGCAGGGACGTGTCGGACGCGAGCAGCTCCGGCAGGCGCTCGACGCCGTCGACCCGCAGCGAGCGCAGCCAGCCGAGGTGGTTCAAGCCGACGTAGTCGAAGGCGATATCCGAGGGCTCTCCCCGACCCTCGAGGCCGGCGGAGACGCGGGCCCCCGCAACCGCCGCCGCTCGGCGCATGAGCCCGATCGGAGTGTCGCAGATGCCGACGACACGGTCGCCGAGCACGCCCCGCATCGCCTCGGTGACGATTCCGGCGGGGTTCGTGAAGTTGATCACCCAGGCATCGGGAGCGACCCGCTTGATGGTCTCGGCGAGCGAGACCATGAACGGGATCGTGCGCAGCGCATACGCGAGCCCGCCAGGCCCGACCGTCTCCTGGCCGAGCACCCCCAGCTCGAGGGCGATGCGCTCATCCGCGATCCTGCCGGCCGTGCCGCCCACGCGGACGGCGCTGAACACGAAGTCCGTCCCGCGCAGCGCCTCCTCGAGGTCGGTCGTGACGCTGATGCGCGGCGCGAAGCGCTTCTCGCTCGCGATGCGCTCGACGATGACGCGGATGATCGCCAGCCGCTCCGGCGAGACGTCGTAGAGGCTCAGCTCGTCGATGCGCACGGGCGCCTCGTCGGAGGCCACCGCCTCGAACACCTGGGGGACGCGGAACCCTCCGCCTCCGATGATCGTGAGCTTCACGAGAACATCACCTCGACTTTCGCTGTCCGCAGCACGGCGAGCGTCGCCGGGTCCGCATGGTCTTCCGTGACGATCGCGGAGATGGCGGATGCGCCGCACACGCTCAGCAGACCGACTCCAGGGAACTTCGTGGCATCCGCCAGCACGACCGTGCGCTGCGAGGAGGCGATCATCGCGAGCTTCACGGGTACCTCGGTGCCGGTCGTATCGGAGATCGTGCCGTCTGCTCTGATGCCGCTCGTGCCGAGGAAGCACACGGTCGCGCGGATCTGCGCGAGCGCCTGCTCGGTCAGCACCCCAACCATTGAGCTGTAGTTCTTCCGCACGACCCCGCCGAGCACGATGAGCTCGACGGCGTCGTCGTCGCGGAGCGCGTCCACCACGGCGAGGCTCGAGGTGATGACGGTGATGCGTCGCCCCCGCAGCTGCCTGGCGAGCAGCGCCGTCGTGGTGCCGATGTCGATGAGGACGACGTCGCCGTCCCGGACGAGCGTGGCGGCCCGCGCCGCGATGGCGGTCTTCTGCGCGCTCTGGTGGGTCGCGACCTCGGCGAACGGCACCCGGTCGGGCTCGACGCCGCCACCACCTCGGACGCGGCGAAGCAGCCCCTCGGCGCTGAGGGCGTTGAGGTCCCGCCGGACCGTCGACGGCGACACCCCGAACTCGACGGCGAGCTCCTCGACCGTGACCTGACCGTCCGCGCGCAGCGACTGCAGGATGCGAGCCTGACGCGTCGTGGTGAGCATGCGAGGCATCGTAGCAGTCACCAACGAGCACGTCGCAAGCACGAACGAGCGGGACTTGACGCACGAACGATCACCGCGCAGGATGTGTGAGCAACACCGCTGTTGCTACCGAGAGGAGCCGCGATGGCTTCGGCCCATCACGACACACCCCCGACCGACTCGGTCGATGGTGCGCGATTCGATGTGGTCCTCGCGGGCTCCGTCTTCTTCGACATCGTCTTCACCGACCTCCACGGCTCGCCGAGCGCGGGCACGGAGGTGTGGGCAGAGGGCATGGGGTCGACGCCGGGCGGCATCGCCAACCTCGCCGTCGCGGCCAGCCGCCTCGGGCTCACCACCTCGCTCGCCTCCGTCTTCGGCGACGACGTCTACGGGCGCTGGTGCTGGGAGCTGCTGGAGGAGCACGAGGGCATCGACCTCAGCCGTTCGCGGCGCTTCGAGAACTGGCATACCGCGGTCACGGTCTCCGTGGCGCAGGACGGCGACCGCAGCATGATCACGCACGGGCACCCGAGCCCCATCTCGAGCGACGCGCTCCTCAGCGACGGCGTCTCGAGCCGCACCGCGCTCGCCGAGCTCGGCGCCATGACGAGCCTCGAGCAGGAGCCGTGGTGGCTGCGCGCGGCGGCCGACGGCACCCGGATCTTCGCCGACGTGGGCTGGGACGACACGGGCGTGTGGGACCGAGCTGTGCTCGAGCCCCTGTCGTCCTGCTACGCCTTCATGCCGAACGAGCGGGAGGCCGTCGAGTACACGCGCACCAGCTCACCCCTCGCCGCGGCCCGCGCCCTCGCCGAGCACGTGCCCATCGTCGTCGTGACCTGCGGCAAGGACGGCGCGATCGGCATCGACTCCGCGACGGGGCAAGAGGTCCAGGTTCCCGCCGTGCCCGTCCGCGCCCTCGACGCGACCGGCGCCGGGGACGTGTTCGGCGCATCCTTCGTGCTCGGCTCGCTGCGCGACTGGCCGCTCGAGCAGCGCCTCCAGTTCTCGGCGCTCTGCTCGGCCCTCGCCGTGCAGCAGTTCGGCGGCTCGCTCGCGGCCCCAGGCTGGGGCGACATCGCCGACTGGTGGGATGCGACGCGCGCCTCGGGAGACACCGAGCTCACCGAGCGGTACGGCTTCCTGCAGGACGTGCTGCCGTCGGAGCGCCCAGGCGCGGTCCGCCGCGCGGAGGCCACGTTCCGCCTCGTCGACCACTTCCCCGGAGTCTGACCGGCGCGCCAGAGCCGACCCAGCCGGGCTGTCGGCACCGCATCCGCGACAATTGACCGCTGGTCCCCCATCGCACGAAACGCACCCTCAGCGAAAGAAGGAAGCCGAACATGAACGAGAAGCATCGGAGAACCGCGGCGGTCGCCGGCGGGTTGGCACTCGCGCTCACCCTCGCGGGATGCGCGCCCGGCACGGGCCAGCAGGCCGCCCCCGATGCCTCCACGGCGGAGATCAGCACCGATATCTCGCAGGTCGGCGACGTCACGCTGACCGTGTGGGACCAGGAGGTGCGCGGCGGGCAGAACGAGCAGATCGAGCAGCTGAACGCGGCGTTCGAGGAGAAGTACCCGAACGTCACGATCGAGCGGAACTCGCAGGCCTTCGACGACCTCGCGACGACGCTGCGCCTCGCCCTGACCGACGAGAACGCGCCGGACGTCGTGCAGGCCAACAACGGCCGCAACACGATGGGGGCGTTCGTCGAGGCCGGGCAGCTGCGCGCGCTCGACGACTACGCGGAGGCCTACGGCTGGTTCGACCGCTACCAGGAGTCGATCCTGCAGTACTCGACGTACAGCGAGGACGCGAAGGTCTTCGGAGACGGCAACCTCTACGGCCTGCCGCAGGTCGGCGAGGTCGTCGGCATCTTCTACTCGAAGGCGAAGCTCGCGTCGCTCGGCGTCGAGGTGCCGGGAACGTGGCCCGAGTTCGAGGCGGCGCTCGCGACGGCGAAGGCCGCAGGCGAGACGCCCATGCAGCTCGGCAACATCGAGCAGTGGCCGGCGGGCCACGTGTTCGGCCCGCTCCAGGGCGAGTACGTGGATGCGGAGACCATCACGAACCTCGGGCTCGGCAACCCCGGCGCGAGCTGGACCACTCCGGAGAACGTGGAGGCGGCGACCGCGCTCAAGGGCTGGGTCGACGACGGCTACTTCAACACGGGCGTGAACGGCACCGACTACGACGCGGCCTGGCAGGCGCTCGCCGAGGGCAACGGCGTGTTCCTCATCGGCGGCTCGTGGCTCGCGGCCGATCTCGAGGCGAGCATGGGCGACGACCTCGGCTTCTTCGTCCCGAAGACGAGCGACGGGGCGCTCGCGACGACCGGAGGCACCGGACTCCCGTTCGCGATGACCTCCGCGGCAGACAACACGGACGTCGCGGCCGCCTACATCGACTTCCTGACGAGCGACGAGGCCATGCAGATCCTGGCCGACACCGGCAACCTGCCCGTCAACAACTCGGCTGAGCTCGCGCCGGAGTCCGGCGTCTTCGCCGACATCTACGGGGCGTTCGGCGAGGTCACCGAGTCGGGCAGCGTGCTCCCCTACCTGGACTACGCGACGCCGACCTTCGGCGACACCATCGGCCAGTCCCTGCAGGGGCTCATCGACGGGCAGCTCACGCCGGAGCAGTTCACCGAGACCCTCGAGACCGACTATGCCGACTTCATCGCGGCGAATGAGTAGCCTGCGCCCGAAGGCGCCCGCGCAGCCCGAGCGACGCCCCGAATGACGAGCCCGAGCGCGACGGCGCGCGAACGCCGCCAGGCGAAGGGCGCCCGCCGCGGCACCCCCGCCTGGGTGCCGTTCGCGTACCTCGCGCCCGCGTTCCTCCTCTACGGCACGTTCTTGCTGTTCCCGCTCGGCCGGGCCGTGCAGTTCTCGTTCTTCGAGTGGGACGGGCTGGGCGCATCCACCTTCGTCGGGTTCGACAACTACGTGCAGATCGTGCAGGACGAGCGGCTGCGGGAGGCGTTCGGGCACGCGTTCGTGCTGATCTTCTTCTACTCGATCCTGCCCCTCGCGGTGGGCCTCATGCTCGCGGCGATCCTCACGCGGGCGCGGGTGCGGGGCCTCGGCTTCTTCCGCACGCTCATCTTCCTGCCGCAGGTCATCGCGATGGTCGTCGTCGCGGTCACGTGGCGGCAGATCTACGCGCCCGACGGGCCCCTCAACGGGCTGCTGCGCCTCGTCGGGCTGGAGAGCTGGACGCGGGCGTGGCTCGGCGACTACACCTTCACGCTGCCGGCCGTCGGGCTCATCGGCTCGTGGGTGTCGCTCGGCCTCGTGACCGTGCTGCTCATGGCCGGGATGAGCCGCGTGCCGAAGGAGCTCTACGAGGCGGCCAGGCTCGACGGCGCGGGCCCGGTGCGCGAGTTCTTCTCGATCACGCTGCCCTCGGTGCGGGGCGAGATCACGGTGGCGCTGACGCTCACGATCGTCGCGGCGCTCAAGACCTTCGACCTCATCTACGTCACCACGAGCGGCGGTCCTGGCACGTCCACGACGGTGCCAAGCTTCGAGGTGTACCGGCGCGCGTTCGAGCTTGGCGAGGTCGGGGCCGCGACCGCCGTCGGCGCCGTGCTCACCCTCATCGTGTTCGCCATCAACTTCGTCGTGAACCGGATCGGGGACCGCGCATGAACGTCTCCGTGTTCGAGAAGGTCGCGAACTACCTGATCCTCGGCGTCTTCGGGCTGGTCATCCTCGGCCCGATCAGCGTCATCGTCACGCTCGCGTTCGGGCCGGAGAACGCGAGCGTCGCGCAGGAAGGGCGCGTCTTCCACTGGGAGAACTTCCCCACGGCGTGGGAGGTCGCGCGGTTCGGGCAGTACATGCTGACCTCGGTCGTCGTCGCCGCCATCGTGGTCGTGGTCGCAGTGCTCGCGTCGATCCTCGCGGGCTACGCGCTCGGCACCATGAAGTTCCGCGGCGCGACGCCCATCTTCTACCTCTTCCTGCTCGGCATCATGGTGCCGACCGAGGCGTTCATCGTGCCCCTCTACTTCGACCTGCGCACCGTGGGCCTCACGAACACGGTGTGGGGCGTCGCGTTCCCGCAGATCGCCATGTCGATCGCGTTCGGCACGTTCTGGATGCGCACCTACTTCCGCTCCTCCAGCCAGGCGCTCATCGACGCGGCCAAGCTCGACGGGGCTGGCTCCATGCGCATCCTGTGGCAGGTGCTCGTCCCCATCGGCCGGCCCGCCATCCTGACGCTCGTGCTGCTGACGTTCATGTGGACCTGGAACGAGTTCCTCATCCCCCTCGTCATGTCACCGAACGGCAGCGTGCGCACCGCGCCACTGGGCCTGGCCTTCTTCCAGGGGCAGTACACGCAGGGCACCGCGCTGCTCGCGGCGGGCGCCATCATGGTCGCGCTGCCCGTCGTCGTGCTCTACATCTTCCTGCAGCGGCACTTCATCCAGGGGATGCTCGAGGGGGCGGTCAGGGAGTAGCTGGGCGGCGCGCGCCTGGCACGTCCCGACTCGGCTCGCCGGTGTAGTCGGCGAGGAGGGGCGGGGGCAGCGGCCCCTTGATGCGCTGGCCCGCCTGCTTCTCCTCCCACGCATGGGCGAGGATCCCCACGGAGCGGGAGAGCACGAACAGGCCCCTCGCGAGCTCCGGCTCGACGCCGAGTTCCGCGTAGACGATCGCGGAGATGCCGTCTATGTTCATGGGGATGCGCCGCTCCCCCCGTTCCAGGGCCCGCTCCACCGCGAGCCCGGCGGCAAGGTGCCTCCCGGAGATATCTCCCGCGGCGAGCGCGTCTTCCACGAGCGTCAGGAGCGGGTCCCGCCGCGGGTCGCGGGGGTGGAAGCGGTGCCCGAAGCCCGGCACGAACACGCCCCGGCTCTTGTGGTCGGCGATCGCCTCACGGGCGAGCTGATCCAGCGGGACGCCCTCGGTCTCGTGGCGTTCGACGAGGTCGTTCAGCAGCTGCACGCACTGCTGGCCGGCGCCACCGTGCGTGTCCCCGAGGACGTTCACGCCGTTGGCGACGGCCGAGTTGAGGCCGACGCCGCACGTGGCGGCCATGCGTGCGCTCGCGATGGAGGGCGCCTGCGGGCCGTGATCGACGCTCGCGACGAGGGTCGCCTCGAGGAGGCTCGAGACCGTCGCGCTCGGCAAGCTCCCCGTCGTGAGCAGCCAGATCGTGCTCACGAACCCGACGTTGCCGATGACCTGCTCGATCGGATACCCCCGGAGCTCGATCTCCCCCGGGGCGATCCGGGTCACGCTTGTGCTCCACCACGCCGTGGTGTCGGCGACGGTGGGCTGGTCGGCGGGACTGGCGCTGCTGGTCATACGGCTCGCTCCTCGTGGAATGCTCGGATCTGCGCGGCGTCGTAGCCGAGCTCGCCCAGGATCTCGTCGGTGTGCTGCCCGAGACCCGGAGGCGGCATGGTCGGTGCGCTCGGGCGGTCGTCGAGGCGGATGCCGTTGCCGAGCACCCGCAGCGTCTCCCCCTCTCGTCCCGGGAACGGGAGGTCGTGCACGAGCTCACGGTCGACGATCTGCGGGCTCTCGAGCATCTCGGGAACCGTGAGCACCGCCGCCGCCGGCACTCCCGCCGCCGAGAGCCGCTCCTCCCAGTAGGCCGTGTCCTCGGCGCCGAGGGCCGCTTCGATCTCGCTCGTGAGCTCGGCCCTGAAGCGCTTGCGGTCCTCCCGGTCGCTGAAGCGGGCATCCGCCGCCAGCTCCGGGCGCCCGATGACCCGCGTCAGGGCTTCGAACTGCTCCTGCTTGTTCGCGGCGATGTTGAGCGCCCCGCTTGCCGTCTGGAAGGTGCCGGACGGCGCGGCAGTGCCGTTGTCGTTGCCGAGCGCTCGGGGCACCTGGCCTGCCACGAGGTGATTGGAGACGACCCAGCCCATGGCGGTCACCGCGGTCTCCAGCATCGACACGTCGATGCTGGATCCCTCGCCCGTGCGCTCGCGCCCGTGCAGTGCCGAGGTGATGGCGAACGCGGCCGCGAGGCCGCCGAGCGTGTCGGCGATGGGGTAGCCGGCTCGGAGCGGGGAGGTCTCCGGCGTGCCGGTGACGCTCATCATGCCCGAGCCGCCCTGGATGATCTGGTCGTAGGCGGGCTTGGATCGGAGCGGCCCCGTCTGCCCGAATCCGGAGATCGCGCAGTACACGAGGCGTGGGTTGATGGCGCGCAGCTCCTCCCAGCCGAAGCCGAGACGCGCGAGCACCCCCGGTCGGAAGTTCTCGCAGAGCACGTCGGCCTCGGCGACCAGGCGGCGCATGACCTCCTTGCCCCCGTCCGACTTCAGGTCGAGGGTGATCGATCGCTTCTGGGCGTTCTGCGCCAGGAACGAGACCCCCATCAGCTCGCTGTTCAGCTCCGAGTCGGAGCCGAGGCTCCGTGCGAGGTCTCCCCCCTTCGGCACCTCGACCTTGATGACCTCGGCCCCCATGAGGGCCAGCTGGTAGCACGCGTACGGCCCGGCGAGGACGTTGGTCATGTCGAGCACGCGCACCCCCGCGAGGGGTCCCGATGTCTTGTCCGTCAAACCGTGACTTCCTTTCTGGTGGCGAGCTTCGCGCGGATGACGCGCACGATGACGAACGCCACGGTGATCGCGAGAACGGAGTAGAGGGTGATGGTGATGGGGCTGTCGATCAGCACGCTCGGGTCGCCCTCGCTGACCGCCATCGCGCGGCGGAACTCCGTCTCGGCGAGCGGCCCGAGGATGATCGCGATGAGCATCGGGGCGACCGGCAGCCCGTAGCGCCGCATCGTGAAGCCGATGAGGCCGATGACGACGACGAGCACGAGGTCGAGGATCTTGCCGCTCGTGGCGTAGACGCCGAGCATCGCGAAGAGCGTGATGCTCGCGTAGAGGTAGTGACGCGGGATCTTGAGCAGCTTCGCCCAGAGCGGAGCGAAGGGCAGGTTCAGGATGAGGAGCACGACCATGCCGATGAAGAAGCTCGCGAGGAGCGCCCAGACGAGCTCGCTCGACCGCTCGAAGAGCAGCGGCCCTGGCTGCAGGCCGTACTGCCGGAAGGCGGCGAGCAGGATCGCGGCGGTCGCCGAGGTCGGCAGTCCGAGCGCGAGCAGCGCGCCCATCGCGGTTCCGGCGGTCGCATTGCCAGCGGCCTCCGGGCCTGCGACGCCCTGGATGGCGCCGAGGCCGAACATGGGCTTCTTCCGGCGCTTGTCGAGCCTGCGCTCGGTCCCGTAGGCGAGGAACGTTGGCACCTCGGCGCCGCCGACGGGGATGATGCCGAACGGAATCCCGATCGCGGTGCCGCGAAGCCATGCGGGCATCGCCTGGCGGAGCTCGCGGAGGGACAGCCAGAGGCGCCCCTTCGACTGGATGAGCCCCGTGTCGTCGGAGTAGCCGCGTCGGCCGGCGACCGCGAAGACCTCGCCGAGGGCCAGGAGTCCGACGGTGATGACGACGATGTCGATGCCGTCGAACAGCTCCGGGATGCCGGCCGTGTAGCGCGAGGCGCCCGAGATGGAGTCGATGCCGACGACCGAGATCGCGAGGCCGAGCACGAGGGCGGCGAGGCCGCGGATGATCGACTGCGTCACGACGGCGGAGATGGCGATGAAGGCGAACACGGCGAGCGCGAGGTACTCGGCGGGGCCGAACAGGGTCGCGAGCTCGGCGAGGCGGGGCGCGAAGAAGACCACGAGGATCGACGCGAGGATGCCGCCGATGAACGCGCCGATGGCCGACGTCGCCAGCGCCTGCGCCGCGCGACCGTTCTTGGCCATGATGTGGCCCTCGATGGAGCCCGCGATGGCCGTGCTGTTGCCCGGGGTGTTCATGAGGATGCCGGCGATGGAGTCGCCGAAGAGTCCGCCGAAGAGGACACCCGCGAACATGATGAACGCGCCGATGGGGTCGAGGGAGAAGGTGACGGGGAGCAGGAGGGCGACGGCCATCGCGGACCCGAGGCCGGGGAGGACGCCGACGGCGGTGCCGAGCACGGCGCCGATGAGCACCCACAGCATGTTGATGGGGGTGAGGACCGTCAGGAACCCCTCCCCGAGATTGGCGAGCGTATCCATCAGAGGACTCCTACGAAGATGCCGGGGGGCAGGTTGAGGCCCAGCCCGATCGAGAACGCGATCTGCACGATGGAGGACATCGCGAGGGCGAGGAAGATGTCGAAGAACGGACGCCGGCTTCCGAGCGCCCGGGAGATGCCCCAGAAGAGGAAAGCTCCGGAGAGCAGCCAGCCGAGCGGGGTGAGCGCCGCGATGAACACGATGGTCGTGCCGAGGGCGCCGAGGAGCGAGCGCACGTTGGTGCGGGGGCGGATGTGCTCGGCCTGCAGCTCGCGGTCCTGGGCGACGGCGAGCTCGTCGAGGTCGTAGTCGAGATCTTCCTCGATCACTCGCCGCTCTCCGCGCAGCTCGGCCTGGTCGGGTTCGGCGACGCGCTCCGGCTCCGGGTTGCGGATCACGTCGATGGCCAGCAGCACCGCGATCACGAAGACCGCGACCGTGACGATGGCCGGGAAGACCTGCGGCCCTGGCTGCGAGACGTTGCCGGGAACGTCCATGGTGATCGTGCCGATGGTGAGGCCGATGCCGGTCAGCGTGAGGATGCCGGGCACGACGAGGCCCGTTCGGCGACGCCACCAGCCTGGCCTGGAGGTGGTGTCGTGCTGCGTCCACGCGGAGGTGGGGATGACGCCGGTCATAGTCCGAGCTCCTCGATGATCTGGTCGACTCTCGCCTGGTCTTCCTCGATGAACGCGGCGAAGTCGTCTCCCGTGAGGAGGGCCGGCTCCCAGCTGTTGCGCTCGAGGGTGTCCTGCCACTCCGGCGTCGCGGCCATCTCCTCGAAGATGGCGACGAGCTGGTCTCGTTCGGCCTCCGTGATGCCGGGAGGCGCGACGATGCCTCGCCAGTTCGGGAGGTGCACGTCCACGCCCTGGTCGATGAGCGTCGGGACGTCGATGCCGTCGATCGGCTCCTCAGCGGAGACGGCGAGGGCACGGAGGTTGCCCGCCTCGATCTGGTCGCTGAACTCGTTGTAGCCGCTGACCCCGATCGCGACGGTGTTGGAGAGCAGCGACGTGAGCACCTCTCCGCCGCCCGCGTAGGAGACGTAGTTGATGTCGCCCGGGTCGATGCCGGCTTCCTCGGCGACCAGTCCGGCGAGGAGGTGGTCGGTCCCGCCGACGCCTCCCCCGCCGATCGCGACGGAGTGCGGGTTCTGCTTCCAGTCGGCGATGAAGTCGTCGAGCGTCTCGTACGGCGAGTTCGCGGGGACGATGAAGACCTCGTAGTCCTCGGCGAGGCGCGCGATGGGGGTCGTGTCCGACAGGTCGACGGTCGAGGTGTTGACGTTGATGGCGCCCATCATGACCGTGCCGGTCATCATGAGGTTGGTCGGGTCGGCGCCGAGGCCGACGAACTGGGAGAGGCCGATCGTGCCGCCAGCTCCTGGCACGTTGACGACCTGCACGTTGTTCACGATGCCGCCGGCCCGGAGCGCCTGCTGCGATTCCCTGGCCGCGAGGTCCCAGCCGCCGCCCGGGGCGGAGGGCGACATGAAAGTCAGTTTGGTGCTGGGGTCGGTCCCCGTCGTCGACTGGCTCGCGTCGAACGCGGCCACTCCGACGAGCACCATGGTCGCGGCGATGCCCACCGCGCCCATGAGCTTCCGTTTTGCTGTCACGATCACTCCCTTGTGATTGACTGTCCACACAGCGGACATATCTGTCCACCAGATGGTACGCTAGTGTGACCGGGCAAGCAAACGATCCGAAGCCGGAGACCCCATGACAAGCGCCGAAGACGCACCAGCCCAGCGCTCAGAACCGGGCGGCATCCGCGCCGTGAGCCGAGCCCTCGATGTCCTCGACTGCTTCGAGAACGAGGGCCAGTCGCTCGCCATCGCCGACATCGTCCGCCGCTGCGAGCTCCCGCGAACGACCGTGCTGCGCCTCGTCGACACCCTGGTGGGCGAGCGGATGCTGCAGCTCCTCCCCGACGGACGCGTGAGCGTGGGCCCCCGCATGATCCGCTGGGGAGCATTCGCGAAGGCAGCCTGGTCGGCTCCGGCCCCAACACTGGAGCGCCTCCGCGAGCTCGCCGAGCAGACGGGCGAGACGGTGAGCCTCTACGTCCGCCGCGACCTCAAGCGCGTCGCCATCGCCCAGGCCCCCGGGCGACACACCATCCGCCACGTGGTCCAGGTCGGCGACGAGCTCCCGATCTGGCGCGGCGCCGCATCCACGACGCTTCTCAGCGGCGAGCGCCCGGAGATGCTCGACGCCGTGCTCGCGAAGCTCGACGCAGACCCGGCGATCGACGTCGACACCGCCGCCCTCCGACACCGGGTCGACGAGATCCGCGAGCGGGGCTGGGGGCTCAGCCACGGCGAGCGGGAGTCCGGCAACAGCGGCCTGGCGATGCTCGTCCCCGAGAATCCCGAGCGACCGCACCTGCAGCCCGTCGTCGTCGTGCTCGGTGGGCCCACCGCGAGATTCGTCGACGCACGCATCCCCGAGTTCGTCGACGCGCTGCGCGCCTGCGTGCGCGACGTGCCGCGCACCGGGCTGCCCCCGGCACTCGAGTGAAGAGGGGGGCGCGGCCGAACACGACCAGCGCCCCGAGCAGAGCAGAACCAGGACCAGGACCGAGAGCAAGAGCAGGACCTCGAGCAGGACTGTGAACCGACGAAGGAGACGGTGCGATGAGCGCAACGGTGTTCGTGACGGCCCCTCGCCTCGGCGAGTCGGGGGTGCATGCCCTCGCCGAGTCCGGCAGCAGGGTGATCTACCTTCCGGAAGGTGGCGGGCGGGCTGAGGTCGAGGAGATCCTGGCGCGCGAAGCGGTCGACGCCGTGATCTCCCGCACCGTCGAGCTGTCGGCCGAGGCGATCGAGTCGTGCCCGTCGCTTCGAGTCATCACGAAGCACGGCGTCGGCGTCGGCAACATCGACGTCGAAGCCGCGACTCGGCGCGGCATCCCGGTGCTCACCACACCGGGGGCGAACGCCCAGTCCGTCGCCGAGCTCACGATCGCGCTCATGTTCACCGCCGCCCGCAGAGTGTCCTGGATGGACGCGGAGATCCGGCAGGGCCGCTGGAGTCGAGCGCAGGATGGGCGGCAGCTGGCCGGCGCAACGCTCGGCCTCGTCGGGGCAGGACAGATCGGGCAGCGGGTCGCCCGCACCGCGGCGGCGACCGGCATGCGAGTGCTGGCCTTCGATCCCGGGCTCAGCCTCGACGCCCCCATCCCCGAGCTCACGATGGTCGGCACCCTCGAGGAACTGCTCGGCCAGGCTGACGTGCTGAGCCTCCACGTGCCACTCAACGAGCACACGCGCGGCCTCATCGGGGCCGCCCAGCTCGCCCTGCTGCCGGCAGACGCCATCGTGCTGAACACGGCCAGGGGCGAGATCGTCGACGAGCCAGCCCTCGTCGACGCGCTCCGCAGCGGACGGCTCTTCGCCGCGGGCCTCGACACCACCTGGGCTGAGCCCATCGAGCAGGACAACCCGCTGCTCGCCTGCCCGAACGTCGTCATCACGCCGCATGTCGGCGGCTCGACGCCTGCGGCACTCGAGGCGATGGCGCTGGCGGCCGCCCACAACGTGCTCGGCTACCTCGACGGCGCCATCCCGGACGCGCGCTCCTGCGCGAACCCCACCACCCTCTCGCCCGAACGGAGCACCGCATGACCCAGCAGGAACCCACCGAAGCACCCGCCTGGCCGACCGGCTACTTCATCGGCGAGCGCGCGCCAGAGCTGCCGGCTGCGCTGATCGACGCGTTCCGCGCCATCCCGGTCGCCGTCGCCGGCGACTGCCTCGGACGCTCCGTGGGAGCGCTCGGCCTCACCGCCTACCACGGCGACGCCCCCCTCTCGGGGCAGGCCGTGACCGTCAAGATCCGACCGGGCGACAACCTCATGATCCACAAGGCGATGATGGACGCCCACCCCGGCGATGTCATCGTGATCGAGGGCGGCGGCGACCTCAGCCAGGCGGTCATCGGCGGGCTCATCCGCACGTCAGCGCTCGCGAAGGGCCTCGGCGGCTTCGTCCTCGACGGAGCCCTGCGCGACGTCGCCGAGTGGCGGGAAGGCGGCATGCCCGCCTACGCACTCGGGCACACGCACCGCGGCCCCACGAAGGACGGCCCCGGCCAGATCAACGTGCCCGTCTCGATCGCGGGCCTCGTCGTGAACCCGGGCGACCTCATCCTCGGCGACCTCGACGGGGTGCTCGCCGTCCCGGCGCAGCGGGCGGAGTCGCTGCTGCACGACGCGCGTCGGCACCTGGAGCGGGAAGCCCGCATCCGCAAGCACAACGAGGACGGCACCTCCGACCCGGAGCGGTTCAACGCGCTCCTGCGCCAGAAGGGCCTCCCCGTCTGACCCGGTGCGCCCCCGACTGCCCCGCGAGGGGGCTTGTCAAGCGCCGCGGCCTCCCATGTGCGCCCGCGTACAGTGATCGGTCGGTCGCCGCGGCACCCCTGAGCCGCGGCAGAAGAGAGGCTCCCCCCGTGCGACGGTTCGACTGTGATGTGTGCGAGAACGAGGTCTTCTTCGACTCGGTGTCCTGTGAGCGATGCTCGTCCAAGCTGGGCTACGTGCTCGGCCTCGACGACGTGCTCGTCGAAGGGGGCACGGCGGCGGCGGATGCCGGACTGCGGCGCTGCAGCAACGCCGAGCTCGCCGGATGCACGTGGTTGACCGCGCAGGCCGGCGGGCTCTGCGAGAGCTGCCAGCTCACCCGCACCCGCCCCAGCGACGCCGACGCGAAGGGCCTGCGCCTCTTCCCGATCGCGGAGGAGTCGAAGCGGCACCTGGTGCGCGACCTCACCCGCCTCGGGTTCGCGACGCGCCCCAAGGAGAGCGGCGAGCCCGCCACGGTCGGCCAGACGCCCGTCTTCGACCTGCTGTCGAGCGTGTCGGAGAGCGTCACGATCGGCCACGCCAACGGCGTCATCACGATCGACCTCGCGGAGGGCGACGACAGCTACCGCGAGCAGGTCCGGCAGCGCCTCGCCGAGCCGTACCGCACCATGCTGGGGCACTTCCGCCACGAGAGCGGCCACTACTACGAGTGGCAGCTCGTCGAGCAGACCTCACGCATCGACGAGGCCAGGGAGCTGTTCGGCGACGAGCGCGCGGACTACCAGGCCGAGATCGACCGCCACTACGAGGAGGGCCCGCCGGAGAACTGGCGCAGCGACTACCTCAGCAGCTACGCGACGATGCACCCGTACGAGGACTTCGCGGAGACCTGGGCGCACTACCTGCACATCCAGGACACCCTCGAGACGGCCGTCGCGTTCGAGCTGCTGCCCGCGCCGGAGGCGGGCGCGTCCGCCCGCGACGTGGTCGTCGACAGCTGGATGCCGTTCGCGACCGCCATGAACGTCGTCAACCGCTCGCTCGGGCAGCGCGACCTCTACCCGTTCGTCCTGCCGGACAAGGTCATCGAGAAGCTCGCGTTCGTGCACTCGCTGCGCGACCCCGCGAGCACCTCGGGCTCGGCCGGCTGACGCATCCGCCCCGCAGCCGACGCCGACGCCGCCACTGCCGCCACCACCGCCGAATGGGTCACTTCCACCCCATTTCGGCGGCCGTTACGGGGTGAAAGCGACCCATTCGGCGACGATCGCGGCGTGCGTACGTGCCTTCGAAGACCCTGCCGAGCAGGTCCGTGTCCTCGCGAGCGCGACGAGCGGAGGCCCGGACGGTCTCACCCGCGCTCATCGAGGCACTTCGACGCACCTCGATGTAAGCGCCGAGTCGTGTCGGCGCAGCCACGCGGCGCTCAGCGGGTGATGGCGAGCTGGCCGATCGCGGTCACGGGGGCGACGCGGCCGTCAGACAGCTCGTACTGGCAGCCGACGATGCTCAGCGCGCCACTCGCGACGGCGTCGCTGATGACACGCGAGCTGCGCACGAGCGAGTTGATGGTCGAGTACAGGTGGCGGCGGCCGACGGCTTCCACGTCGATCTGCGCCTCGTCGACGTACGGGGTCGACTGGTCGCTCGTGAACCACTCCTCCTGCACGGAGGGCTGGATGCGCGCGAGCTCGTCCTTGATGGCGGGCGTCACGTCGCGCGGGTGCGCCGTGGTCTGGTTGATGGCGGCCTTCACCGCGCCGCAGGAGCCGTGCGCGAGCACCACGATGAGGGCCACGCCGAGCTCGGCGACGGCGAACTCCATGGTCGCGGTCGTGTTCTCGTTCGCGATCTGCCCCATGTTGCGGGCGACGAAGAGGTCACCGAGGCCGCAGTCGAAGAGGATCTCGGCGGCGACACGCGAGTCGGAGCAGCCGAGGAACGCGGCGTTCGGCGCCTGGCTGCCCGAGATCTCGGTGCGGCGCGCCGCGCTCTGCTGCGGGTGGAGGAGATCGCCCTTGATGAAGCGCTCGTTGCCCTGGACGAGGTCGTCCCACGCTTCCTGGGGAGTGACTCTTGCTGCCGTCATCGTTGCTCCTTCGTGCTGAAACCTGTGACTGCCGACGCGCATCCGGTGCCGGATGCGCGTGCCCCGTTCAAGGGCGCGGCGCCGTCCAAGCGTACTCACCCCCGAGACGTCCCTCTGCGCCGACTGGGACGCCCGGAGTCGACGCGCCACAGCGGATTCGATCGCGAACGTCCGCGGCCGGCCGGAAAATGTGAGAACGTCAGTTCCCAAGATCAGGGTTGATGGGAGGTGGCGCATGCGACGAGGACACAACCTGCTGGCCGTCGGCGACTACAACCAGGCCGTCATCCTCGACTTCATCCGCCGGGCCCCGGACGGGGTGAGCCGCGTCGAGGTCGCCCAGGCCAGCGGCCTCTCGGCCCAGACCGTGTCGAACGTCACCCGCCGCCTCATCGACGGGGGCCTCGTCCGGGAGGGCGAGCGCCTCATCACCGGGCCGGGCAAACCCCGCACCAGGCTGCGCCTCGACGCGACGAGCCGCTACGCCGTCGGCGTGCACCTCGACCCGACCGTCATCACCTACGCGGTCCTCGACCTCGCGGGTGCCGTCGTCGTCGACCACCGCACGCGCACCCCCACCGAGCCGGACCCCGGCGTCGTCATCGCCGACATGACGAGGGAGATCGCCGCGATCCTCGAGCGCGCCGGGATCCCCCGCGACCGGGTGCTCGGCGTTGGCATCGCGGCCCCCGGCCCGCTCGACTCGGCGCGCGGCGTGGTGCTCGACCCGCCCATGCTCGACGGCTGGGAGTCGGTGCCGCTGCGCGACGCCCTCAGCGAGGCCACCGGCTTCCCCGTGGTGCTCGAGAAGGACGTCACCGCTGCGGCCGTCGCCGAGCTCTGGCTCGACTCCGGCCCCCGCCGCGACAACTTCGCGTTCCTCTACTACGGCACCGGCATCGGCATCGGTCTCGTCGTCAACCACGAGGTGCTCCGCGGCGCGAGCGACAACGCCGGCGACCTCGGACACATCATGGTGCAGGCGGATGGCCCCGTCTGCTCGTGCGGTCGCCGCGGCTGCGTCGGCGAGCTCGTCGTCCCGCACCGCCTCGTGAAGCACGCCATCCGCATCGGCGCGCTCCCGGGCGAGGAGAGCGTCGACCGGTCCGACTTCGACGAGGTCGACCGGCTCTTCACGGAGTTCGCGGCGGCCGCCGTCCGCGGCCAGCCCCGCTCGATGGAGGTCATCGAGGCCGCGGCGACGCAGATCGCGCGCGCCCTCGTGAGCCTCATCAACCTGCTCGACATCGACACCGTCGTCTGCGGCGGGCCGTTCTGGCGCCGCATCGAGCCAGCGCTGCGCTCGCGCATCGAGGAGCTCGTCAACGCTGACGCGGCCCTCATCCCCCACCACCCGATCTTCGTCCCAAACTCCACGATCGGCGAGGACGTCGCCGCCGTCGGCGCCGGCTGCCTCGTGCTCGACCAGACCCTCGCGCCCCACACGTCGGCGCTCCTGATCTCGCGCTGAGCGCTGCCGGGTCGCACTCAGCTCGCACGTCCGGCTCACGCACCGGCCGCACGCCCCGAGGCCGTTCACCCGTGCCGTCGTCCGTGCCGTCAGCCTGCCGCCAGCCTGCCGTCAACCCTGCCGTGAACCCTCCCAGCCCCGGCCGCCGCATGGTGGCAAGAAGCTCTTGACATGAGTTAGTCCAATCGGTTTACTTATGGCAGGCCGAAGGCGCGACACCGATGTCGAGCCGCACGGAGAACGGTCGTGGAGCAAGGGAGCACCATGAAAAATCGCACACTCGGGGTCGTGGCACTCGCCGCCGCCTCTGTGCTCGCACTGTCCGCCTGCGCGGGCGGCGACTCGGGCGGAGGCGACTCGAACACCATCAAGGTCGCCTACCAGAAGTTCGGGCAGTTCACCCAGATGGACGACCACATGCAGAAGGTCAAGGCCGAGTACGAAGCGGCCAACGAGGGAATGACCGTCGAGCTCATCCCGATCGAGGCGCAGGAAGCCGACTACTTCGCGAAGCTCGCCCTCATGAACCGCTCCCCCGCCACCGCGCCGGACGTCATGTACGAGGACACGTTCATGGTCAAGACCGACGTCGAGGCCGGCTACCTCGCCCCGCTCGACGACTACGTCGCGAACTGGGCCGACTGGGAGCAGTTCCCCGAGAACGCCCGCCAGGCCGGACTCGGCGACGACGGCAAGGTGTACGGCATCCCGATGGGCACCGACACGCGCGCCCTCTGGTACAACCAGGACATCCTGAAGGCCGCCGGCGTGCAGGTGCCGTGGGAGCCGAAGACCTGGGACGACATCATCACGGCCGCGGAAGCCGTGAAGGCACACGACCCCAACATCCGCCCCTTCAACATCTACTCGGGCAAGGCCATGTCAGAAGGCGCCTCGATGCAGGGCTTCCAGATGCTCCTCACCGGCACGGAGGACGAGCTCTTCAACACCGACGAGCAGAAGTGGGTAACGGGCTCGCAGGGCTTCATCGACTCGCTCTCCTTCGTCGGCGACATCTACCAGGGCGGCCTCGGACCGACCCCGCAGGAGGCGCTCGACAAGAACGTCGGCACCAGCATCAACACCGAATGGATCCCGAACGGGCAGCTCGCGATGAGCCTCGACGGCTCCTGGGTGAGCGGCACCTGGCTCGACTCCGGCTCGAAGCCGTGGCCGGAATGGTCGGACGTCATGCAGGTCACGCCGATGCCGACGCAGGACGGCCAGGACCCGGGCGTCACGAGCATGTCCGGTGGATGGACCCTCGCCATGGGCGCCGGGACCAAGAACCCGGACGCGGCCTGGGACTTCATCAGCCTCGCCCTCAACCAGGAGAACGCGCTGAGCTACGACGTGGCAGCAAGCCAGGTGCCGGTGCGCACCGACGTCGCCGAAGCCCCCGAGTACACGGACGCCAACCCGACGTTCGGCTTCTTCGCGGACCTCGTGCCCGACACGAACTTCCGCCCAGCGAACTCCGACTACTCGCAGGTCTCCGCCGCGATCACGGTTGCCATGGAAGCCGTCATGACGGGTCAGCAGACACCAGAGGAAGCGGCCGCCGCCTACGACAAGGCCGTCATCGGCATCGTCGGCGAAGAGAACACGACGTCGGCGTCGAGCTGATGACCGCCACCCTCTCCCCCGTCTCGGGAGCGCCCCGCGCTCCCGAGACGGGGCGGCCCGCCCCCAAGAAGCGGAAGGCGCTGCAGCGGGTCACCCGCGGTGTGCCGCTGATCCCAGCGGTCGGACTCCTCGCCGTCTTCCTCCTCGGGCCCGTCATCTCGTCGTTCTACGGCTCGTTCACCAACTCCACGCTGAGCGGCGTCGGCGCCTCGAGCGCGGAGTTCGTCGGGTTCCAGAACTACCTCGACCTCTTCGCGAGCCCCGACTTCCCGAAGTCCGTGCTCATCACGCTCATCTTCCTCGTCGCCTCCGCGATCCTGGGGCAGAACGTGCTCGGTCTCGGCCTCGCCGTGCTCATGCAGTCGTCGAACAGGTTCGTGCGCAGCACCGTGAGCACCATCGTCGTGACCGCCTGGGTGCTGCCGGAGATCGTCGCCGCGTTCGCGGCCTACGCGTTCTTCAGCGATGCGGGCACGCTCAACACGATGCTCGCCGCGATCGGCATCACCGGCCCCAACTGGCTCTACACGCTCCCCCTGCTGAGCGTGATCCTCGCCAACACGTGGCGCGGCACCGCCTTCTCGATGCTCGTCTACCGGGCAGCCCTCAACGACGTCCCACCGGAGATCACCGAGGCGGCCGAGGTCGACGGCGCGCGAGGCTGGCAGCGCTTCACGCTCATCACGCTGCCCATGATCCGCCGCAGCATCTCGACGAACCTCATGCTCACGACCCTGCAGACGCTCTCGGTCTTCGCGCTCATCTTCGTGATGACCAACGGCGGACCGGGCACCGACAGCACGACCCTGCCGCTGCTCGCCTACCAGGAGGCGTTCCGCTTCGGCCAGCTCGGCTTCGGCACCGCCATCGCCACGATGCTGCTGCTTGTCGGCGCGCTGTTCTCGGTCGCCTACATCAGGGCGCTCAAACCGGAGGTGGACTGATCATGTCAACCAACACGTCCGTGGCCGCGGGTGACCCCGCCGTCACGACCAGGTCCATCGCGACGGGCGGCCACCACGTCGAGACGAGCATGGCGGCCCCTCGGGGGCGCGCGATGCGCTGGTTCGCGAACATCGTGCTCAGCGTCATCGGCGTCATCTTCCTGCTCCCCCTCGTCTGGCTCCTCCTGGCGTCGTTCGACTCGACCGCGTCCCTGTCGGTGAAGTGGCCGGAGGCACCGTCGCTCGACAACTTCCTCGCCGTCCTCACCCCGGAGATCTCCCTCATCCCGCTCTGGAACAGCCTCGTGCTGTCCGGCGGATGCGCGATCGTCACGGTGCTCGCAGCGATCCTCGCCGCGTATCCGCTCTCCCGCTACAAGTCGCGCATCAACAAGCCGTTCCTGTACGGGGTGCTGTTCGGGACCTGCCTGCCGATCACCGCGATGATGGTGCCCGTCTACGCCCTGTTCGTGGCGTTCAACCTCATCGACAACATGTTCGGCACCATCCTGTTCCTCGCCGCGACCTCGCTGCCCATGGCGATCTGGATGATGAAGAACTTCATGGACTCGGTGCCCGTCTCCCTCGAGGAGGCGGCCTGGACGGACGGCGCCTCGGCCATGGCGACCCTGCGGCTCATCGTCGTGCCGCTCATGCGCCCCGGCATCGCCGTCGTGTTCATCTTCGTGTTCATCCAGACGTGGGGGAACTTCTTCATCCCCTTCATCCTGCTGCTGAGCCCCGACAAGCTGCCCGCCGCGGTGAGCATCTTCTCGTTCTTCGGCCAGTACGGCGCGGTCGCCTACGGCCAGCTCGCCGCGTTCTCACTCCTCTACTCC
Organism: Pseudoclavibacter sp. RFBJ3; assembly: GCF_002931375.1. Lineage (NCBI taxonomy): Bacteria > Bacillati > Actinomycetota > Actinomycetes > Micrococcales > Microbacteriaceae > Pseudoclavibacter > Pseudoclavibacter sp. RFBJ3. Next base: position 208,747 of record NZ_PSXZ01000003.1, on the reverse strand, counting down.
CTGCCGGTCCTGGCCCTGTACGTGCTCGTGTCCCGCCTCGGCGGCGGCTCGTTCGCGCTCGCCGGCGCCGTCAAGGGCTGATCCACGACTTCCAACGTCTCCTTCAACGCAGAAAGGCGCTTCATGCCTGATCCCACCCAGTTCGTCGACCTCCGCATCCGCCGGTTCGTGTCCGAACGACTCACCCCAGCCATCTACCGCGAGCGCGAACAGCTCACCGTCACCTCCTGGGACGTTCCGGGCGAGCCCGTGCCGTTCGCTGAGGCGGTCACCCAGCAGTTCACGCCCTTCCGGGTCGGTGACGAGTGGAGCCGCCCGTGGGGAACCACGTGGTTCCACATCACCGGCACCGTCCCAGCCGACTGGGAGATGACGGATGCACGCGTCGAGGTGCTCGTCGACCTCGGCTTCGTGAGCGGCCACCCCGGCTTCCAGGCCGAGGGCCTCGTCTGGACCCCGGAAGGCCACATCCTGAAGGCCATCGAGCCCCGCAACACGGCGGTGCCGCTGAAGATCGGCCCAGGCGACCGCATCGACCTCTACATCGAGGCGGCGTCGAACCCGGACGTGCAGGGCGAGTCGGTCTACGCGCCCACCCCCATGGGCGACCTCGCCACCTCCGGCGACGCCCCCATCTACCGCACTCGGGTGCTCGACATCGGCCTGCGCGACGTGCCCGTGTGGGAGCTGGCGCAGGACGTGTGGACCCTCGACGGCCTGTGGCGCGAGCTCGGCGAGGAGACACCCAGGCGTGCGGAGATCCTCCGCGGGCTCGAGCGTCTCATCGACACCCTCGACCCCGACGACATCTCCAGCACGGCGAAGGCCGGCCGCGAGGTGCTCGCTCCCCTGCTCGCCTCCCCCGCCTACGCGAGCGCCCACCACGTGGTCGCCGTCGGCCACGCGCACATCGACTCGGCCTGGCTGTGGCCGGTGCGCGAGACGATCCGCAAGTGCGCGCGCACCTTCTCCAACGTGCTCTCGCTCATGGACGAGAACGACGACTTCCTGTTCGCCTGCTCGTCGGCGCAGCAGTTCGCGTGGATGAAGGAGCACTACCCGGACCTGTTCGAGCGCATCAAGGTGCGAGTCCTCGAGGGGCGCTTCGTGCCCGTCGGCGGCATGTGGGTGGAGTCGGACACGAACCTGCCGGGCGGCGAGGCCATGGCCCGCCAGTTCGTGGCGGGCAAGGGCTTCTTCATCCGCGAGTTCGGCATCGAGCCGCCCGAGGTGTGGCTGCCCGACTCCTTCGGCTACTCGGCCGCGCTCCCCCAGATCGTCAAGGCCGCCGGCTCGAAGTACTTCCTCACGCAGAAGCCGTCGTGGAACGAGACGAACGTCATGCCGCACCACACCTTCAACTGGGAGGGCATCGACGGCTCGCAGGTGTTCACGCACTTCCCGCCCGTCGCCACCTACAACTCGGTGCTCTCGCAGGAGGAGCTGCACAAGGCGCAGCGCGACTACAAGGAGAAGGGCGAAGCCAACTCCTCCCTCGTGCCGTTCGGCTACGGCAACGGCGGCGGAGGCCCGACCCGCGAGATGATCGCGGCCGCGGAGCGCACCCGCGACCTCGAAGGCTCGCCGACGGTCGAGATGACGAGCCCGCAGGCGTTCTTCGAGCAGGCCGAGGCCGAGCTCGAGCAGCCGCCCGTCTGGTCCGGCGAGATCTACCTCGAGTTCCACCGTGGCACCTACACGTCGCAGGCGCGCACGAAGCGCGGCAACCGCCGCAGCGAGCACCTGTTGCGCGAGGCGGAGCTGTGGGCGAGTGCGGCGACGATCCGCACGGGCGCCGCGTACCCGTACGCGGAGCTCGAGTCGGCCTGGCAGACGGTGCTCCTGCAGCAGTTCCACGACATCCTTCCCGGCTCCTCCATCGCCTGGGTGCACCAGGTCGCCGAGGAGCACTACGAGCGGGTCGCGGGTGAGCTCGAGACGCTCATCTCGTCGGCGCTCGGCTCGCTGACGGGCGCCGGAGAGACGGCGCTGCTCGCGAACGCCGGACCGTACGCGGTGGATGGCGTGCCCGCGCTCGGTGGTGGCGCATCCGGTGCCGCCTCGGGTGCCGCCCCGCACGGTGGCCCGGTGACGCTCACGCGCTCCGGTGACACCCTGGTGCTCGACAACTCGCTGGTGCGCGTAACGATCGACGCGGACGGTCTCGTGTCGTCGCTCTTCGACGTCGCCGCGGATCGCGAGCTGGTTCCGGCCGGCGAGCGCGCCGCCGAGCTGTGGATCTACCGCGACACCCCAGCCCAGTGGGATGCGTGGGACATCGACGTGCACTACCAGCGCCACGGCCGCCCGATCCGCTCGGTCGACTCGATCGAGGTCGTCTCGGAGGACGCGGACCGGGTCGTCGTGCGTGTGTCGCGCTCGCACGGCTCGAGCACCTTCGTGCAGGAGCTGTCGCTGGGCGCCGGGCGTCCGACGCTCGACCTGACGACGGATGTCGACTGGCAGGAGCGCCAGAAGCTCCTCAAGCTGGCGTTCCCACTGGATGTGCACGCGGAGCGGTCGTCGTCCGAGATCCAGTTCGGGCACGTCAACCGCCCCATCCACCGCAACACGTCGTGGGACGTCGCACGGTTCGAGACGAGCGCACACCGTTGGGTGCACGTCGGGGAGACCGGCTACGGGGTCGCCGTCGCGAACGACTCGACGTACGGGCACGACGTGACCCGCACGACCCGCGAATCCGGTGGCACGACCACCCTCGTGCGGGAGTCGCTGCTGCGGGCTCCCACCTTCCCGGACCCGCACGCCGACCAGGGCCGGCACGTGCTCCGCACCTCGGTGCGAGTGGGTGCGGATGTGCTGGACGCGGCCGCCGAGGGCTACCGGCTCAACGTCGCACCGCGCGCCGTGACCGGAGCCGCTGCGATCGAGCCGCTGCTGACGGTCGACGACCCGGCCGTCGTGGTTGAGGCCGTGAAGCTGGCGGAGGACCAGAGCGGCGACGTCGTCGTCCGCCTGTATGAGGCTCGCGGTGCGAAGGCTCGGGCCACGGTGACGCCCGGGTTCGCGTTCGAGTCGGTCGCTGAGACCGACCTGCTCGAACGCGACGTCGACCAGACGGCGATCGTGGATGCCGAGGGGGCCCTGGCCCTGTCGGTGCGCCCGTTCCAGCTGGTCACGCTCCGCTTCCGTGGGGTGTCGGCGCTGCGCTGACAACTGGGGAGACCGGGCGGGCAGACTGCGCTGCCTGCCCGGTCGGACGCTGTGGCGAACCGCACCCGCGGACTCCTGGGTGCCGGTTCGCCACAGCTGTGTCTGCGGGTACCTGCGTCTGCGGGCGCCTGCGTCTGCGGGCGCCTGCGTCTGCGGGCGCCTGCGTCTGCGGGCGCCTGCGTCTGCGGGCGCCTGCGCGCTCCTCGGGCTCTCTCGCGCTGTCGGCCTTCCTCTCGCTCCCTTTCGCGCTCCCCCACTGTCCCGGCGCCAAAGTTGTGGGTAAGTGCGCTCGCGAAGCACCGCAACCGCACTTGGCCACACCGCTGCCGTCAAAGGCGGCCGCTCGGACTCCCGTGCCGCTCGGGACCCTCCGCTCGGGCTCCCGGCATCTCGGGCCCCTGCCGATCGGCTCCCGGCTTCTCGCCCCTCGAGCTCTCCCGCGCAGTCTCTCTCAGCCCCTCCCCCGCAGCCTCCTTCGCGGCCCCTCGCTCTCCGTCCCGGCGCCAAAGTTGTGGGTAAGTGCGCTCGCGAAGCACCGCAACCGCACTTCGCCACACCGCTGCCGTCAAAGGCGGCCGCTCGGATTCCCGTGCCGCTCGGAGCCCGCAGCATCCCGGTTCTTCCCAGGGGGACCGGCGTTAGATGGATGGCGGAGCGCGCAGCCCCGACGCGCGCAGGAATGAGCGACGATGCCCACCTTCACGAACATCCATCACCTCGCGGTGACCGTCCGCGACCTCGAGACGAGCGTCGCCTTCTACGAGCAGGTCTTCGGTTTCGCCCCGGCGACCGAGATCGACGACGAATCGCTGCACCGCAAGCTGTTCGCACTGCCGGGCGGCACGAACCTCGGACTCACGCAGCACGACGGCGGTACTGACGGGGCGAGTGGCGGAGGGTTCTCGCCGTTCTCGCCGGGACTCGATCACATCGGGCTCACCGTCGAGAGCCGTGACGAGCTCGAGGCGTGGGCAAGCCACCTGAGCGAGCACGGTATCGAGCACAGCGGCATCGTCGAGGCGCCGTATGGCTACGCGCTGAGCTTCAAGGACCCCGACCAGATCGCGCTGGAGTTCTTCGTCTCGAAGTAGGTGCCGCGCTAGCGCCTCCGGCGACAGCTCCCCCGCAGAGAGTTGTGGCTCGGTGCACCTGCTGAGCACCGCAACCGCACCAAGCCACAACGCTGCGAGCATCCTGCACCACTGCGCGCCGGGCACCACCGCAGAGTTGTGGCAAAACGCTCCTCGCAAGCACCGCAACCGCACCAAGCCACAACCCTGCGTGCGGGGACACGCACTCGCCCGCGCAACGCGCGCCCGACCGCACACCGAGGCTGGCTCACCCCGCACCGGATACCGCGCCCGCACCGCCGCGCACCCGGCACCACCGCAGAGTTGTGGCAAAACGCTCCTTGGGAGCTCCGCAACCGCACCCAGCCACAACCCTGCACACCTCCTGCACCACTGCGCGCCGGACACCACCGCAGAGTTGTGGGCAAACGCTCCTCGCAAGCACCGCAACCGCACCAAGCCACAACCCTGCGCGCGGGGACCCGCACTCGCCCGCCCAACGCGTGCCCGCACCGCCGCGCCCCGGCGCCATCGCAGAGTTGTGGGGAAGTGCTCCTTGGGGGCTCCGCGACCGCACCAAGCCACAACCCTGTGTACGTCCCGGCACGCGCCGACCGACACGCACCGGACCAGGCATCGGACCAGGCGCCGAGGCCGGCTCACCCCGCGCAGTCGCGCACCAGACCGGACGCCACGCCCCGCTCACCCCGCTCACCCAGTAGCGCCGCAGAGTTGTGGCAAGACGCTCCTCGGGAGCTCCGCGACCGCACCAAGCCACAACCCTGCGCGCGTCCCGGCGCGTCCCCGCTTGCGCCAGCGGGCCCCAGCGGGCGCCAGCTCGCGCCAGCGGGCCCCAGCGGGCGCCAGCGCGCTCAGGAGGGCAGCAGCATCGAGAGGGTGAGGCTCCAGACGCAGATGAAGGCGAGCATCCCGAGGCTGTAGCCGATGGAGCTGCGGAGGATCTCTCCCTCGCGGCCCGAGAGACCGACTGCGCCCGCGGCGATGGCGATCGACTGCGGCGAGATGACCTTCGCCGTCGTGCCGCCTGCCGTGTTGGCGGCGACGAGCAGCGAGGGCGCGACGCCGATGCGTCCGGCCGTCGCGACCTGCAGGGGCCCGAAGAGCGTGTTGTTGTTGACGACCGATCCGGTGAGGAACACGCCGAGCCACCCGATGATGGGCGCGAGGAGCGGGAAGACGGGGCCGACGGCGGCGAGCGCGCTGCCGATGCTCGCGGAGCCGCCCGAGTAGTTCGCGATGTTCGCGAGCACGAGGATGAGCGCGATGAGCACCAGCGCCTGCCAGAGCTCGCGGAACGTGGCGGCGAGCTGCCCCCACAGGTCTGCGGCCTTGAGGCTCGGCGTCGTGAGGAACGACACGATGACGGCGAGCAGGATGGCGGTGCCGGTGGCGCTGATGGGGGCGAAGTCCCAGGTGGTCGCGACGGGGTCACCGCTCGAGAGCGCGATCTCGCCGGTCAGGCCCGGAATCGGGAACTTGATGACCGCGGCGGCGAGCGGCCCGTCGACGGCGAAGAGCTGCTTGAACGCGGGGATGCTCCACACGAGGATGAGGCCCGTGAGGATGTAGAAGGGGCTCCAGGCGACCGCGATCTCGCGCACGCTGTGACGTTCCACGGCCGGCGCCTCCCCTCCGCCTTCGCGGAAGATGCGCTTCGGCTGCCAGACGCGGCCGAACACGAAGAGCGCGAGCATCGCCGCGAGGCCCGACCCGAGGTCGGCGAGTTCCGGCCCGAGGAACCACAGCACGGACGCCTGCACGCCGCTGAAGACGACGCTCACGACGAGGGTCGCCGGCCAGGTCTCGCGGAGGCCGCGCCAGCCGTCGAGGATCATGACGAGCAGGAACGGCACGAGGAATGTGAGGGGCTGCAGGAGCAGCATCATCATGCGGGACATCTCGAGCACCTCGACGCCGGCCACCTGCGCGCCGACGATCACGGGGATGCCGATCGCGCCGTATGCTCCCGCCGCGACGTTCGCGACGAGGGACAGCATGGCGGCCTTCACCGGCTTGAAGCCGAGCTGCACGAGGAGGGCCGCGCAGATCGCGATCGGCACCCCGAAGCCCGCCGCGCCCTCGAGGAACGCGCCGAACGCGAAGCTGATGAGCAGCACCTGGATGCGCTGATCCGGCGAGATGCCCGAGATGGAGGCGCGGATCACGTCGAAGCGTCCGCTCGCGACGGCGAGGCGATACAGCCAGACGGCCATGACGATGATGTACGCGATGGGCCAGATGGCGGTGAGGACGCCGAGGAGCCCCGACCCTGCGACGGCGGTCCCCGGCATCCCGAACGCGACGAGCGCCACGAGGATCTCGGCGACGACGGCGATGCTGGCGGCGAGGATGCCCTTCATCTTGAGCGCCGTGAGGCAGATGAAGAAGATGGCGATCGGGATCACGGCGACGAGCGCCGACAGCCAGGGATTTCCGAACGGGTCGATGTCCTGCATCCACATGAGAAGCTCCGTCCATCGTGAGGTCGAGAGCGCTGGGGAGCGTGCGCTGGTCTCTGCTCGTCACAGTAGCGGGCATGGGTCTCGCGGGGCGAGCGTTTCGCCGGCGAAGTGCCGCCCGATCTGCTGCCGCCGCCTCGGCCCCGGCCTCTGCGTTCGCCGCATTCGCCGCGCCCGGCGCTGAGCTGTCACCGCATCCACTGTTTCGCTCGGCCCTGCTGCGAGAGACTGCGCTCATGACGCGAATCGTGGCAGTTCTCGGAGACATCACTGAGCAGGCCGTCGACGCGGTCGTGAACGCGGCCAACAACGGGATGCGCGGGGGCGGCGGGGTCGACGGCGCCATCCACCGTGCGGGCGGCCCCGAGGTGCTCCGTGACTGCGTAGCAAGGTTCCCCGACGGCCTTGCGACCGGGGATGCCGGATATACGACCGCCGGGGAGCTGCCAGCCCGATGGGTCATCCACACCGTCGGGCCCGACTACGGCTCGGGCCAGCGCGATCGCACGCTGCTCACCTCCTGCTACCGGCGCTCGCTCGAGGTCGCCGACGAGCTCGGCGCCACCTCGGTCGCGTTCCCTCTCGTCAGCGCCGGCATCTACGCCTGGCCGCTCGGGGACGCGATCGCCGCCGCCATCGACACCATCTCGGGCTCGGGGTCGCAGGTCGAGGAAGTGCGCATCGTCGTGCGCGACCCCGAGGTCCTCGCCCGAGTGGAGCGCGAGCTTCGCGATCGCGCCGCTGACGCCTGACGCCCTTCCTAGGCAGGCGGGTCAGAACTCGACCGTGCCCGCCATCCGCTCCCCCGCGACCTCGACCCAGTCGAGCGTCTCGTCCATGGCGCGCTGGCCGGAGCCGGCGAGCTCCGACAAGGACACGATGCTGACCCCGTCCCGCGCAAGCACCGCCCGCTCGTCGGCGCCGAGGCCCACACGGCCAGCGATCACCCCGAAGCGTGCGCCTTCCTCCTGCGCGAGCTTGCGCACGAGCGAGGGGACCTTGCCTGCCTCGGACTGGGCATCGAAGCTGCCCTCCCCGGTGATGACGAGGTCGGCCCCGCGCAGCAGCTCCCGCAGGCCGACCGCCTCGGCGACCGCCACGGCGCCCGCCGAGACCTCCGCGCCGACCGCGAGCAGGCCGAATCCCGTGCCGCCCGCCGCACCGGCACCCGGATGCGACGCGAGCGCGAGGACATCGCCGCTCGCCTCCGGCGCCCCGTCGAGCACCTGCGCGAGCCGCGTGAGCCCGGCCTCGAGCAGGGGAACATCGTCAACGGATGCGCCCTTCTGCGGCCCGAATACGGCGGCGGCCCCGAGCACCCCGAAGAGCGGGTTCACGACATCGGTCAGCGCGACAAGGCCGTCGGCGGGGAGCCGGACGAGCCCGGAGATGTCGACGCTCTCGAGCGAGTGCAGTCCGCGATTCCCGAGCGGGATGTCAGCGCCAGCGGCGTCGAGGAACCGCACGCCGAGCGCCGACAGCATCCCCGCGCCGCCGTCGGTCGACGCGCTGCTCCCCAGCCCCACGAGCACTCGCCTCGCGCCGTGCTCCGCCGCGAATCTGATCGCCTGACCGAGCCCGATGGTCGACGCTCGGGCGCACGACTCGCGGTCCACCCCGTCGAGCAGCGCGATGCCGCTCGTCTCCGCCAGCTCGACGACCCAGGTGCCGTCCGGGAGCTCCACGAGCTCAGCGTCAACGGGGGCACCGAGCGGCCCCTCGACGCGCACCGATGCCACTCGCGCGCCTGGAACCGAGCCGGCGATGGCCGCGGTCGTCCCCTCGCCGCCATCGGCCATCGGCACCTCGACGCACTCGTCCCCGGGCCTGGCGCGAAGCCAGCCCCGCCTGATCGCCGCGGCGACCTCGGCCGCCGAAGCGGTGCCCTTGAACGAATCCGGTGCGATGACGGTGCGGCGCTGCATGCCCCCAACCTACCGACCGGAACGCGCCCGAGGAAAGCGTTTCCCGCTAGGCTCCAGATATTCAGGGCGGCGCGCACCGTCGCGCGCCGGGGAGGAGACACGTGAGTCGACACGGAAACCACGTCACGCTCGGCGAGGTCGCGCAGGCGGCCGGCGTCTCGATCGCAACCGCCTCGCGCGCCATCAACGGCAGCGCTGGCAGGCGCGTGAACGAGGAGATCAAGAAGCGCGTCCAGGAGACCGCCGACCGGCTCGGCTACTCACCCAACCTGAGCGCGCAGGCCGTCGCGAGGGGCGCTTCCTCGACCATCGCCGTGGTCGTGAGCGACATCGCCGACCCGTACTTCAGTGCCATCGCGGCGGGCGTCATGCGCGGCGCCGAGGAAGCCAACCTCATCGTGACCATCGCCGCCGCCGAGCGGAGCGTCACGAACGAGCTCGAGATCGTGCGCACCCTGCGCGGGCAGCGCCCCCGCGCCATCATCCTCACCGGGTCCCGGCGCATCGACGACCCGCAGCAGGCGGCCCTCGAAGAGCAGCTGCTCGCGTACGACGCCTCCGGCGGGCGTGTCGTGCTCGTCGCCCAGGCCCCGTCCCCCTTCGACGTCGTCGAGCTCCGCAACCGCGACGGCGCGCAGGAGCTCGCGCGTCAGCTCGTGAACCAGGGCGGCCGGAGGTTCGGGATCATCACCGGGCCCCTGGAGCTGCTCACCAACCGAGACCGAGTGGATGGCTTCACCGAGGGGCTCGCGGAGTCGGACCTCGGCATCGACGACGACGCCGTCATCTCCACCTCCTTCACCCGCGACGGCGGCTACGAGGCGCTGCGCACGCTCCTCTCCCGCTTCCCGGACACCGACACCATCTTCGCGACCAGCGACCTCATGGCCACGGGCGTCCTCACCGCCCTCCGAGACCTCGGCAAGGAACCCGGCCGCGACGTGTCGGTCGCCGGCTTCGACGACATCGCGCTCGTCCGCGACGTGACCCCTCCCCTCACGACCGTCGTCGCACCCCTGAGCGACATGGGCTACCGCGCCGTGCGCCTGGCCCTCGCGGAGCGCGGCAAGGACGGCCCTGTCGTCCTGCCCGTGAACACGGCCGTCGTCATCCGCGAGAGCACTCCGCGCCGCGGCTGACCCGTTCGCCAAGGCGTCCGCGACGCCACCGGTGACACCACCCGCGAGATCTCCTGCGAAACTCCCCGCGAGACCTCCCTCGACTAGGCCAGCAGACCAGGCCCAGGCACCCCGCTTCGATCTCGCGCTTGTTTCGGTAAGCGCTTTCCAATACGCTGGTCGAAGTCTCAACGCCGAGACTCAGACGAGAGGATGGATATGACCACGGACAAGCTCGGGATCATCGTCAACGGCGCGACGGGGCGCATGGGCTACCGCCAGCACCTCGTCCGCTCACTGCTCGCCCTCCGCGACGAGGGCGGCATCCCGCTGTCGGACGGCACGCGTCGCCCGATCGAGCTCTACCTCGTCGCCCGCAACGAGGAGCGCCTTGGCGAGCTGGCCGCGAAGCACGGCATCGACAAGTACACGACCGACCTCGACGTCGCCCTCGCCGACGAGGACTTCCCCGTCTACTTCGACGCCCTCATCACGCGGCTGCGCGTCCCCGCGATCCGGAAGGCCATCGCCGCAGGCAAGGCCATCTACACCGAGAAGCCCACGGCCGAGAGCTACGCCGACGCGCTGGCCCTCGCCGAGGAGGCGGAGGCGGCCGGCGTCAAGAACGGCGTCGTCCACGACAAGCTCTACCTGCCGGGCCTCATCAAGCTGCGCCGCCTCATCGAGAGCGGCTTCTTCGGCGAGATCCTCTCGGTGCGCGGCGAGTTCGGCTACTGGGTCTTCGAAGGCGACTGGCAGCCGTCGCAGCGACCGAGCTGGAACTACCGCTCCGAGGACGGCGGCGGCATCGTCGTCGACATGTTCCCGCACTGGAACTACGTCATCGAGAACCTCTTCGGCGAGATCTCCTCCGTCTACGCCGAGACGCGCACCCACATCCCCGAGCGCGTCGACGAGGCGGGAAAGCGCTACACGGCAACCGCCGACGATGCGGCGTACGCGATCTTCGACCTCGCCGACGGACCGATCGTGCAGTTCAACTCGAGCTGGACCGTGCGCGTCAACCGCGACGAGCTCGTCGAGATCCACGTCGACGGCACGCACGGGAGCGCCGTCGTCGGCCTCTTCGGCGCCAAGGTGCAGCCCCGCAACGTCACCCCGAAGCCCACCTGGAACCCCGACCTGCGCGACGAGCACGACTACTCCGCGGACTGGATCGAGGTGCCGCAGAACGACGCCGTCGACAACGGCTTCAAGCTGCAGTGGATCGAGTTCCTCCGCTCGGTGCTCGAGGACGGCACCCACGACTACGACTTCCGCTCGGGAGCCAAGGGCATGCTGCTCGCCGAGGCCGCACTCGAGTCGAACGCGTCTGGCCGCCGCGTGTCGCTGGCAGATCAGGCGGGTGCGAAGTGACGGCGACGCAGGTGATCGACAGCACGCGGACGGCGACCGGCACTCGGCTCGCCCTGCTCTCCCCCGCTGGCGAGTCGTCGCGGGTCGAGCTGCTCGAGGCCCCCGCCTTCCAGCGCCCGACGGGCGCGCTCCGCTCCCGCGAGCTGTACGCGGCGGCGCACGTCATCCCCCGCGCGACGGCCGACAACGTGCCTGGCGCACCTGCCGACATCGACTGGGATGCGACGCTCGGCTACCGGCGGCAGCTCTGGTCGTGGGGGCTCGGCGTCGCCGATGCCATGGACACGGCGCAGCGCAACATGGGGCTCGACGCTCGTGCGACGCGCGAGCTCATCGCCCGCAGCTCCGCGGCGGCGCGCGAGGAGGGCGGCAGCATCGCCGTCGGCGTCAACACCGACTCCCGCACGGAGGAGGTGCTGACCCTCGACGAGATCGAGCACGCCTACCTCGAGCAGCTCGAGTTCGCTGAGGAGCAAGGCGCGCTGCCCGTCATCATGGCGAGCCGCCACCTGGCCCGCGCGGCGCAGTCCCCCGCCGACTACGCCCGCGTCTACACGCGCGTGCTCGGCGCCGTCTCCTCGAAGGCGGTGCTGCACTGGCTGGGCACCGCGTTCGACCCGGCTCTGCGCGGCTACTTCGGCGCCGACGCCTGGCAGCAGGCATCGGATCTGGTCATCAGCCTCATCGAGGAGCACGCCGACAAGGTCAGCGGCATCAAGATGAGCCTCCTGGATGCGGACGCCGAACGGGCCGTTCGCGCCCGCCTCCCCGAGGGTGTCACGATGTTCACGGGCGACGACTTCAACTACGTCGAGCTGATCGAAGACGACGCGGACGGCATCCACTCCGACGCCCTCCTCGGCGCGTTCAGCGTGCTCGCGCCGAGCGCATCCGCCGCCGTGCAGGCCCTCGACGCTGGCGACCCCGCTGGGTTCCGGCGCATCCTCGAGCCGACGCAGGAGCTGTCGCGGCAGGTCTTCGCCGCCCCCACCTTCTACTACAAGACGGGCGTCGCGTTCCTCAGCTGGCTGAACGGCCACCAGGATGCGTTCCAGATGGTGGGCGGGCTGCACGCGGCCCGCAGCCTCCCGCACCTCTCGCGCATCGTGGAGCTCGCGAACACGTCCGGGGCGCTCGAGCGGCCCGAGCTCGCGGCTGAACGCTGGCACGCGATGCTGCGCCTCAACGGCGTCGACGCCACCTCGGGGGTGCTCGCATGAGCGCGCACCCCCGCCTGTCGATCAACCAGGCGACGATCAAGCACGCCTCGCTCCGGCAGGCCGTCGATGCGACCGTGCGTCAGGGCGTGCAGAGCATCGGGCTGTGGCGGGAGCCGGTCGCGGATGTCGGCCTCGCGGAGGCGGCGCGCATGCTCGCCGACTCCGGGCTGCGGTTCTCCAGCCACTGCCGCGGCGGGTTCGTGACGATGCCGGAGGGCGCTGAGCGTCGGGCGGCCATCGACGACAACCGCAGGGCCATCGAGGAGGCGGCGACGCTCGCCGCGGCCGGCGCTCCCGGGTCGTCGGCGTCGCTCATCATCGTCGCGGGAGGCATGCCGGAGGGCAGCCGCGACCTCGCGGGGGCCCGCGGCCGCCTCGAGGAGGCCATCGCCGAGCTCGCGCCCGAGGCGCAGGCGGCGGGCGTCACGCTGGTGCTCGAGCCCCTGCACCCCATGTACGCGTCCGACCGGGCGGTGCTCTCGACCCTCAAGCAGGCGCTCGACCTCGCCGATCGTGTCGGGAGCCCCGCCGTCGGCGTAGTCATCGACTCGTTCCACGTCTGGTGGGATCCGGATGCCCAGGAGCAGATCGCCCGGGCCGGGAGAGACGGCCGAATCGCCTCGTACCAGGTGTGCGATTGGGCAACTCCCCTCCCCGCCGACGTGCTGCTGAGCCGCCACCTCCCGGGCGCCGGGATCATCGACTTCGCCGAGCTCACGAGCTGGGTCACCGATGCCGGCTACACGGGCGACGTCGAGGTCGAGGTCTTCAACGCCGAGCTGTGGGCGAAGGACTTCGACGAGGCGCTCGCCGACACGGTCGAGGCCTTCGGAACGCACGTCGGCACCCACCTCGCGCTGCCGGTGCGCGGCTGAGGCCAGACCCGCACGAGCGAGCAGAGCGCCTGCCCCGATCCGGGGCAGGCGCTCTGCTGTGTGCCTGCGCTGTTCTGCCGGAGCACGGGATGGGCGTACCGGCGCTGCTCCGCCGGGACCCGGGCGAGGGCGTGCGGGCGCACGGTGCCCGCGCTGCTCCGCCGGGACCCGGGCGCGGGCGTGCCGGCGCACGAAGAGGCCCGCCCACCTTGCGGTGAGCGGGCCAGGTGCTTCGAGGGTCGCGGTTCGGCGGGGCGTTCAGTCGCCGCCGAGAGGGCTGCCGAGGAGTTCGCGGATGCGCCCGGCGACCTTGTGGAAGCGCGGGTCCTCGAGCGTCGGCTCGTATTCGCGTTCGCGCGGCAGGTCGACGTCGAACTCCTGGATGATCGTGCCGGGGCGCGGCCCCATGAGCACCACCCTGCTCGCCAGGTAGACAGCCTCGGGCACGGAGTGCGTCACGAGGAGCACGGTCAGGTCGGTCTGCGCCCAGAGGCGCTGGAGCTCGACGTTGAGGTGCTCCCTCGTGAGCGCATCCAGGGCCCCGAACGGCTCGTCCATGAGGAGGACATCGGGGTCATGCAGGAGGGCCCGGCACAGCGAGACGCGCTGCTGCATGCCGCCAGACAGTTCGTGCGGGAGGGCCTTCGCGAAGTCGGTGAGGCTCGTGAGCTCGAGGAGCTCGTCGCACCGCTTCGACGCTGCCGCCTTGTCGAGGCCTCGCATCTCGGCCTGGAGCAGGATGTTGCCGCGCACGTCTCGCCACGGCAGCAGGGCCGGTCGCTGGAAGACGAACCCGACGTCCTGCCGCGGCGAGGTGACTCGGGAGCCGCGCAGCTCGATGGTTCCCTCGGTCGGCACGGTGAGGCCGGCGACCGCCCGCAGCAGGGTCGACTTCCCGCATCCCGACGGCCCCACGATGGAGACGAACTCCCCCTTGCGGACGTGCAGGTCGACGTCGCGCAGCGCCTGCACGCTGCGTCGCTTCGTCTCGAAGCGGATGCCGACGTCGTCGATGCCGAGCAGGTAGTCCTGGTGGCCGCCCGCCGAGGAGGGCGCCGTGCGCTCGTTGACCGTCATGCTCATTCTGCCGCTCCGCTCGGCTCGAAGCTCGCGTCGAAGTAGTCCTCGACGGGCTTCGCCTCCTCGATGAGCCCGGCCGTGGAGAGCACCTCGATGGTCGCCTCCCAGTCTCCGGTCGTGTTGACGCCGGGGGCGTTGCCGTCGCTCTCGGGGGATGTGAGGAGCGGGATGGTGTTGTTCCACTGCTCGATGAGCACTTCGGCCGCGGGCATCTGCGGGTCCTTGCCGTCCATGGCGGCGACGGCATCCTCAGGCGCCTCGGTGGCTGCCGCGTACGCCTCGGAGGTCGCGGCGACCATGTTCTCGACGAGGTCCGGGTTGCTCTCGATGAGGTCGGTGTTGGCGATGAGGCCATTGCTGAAGAAGTTCAGTCCGACATCGGAGTACTTCAGGTAGGTGACGTCCTTGCCGCTCTGCGCGGCGATCGTCGGGCCCTGGTCGTGGGCGAAGCCGATGAGCCCGTCGACCTGCTCGTTGATCATCGCGGCCATCTTGCCGGCGGCGTCGAGGTTCTGCTGCGTGACATCCCCCTCTTCCAGGCCGGCGGCTTCCAGGTAGAGCGGGAACGTCGTCGTCGGCGCGTCTCCCGCGGAGGTCGCGATGGTCTTGCCCTTGAGGTCGGCGGGCGTCGAGATGCCGGAGTCGGTGAAGACCTGCACGGCGGACGGCGTGGTCTGCAGGAAGACCCCGACGCTGCGGATGCTCACGCCCTTGTCGATGTTGGCGAGCACGGCCGGGGTGTCTGCCCAGCCGAAGTCCACCTGCCCTTGGCCGACGGCCTGGGCGGTCTTCGTCGACCCCTGGCCCGCCTGGATCGTGAGGTTGATGCCGTGCTCTTCGAAGATGCCCTGTTCGACCCCGTAGTAGAAGGGGGCGTGCTCGCCGTACGGGTACCAGTTGAGCATGAGCGTCACGTCGGTGAGGCCGGCTTCGCCGTCGGCTCCGGCGGCTCCCGGTTCGGGGGATGCGTTGCCGGAGCACGCGGTGAGGAGGAGCGCGCTGGCGGCGACGGCGGTGACGAGCCCGTTGCGGATTGTCTTCTTTGACATGAGGGGCCTTTCCAGTTGTGGGTCGAGGCGGTGAGGGTCGAGGTGGTGGGAGATGGCTGCTGTCAGCTCTCGAGGTTGCGACGCGACGCGTGCCAGGGCACGAGGAAGCGCTCGGCGACGAGGATGACGGCGAAGAGGAGGATGCCGAGGAGGGACATGATGATGAGGGCGGCGAACAGCATGGCGGTGTCGACGTTGCCGTTGGCCTGCAGGATGACGTAGCCGAGGCCAGCGTTGGCGCCGACGAACTCGCCGACGACGGCTCCCGTGACGGCGAGCGTCGCGGCGACCTTCATGCCGGAGAGCAGCTCCGGCAGCGCGGCGGGGAAGCGCACCTTCACGAACGTCTTCCATCGTGAGGCGCCCATGGTGCTCGTGAGCTCCAGGATCTCGGGGTCGATCGTGCGGAGACCGCTGATGCCGGCGATGACGATGGGGAAGAAGGCCATGAGCACGGCGACGAGGATCTTCGGTTCGGGACCGAACCCCATCCACACGATGAAGAGCGGCGCGATGGCGATCTTCGGGATGACCTGCGCGAACAGGATCAGCGGGTAGAAGGTGCGCTCGAGGGTGCGGGAGTAGACCATGATCACGGCGACCGCGACGCCGAGGACCACGGAGAGGGCGAAGCCGATGACGGTCTCGACGGTGGTCACCCACGTGTTGTCCCACAGGTACTGCGGGTTGTCGGTGAACGCCGCGAGGGTGTCGGCGGGCGAGGGCAGGATGTAGGAGGCGACGGTTCCGGTCTCCGTCACCGCCCACCAGGCCGCGAACGCGACGATGAGGAAGATGGCCGGGTAGGTGTAGCCGGAGAGTCCCTTGGCGATGGAGCGTCGCTTCACGGGTGGGGGCGTTGCGTCAGTCGGCGAGCCGATGACTGGGGTGTTGGTGGTTGCGCTCGTCATGCGGAGCTCCTTACAGCGTTGTAAGAGGGGACTCGGTCGAACGCGGCACCCGGTTGAGCTCTCACGGTGGGTAACCGCTTTCCCGATTGCTCCAACATAACGTGGAATGATCCGCGAGACAACCGTCAGTGATCCAGGGAGCGCTTTCCGATTCGCCGCACGCGCGAGCCCGAGCAGCGGGCAACTCCCCGCCCCCGCTCCCAGGCGCCACCCGAGCTCGGTTCGTAGCCTCGAGCACATGAGCGCTTACGACTACTTGATCATCGGCGGAGGAATGGTCGCGGATGCGGCCGCCCGCGGCATCCGCGAACGAGACGACACGGGCACCATCGGCATCCTGAGCGCCGACGTCGACGAACCCTACGCGCGGCCCGCGCTCTCGAAGAAGCTCTGGGTCGACCCCGACTTCACGTGGGAGCAGACGCCGCTCGGCACGAGCGACGCGACGGGCGCCGAGATCACGCTCGGCACGCTCGTGACGGGCATCGACCGCGAGGCGAAGACCGTCACGACCGACACCGGCGAGACCGTCAGCTACGGCAAGCTGCTGCTCGCGACGGGGTCGAAGCCCGTCGAGATCGACGTGCCCGAGAGCACGCGCATCCTCTTCTTCCGCTCGGCGAGCGACTACCGACGCCTGCGCGAGCTCAGCGAGGGCAACGCCCACGCGGTCGTCGTCGGCGGCGGATACATCGGCACGGAGATCGCGGCGGCCCTCGCGCAGAATCACGTGGAGGTCGACCTGGTCTTCCCCGACGAGGTGCTCGGCGCATCCACGTTCCCGCCGTCGCTCGCCGAACGATTCCAGGAGCTGTTCGTGGAGCACGGCGTTGGGCTCGTGCCCGGGCGCCGCGTCGAGCGCGTGCGCGCCGAGGTGCGGGCACCCTACGACGAGGCGACCGCGGAGGCAGCCGAGGCAGCCGAGACCGCCGAGACCGCGGAGACCGCGACTGGCGCCCCCTCCCCCGCGACCACCCCGGATGGTGTGACCGTCGTGTTCGACAACGGAGCGGAGACGGAGGCCGACTTCGTCGTGTTCGGCCTCGGAGCGAAGCCCGTCGTCGACCTGGCGGAGGACTCCGGCCTCGTGGTCGACGACGGAGGCGTGGTCGTCGACGAGCAGCTCCGCACCATCGACCCGGCCATCTGGGCGGCCGGCGACATCGCCGTCTACCCGGACCCGGTGCTCGGCCAGACGCGCGTCGAGCACGTCGACAACGCCACCGAGATGGGGGCGGCCGCGGGCCGTTCGATGGCGGGCGCCGCCGAGCCGTACTCGCACACCCCGTACTTCTACTCGATGGTGTTCGGCATACGGTGGGAAGCGGTCGGCACCCTCGACCCCGAGCTCGACGTGCTGGACGCGCCGCTCCCCGAGTCCGGCGAGTCCGACCAGAGCCGCGTCAGCTACTTCCGCGACGAGTCGGGGGCACCCGTCGGCGTGCTGCTCTGGGACGTCGGCGAGAGCGAAGCGCTCCGCGACGCGGCCCGAGCCGTGATCGACGACGGCGTGACGTCGACCGAGGAGCTGCGCACCCGCATCCGCTGACACCGTCCGATCAGCGTCAGCACCAGCGCCAGCGATTGCCCGCCAGCAGACGACGAAGGCCCGCCATCTGGGCGGGCCTTCGTGGTCTGCGGCAGCGCCGCGACGGCGGTGCTACTCGGTGCCGACTGCCGCGTCGGCGCCGTCGCGCATCTTCTGGATGTGCTCGTCGTGCTGGTTGCCGATCGCGGTGTCCGCGTGATCTCCGGCCGCGTCGAACGCGTGGTCGGTGAACTGCTCACCCTGCTCGCTGTTCGCCGCCTGCGCCGCCTTGTCGCCGATGTTCTCGAATACCATTCGGTCTCCTTCACTTCGTCGGTTCGGCGCGATTGCGCCATGCGACGAGTCCAGCATCCGCACGTGGATGCGCGGTGTGCGGCAGCTTGGCGCGACTCAGGATCGCGGTTGCCCGGCTGGTACCGTGCCCATCCGTTCCTCGCGGAGGGCCTCGAGTTCGAGGCCCCGCTCGGTGCTCGGGAAGCGCGCGGCGGTCGAGCGCACCTCCGCTGCGGCGAAGTTCGCGCCGAAGAGCTCGCTGCCCGGCTGCAGGGAGAAGCTGTCGTGCAGGGTGCCGACGAGCACGGGGTCGAAGCCGGCGGCATCCACGAGCAGCGAGGCACCGGTGATGTCCGCGGGGTCGTCGCCCGCGATGCCGATCCCTCGCCTGCCGACAGCACCTGCGGGCTTCGGCCCCTCGTCGAGGTCGTGGTACCCCATGTGGTTGAAGGCCTTGACGACTCGCGACTCGGAGAGCAGATCCTGGACGAGCTCGCTTGTTGCCGTGAACGGGTCGTTGAGGTCGTCGCGCACGCCGTCGATCTCCCACCAGTAGTTCATGGCGTCGATGACGAGCTTCCCGCGCAGCTCGTCGCGGGGAATCGCCTCGTGCCCATCGAGCGGCAGGGCCTTCCCGAGCGGCAGCGCGAGGATGACGACGTCGGCCTGCCGGACCACCTCGGCGCTGGTGCCCGTGGTCGCGCCGGGCACGAGCACATCGATGATGAGCTCGATCTTGCTCGGGGAGCCGGAACCCGCGATGAGCACCCGGTAGCCGCTCGCGATGAGGAGGCGAGCGAGGACCGTGCCGACCTTGCCGGCCCCCAGGATGCCGATCGTGGGCAGGCTCGCTGCCGATCGACCCGGGGTGAGCTCAGCGTCAGACATTGATGGACTCCTTCGCGAGCAGGGCGCGCACGCGGGGTGCGACCTCGGTGCCGAGCAGGGTGATGGTCTGCGAGCGTGCATCGACCGGCAGGCCGATGACGTCGTATTTGAGGTCGAAGCGGCTGATGCGCAGCGCGTCGACCATGCGCACGATCTTCTTCGCGACCGTGTCCGGGGAGCCGACGAAGAGGGCGCCCGTCTCGAGCTCCTGGAGGTAGCGGTCCTTCGTGGGCGGGGAGAAGCCGCGCTCCCTGCCCATCATCTCGACCATGGGCTTCCACGACTCCCACCAGGTCTCGGCCGCTTCCTCGTCGGTCTCGGCGACGAGGCCGAGCGCGTGCTGGCCGACGCGATTCGCAGGCATCCCGAACTTCTCGAGCGCGCGATGGTAGAGGTCGACGTGGCCGGCGAATCGCTCGGGCTGGCCGCCGATGATAGCGAGCATGAGCGGCAGACCGTAGCGCGCCGCCCGCACGACCGAGTCGGGGCTGCCGCCGACGCCGACCCACGTGGGGATGCCGCCCGGGCGCATCGTCGGGTGCAGAATCTGGTCGACGAGCGGCGCGCGGACCGTACCAGACCAGGTCACCGAGGAGTTGCGCTGCAGCTGCATGAAGAGGTCGAGCTTCTCCTCGAAGAGCTGCTCGTAGTCGGCGATGTCGTAGCCGAAGAGCGGGAACGACTGGGTCTGGGATGCGCGCCCCACGACCATCTGCGCGCGCCCGTTCGAGAGCGCGTCGAGGGTCGAGAACTCGGTGTAGAGGCGCACGGGGTCGTTCGTGCTGAGGACGGTGACGGCGGAGCCGAGCCCGATGCGCTCCGTCGCCGTGGCGATGCCAGCGAGGATGACGGGGGTCGCGGAGTCGACGAAGCCCTCCCGGTAGTGCTCGCCGATGCTGAAGACGTCGAGGCCGACTCGCTCGGCGAGGCGCGCCTCGTCGACGAGCAGGCGCACCGTCTCGGCGTCGGACATCGGACGGCCGTCGACGTTCGGCACGTCGCCGAACGAGTTGAGGCCGATCTCGAATCCGAACTGGGCTGCATCCACTGCGCTCATCTGCGTGCCCTTCTGCGTGCTCATGGGTCCTCCAGGTAGTTGACGCGTCAATCATGCATCCGAGTAGTTGATATGTCAACTACGTGGCATGATGGGGGCGACACGAGCGACGGAGGACCCATGGGCACGCAGAAGCGAACGCAGATCAGCGCCGAGGAGCTGCGGGTCTGGCGCGGGTTCATCGAGACCACGAGCGTGCTGAACTCGCGCCTCGCGAGCCGCATGCAGAGCGAGTCAGCGCTCTCGACGGGCGACTACAGCGTCCTGCTCGCATTGCGCGAGGCGCCCAGCCGCTCCCTGCGCTCGTCGGAGCTCGCGGCGACGATCGGCTGGGAGCGCAGTCGCCTCTCGCATCAGCTCGGCCGCATGGAGAAGCGCGGCCTCCTGCGCCGCGACCCCTGCGCCGACGACACTCGGGGTTCGGTGGTGAGCCTCACCGAGGAGGGCGCCGCCGCGTTCCGGCGCGGCTCGGTGCCCCACCTCAAGGCCATCCAGGAACTCTTCCTCGACGCCCTGTCGCCCGAGCAGCTGACCCAGGTGGCGTCGATCACGGAGGCCCTGCGCGAGCGCCTGGGGCTCGACGAGGCGGAGGGCGGCGCCGACCGTGTCTGAGGCACCACGCTCCGCGACGGTCGTCGTCATCGGCGCCGGCCAGGCGGGCCTCTCGGCCGGCTTCCACCTGTCGCGGCGCGGCTTCGCGAGCGCCCTCAACGAGCCGGACGCCGAGCGCACCTTCGTGCTGCTGGATGCGAACCCCAAGCCGGGCGGCGCGTGGCAGCACCGCTGGGAGTCCCTGACGATGGCGACCGTGAACGGCATCTTCGACCTGCCCACGTTCGCGCGCACCCCTGGCAGCGAGGACGAGCCGAGTCGCGACGCGGTGCCCCGGTACTTCGCCGAGTTCGAGCGCGCGAAGCCCCTGCCCATCCTGCGCCCCGTTCGGGTGCTCGAGGTGTCGCGCATCGATGACGACCCGCAGGGAGCGCTCCTCGTCGCGACCGACGGCGCCGGAGGGTGGCGCGCCGACGCGATCATCAACGCGACCGGAACGTGGAACAACCCGCTGCTGCCGAGCATCCCTGGCCAGGATTCGTTCCGCGGCACGCAGCTGCACACGCGCGACTACGTGTCGGCGTCGGCCTTCGAAGGCCAGCGGGTCGCGGTCGTCGGCGGCGGCATCTCGGCGGTGCAGCAGCTCGAGGAGATCTCGCGCGGCGCGCAGACGTTCTGGTACACGCGACGCGAGCCGGTCTTCCTCGAGAACGGCTTCAACCCGGAGGTGGAGGGGCGCAGCACCATCGCGAAGGTGACGGCCGACGTCGAGGCGGGCGAGCCGTCGAGCAGCGTCGTCTCGTACACGGGCCTCGGCTGGTCGCCCTACGCGGTAGCGGCCCGGGATCGGGGCGCGCTCGAGCGGCGGCCCATGTTCACCGCCATCGAGCCGGACGGCGTGCGCGAGGCCGACGGGTCCTTCACGCCGGTCGACGCGATCCTGTGGGCCACGGGGTTCCGCGCCGACCTCGCGCACCTCGACGGGCTCGGGCTGCGCAACGCCCGAGGCGGCATCACGATGCGCGGCACGCAGGTCGCCGACGAGCCGCGCATCCACCTCATCGGCTTCGGCCCGTCACAGTCGACGGTCGGCGCGAATCGGGCGGGACGCGACGCGGTGCGGACGATCGAGAAGCTGGGGCTGCAGCGGAGCGAGCGCCCCGCGGACCCACGGGAGCCCGGAGTCCGGCGGTGATGTGCGGCCGCCCAGCCTCGGTGCGTACGGTCGCGGCATGACCACCCCACAGAACGTGTCCCCCGCATCCGACGACTCGACCGGCGGCGAGAGCCTGCGCGACATCATCGAAGAGGTCGAGAGCGAGCACGGACGCGAGGGTGCAGCCGCGATGGCCGACAAGCTGCGCGACCGCACCGAGGAGACGAAGCAGGAAGACGAGGACCCGGCAGAGGAGCAGAACTAGGCGCACGCGTGGCACGCACCGCAGCCGCTAGCGTCGTGACATGACCCGCCCCAGCGCCACCCCAACCATCCAGGTCGACGACGATCGCTTCCGCGTGACCGAGTGGCGGTTCGCGCCCGGAGCGGAGACCGGCTGGCACACCCACGAGCTGCCCTACGTGGTGGTGCCGCAGACCACCGGCAGCCTGACGGTCGAGACGACGTCGGCGAACCCGTTCGCCATGGAGTGCACGGCGGGTGTCAGCTACAGCCGAGAGCCCGGAGCCCACCACAACCTCGTCAACGACCGCGACGAACCGTTCACGTTCGTGGAAATCGAAGCAAAAGCCGGGCCATCCGCCTGAGTCGCGGTGCTAGGTTGCGGGCATGGCTCCCCGCTTCCTGACACCATCTGTCGTCGCGTGTGCGGCGTTGACGCTGGTCGCGCTGACCGGATGCTCGCCGTCGGCGGCCCCCGAATCCGCCGCCCCGACCGTCACGGTCACGCAGACCGTTCCGGCGTCGGCACCGCCGGCCAGTCCGGCGGAGACGGCAACCGCCACGCCGGAGGTGCCGGCGTGCTCCGGACTCACGCAAGAGGAAGCCGTCTCGGCGTCGATCGGCTCCATCGCCCCGTTTCCGGGCCTCGAGTCGAACGAGTGGGTCGCCGCCACGCCAGACGCGGCAACGTACGACGAGTGCGCGGAACTCTCCTACGTCGTGGTGACGCTGTCTGGCGGCACCGTCTCCACGCCGTGCCACATCATGCTCTTCAACCAGGGCCGCTACCTGGGCACCGCAACCGCGGACGCGTACGGCTTCCTGCCCAGCGTCGCCCGCCTGGACGACGCGAGCATCGAGGTGACCTACACGTACACGCTGCCCGGTGAGGCGAACGCCGAATCGAGCGGGCGGGTCCAGGCGACCTTCACGTGGGATGAGGACACGCAGTCTGTGGTCATGGACGGCGACGTGCCACCCACGGACTAGGCGTCAGGCTCGTCTGCAGGCTTGGCGCCGGGAGCTTTCAGCACGGCTTTCGCAGCCTGGACGCCCACGCGAGCCCCGTAGAGCACGAATCCGAGCAGCGCCCCGCATCCGCCGAGCACAACCACCGCGATCCCCCACTCCGGCATCGGGATGAGGACAACAAGGCCGGTCGCCAGCGCGAGGTATCCGGCGATCATCGTTGGGCGCTTCGCCCGCACGTGCGCCGCGACCCACGCCACATCGCTCGACATCGTGCTCGGCGTGCGGATGCCCGCGAGCGAGTTCCGCTGCAGCTGACCGGAGGCTGCCGCGCTCGCCATCCAGACCACGAGGAGTCCGGATCCGATCATCACGAGCGAAAGTACGCTTCTGAGCACCAGGGAGTCGTCCATCCGCCCCAGCCTAGCCGGACCGGTCCGCTCGCCCCGCGGCTCGCTCCACCGCCGCCGCCGCTCGCCCCACCGCCGCCGCCTCCGCCGCCGCCTCCGCCAATGGGGCACTTTCACCCCACCCGAGCGCTCCACACGGGGCGAAAGCGACCCATACGCGAGGCTGTGGGATATGCCCGCCCACGATGGGCCACTTCCACCCCACCCGAGCGCTGCACACGGTGCGAAAGCGACCCATACGCGAGGCTGTGGGATATGCCCGCCCACGATGGGGCACTTTCACCCCACCTGCGCGCTCCACACGGTGCGAAAGTGACCTACACGCGAGGCTGTGGGATATGCCCACCGACGATGGGGCACTTTCACCCCACCCGAGCGCTGCACACGGTGCCAAAGTGACCTACACGCGAGGCTGTGGGGTATGCCCGCCCACAATGGGGCACTTTCACCCCACCTGCGCGCTCCACACGGGGCAAAAGTGACCTATCGGCGACGGTTGCCGACGCCCGCTGACGCCTGCCGACGCGAGCGGCCGCCAGTCAGACGAGCTCGGGTCGGCGGATGCACGAGGCGCGGGATCGGCGAGATCGGGCCGCCCGGTGCCCTAACGTGGTCGATGTTCCCTGATCGGCGAGTTCTCCTGGAGGCCACCTTCGATGCCTGAGCAGCTGCCCCCGTGCCCGGAATGCGCGAGCGACCTCGCCTACGAGATGGGTGCGCTGCTGGTCTGCCCGATGTGCGGGCACGAGTGGGCGCCGGGCGACGCCGACGCTGGCAGCGACCGCGACAGCGACAGCGACGCGGCACCGGCGATCAAGGATGCGGTCGGGAACGTGCTCGCCGACGGCGACTCCGTCACGATCGCGAAAGACCTGAAGGTCAAGGGCGCGGGCGGCGGAACCGTGAAGGTCGGCACGAAGGTCAACGGCATCCGCCTCATCTCCGACGGAGTCGGCGACCACGACATCGACGCGAAGGTGCCCGGCTTCGGGCAGATGCAGCTGAAATCGAGCGTCGTCAAGAAGGTCGTCTGACCGGCCGCAGCCAGGGTCAGTCGACCCAGGTGCCCGTGTCGAGGAAGCGGTGCATCCGCTCGAGGTGCGGCTCGAGGTCCCACCCCTGGGCCGCAACCCAGGCGTCGTCGTAGTAGGTGTTCGCGTAGCGCGCTCCCCCGTCGCAGATGAGCGTCACGACGCTGCCCTGCTGCCCCGCGGCGAGCATGCGGGCGATGATCTGGAACGCGCCGACGAGGTTCGTCCCCGTCGATCCGCCCGCCCAGTGCTGCGTCTTCTCGCGGAGTACGCGGATCGCCGCGACCGAGGCCGCATCCGGCACCTGGATCATGTCGTCGATGACCGTCTCGATGAACGACGGCTCCACGCGCGGGCGCCCGATGCCCTCGATCTTGGACCCCCGGCCGGTCGCGTGGGTGCGGTCGCCCGTCTTCCAGGCCTCGTAGAACGCCGACCCCTCCGGGTCGACGACCGCGAGGCGGGTATCGTGCCCGCAGTACCTGGCGTAGCGACCGAAGGTGGCGGAGGTACCGCCGGTTCCGGCGCTGACGACGATCCAGCTCGGGATGGGGAAGCGCTCGAGCGACATCTGGGAGTAGACGCTCTCCGCGATGTTGTTGTTCCCTCGCCAGTCGGTGGCGCGCTCGGCGTTCGTGAACTGGTCGAGGTAGTGCCCGTCGACGTCGGCGGCGAGGCGCTCCGCCTCCGAGTAGACCTGCAGCGGCTCGTCGACCAGGTGGCAGCGGCCGCCGTAGAACTCGATGAGCTCGATCTTCTCCGGACTCGTGGTTCGCGGCACGACGGTCACGAACGGCAGGCCGAGCATCCGGGCGAAGTACGACTCCGATACGGCCGTGGAGCCGCTCGACGCCTCGACGAGTGTCGTGCGCGGCCCCACCTGCCCGTTCACGATGGCGTACAGGATGAGGGAGCGGGCGAGGCGGTGCTTGAGCGAGCCCGTCGGGTGCACCGACTCGTCCTTCAGATACAGGTCGATGCCCCACTCGCGCGGCAGCGGGAAGACGTGCAGGTGCGTGTCAGCGCTGCGGTTGGCGTCGGCTTCGAGCATCCGGATCGCGTTCTGCATCCATCGGCGGTCGGCTTCAGCTTCGTGTGACATCTCTTCAGTATGCCGGGCCGCGGCACCGTCATCAGCCGCGGTGGATGAGGTCGAGGATCTCCGTGTAGTAGCCGTGGAACTCGGGGCTGCCGAGCACGTCGACCTCGCGGGGGCGAGGGAGGTCGATCGCGTACTCGGCCGCGACCTTGCCGGGGCGCGGGGTCATCGCGATGACGCGGTCGGAGAGGAAGACGGCCTCCTCGATGTCGTGGGTGATGAGCATGACCGTCATGCGGTGGCGCTCCCAGACCTCGGTGAGCAGCTCCTGCATGGTGCGTCGGGTGAGCGCGTCGAGGGCGCCGAACGGCTCGTCCATGAGGAGCACGTCCGGGCCATAGGCGAGCGAGCGGGCGAGGGCGACGCGCTGCTGCATGCCGCCGGAGAGCTGCGCCGGGTACTTCGATTCGAAGCCCGTCAGGCCGACCTGGTCGAGCACGTCCCGAGCCCGGTCGATGCGCTGCTTCTTCGTCAGGCCCGGCTCGCCGTCGAGGGCGAAGACGACGTTGTCGATGGCACTGAGCCACGGCAGGAGCGTCGCCTGCTGGAACACGACGCCGCGGTCGCGGCCCGGCCCGAGGATCTCGTGGCCGCTGAGCGACGCCGTGCCGGAGGTGGGCGCCTCGAGGCCCGCGATGACGGAGAGCAGGGTGCTCTTGCCGCATCCGGATGCGCCGACGACGGAGACGAACTCGCGGTCGCCGAGCACGAGGTCGACGTCGGCGAGCGCGGTCACCTCGCCGAAGCGCTTCGTGACGTCGGAGACGACGACCTTGGGGTCACGGAGGGCGGTTTCGACGGTCATCAGACACGTCCCTTCAGGTAGCGGAAGAAGCGCCGACCGAGCCCGCGCATGACCTGGTCGAAGAGGAGGCCGAGGAGCCCGAGGACGATCACGTAGCCGATGATGAGGTCGGTCTCGAGGAAGCGCTGCGCCTGCGTGATGCGGTAGCCCATGCCCTCGGTCGCGGCGACGAGCTCGGCGACCACGAGCCAGGTCCAGGCCCAGCCGAGGCTGATGCGGAGCGCATCCCAGATGCGCGGGAGCGCGGAGGGAAAGACGATGCGGATGAGGATCTTGGTGCGGCTGAGGCCGAGCGTCGCGCCGAGGTTCTGGTACGACATGGGCACGCGCCGCACGGCGTCGGCGACCATGAGCACCTGCTGGAAGAAGGTGCCGAGGAAGATGATGAGCACCTTCTGCGAGTCGTCGGTGCCGACCCAGAGGATGGTCAGCGGAACGAACGCGACGACCGGCATGTAGCGAATGAAGTCCATGATCGGCTCGATCGCGGCCTCGACCCGCGGGATGGAGCCGCAGAGCACGCCGATCGGCACGGCGATGACGCTGGCCAGGAGGTAGCCGACCATGACGCGGTAGGTGCTGACGGCGATGTCCGACCAGAGCTGGCCGTTGACGCCCTGGTCGATGAGCTTCTCGGTGACCGCGATCGGCGACGGCAGGAAGAGGGGGCGGACGAGGCCGCTGGTCGAGATCGCCGTCCATGCCGCGAGCAGCAGGATGAAGGTGATGACGGACGTGATGAGGTACTGGCGCCTGGTGAGCGGTGCTCTGACCGGCTTCCGGCGCGCCCCGGTCGCGGGCTGCGTGCTCGCGACCGGGGCCGTGCTCTGAACTGCCATGGGGCTCTGGTCTCCTGTGGTTGCTGTGCGCCGGTGGCTACTGGTGCCGGGGGTGCCGGGGTGCTGGGTGCCTGTGCTGCCGCGGTGCCGGTGTCTACTCGGCGCCGCCGACGAAGGTGAGGTCGACGACGGAGGGGAGGTCGGTGCCGCCCGTGAGGATGCCGATGTCGGTGGCGACGCTGTCGACGCTGGGGAGGACGGTCTCGAGGTAGTGGCCGCCGAGCTCGGTGGCGTTCTCCTCGAGGGTGAAGAACTGCACGCCGTCGAACGCGCTGTCGAGCGACTCGACGTCGCTGCCGATGTTCTCGGCGATGATCGCGCGCGCCGCGTCGGTGTCCGACTCGTAGAAGTCGATGGATGGGCCCCACGCGTCGACGATGCCCTGCACGGTCTCACCGTTCTCGGCCAGGTAGGTGTTGTCGACGACGAGGACGTCGCTGATGAGGCCGGCGTTCTCGGCCGCCGTGTAGATCTCGGTGATGTCAGGGCTGGAGGACCGGGCCTCGGAGATGTAGGGCTCGTAGGTGACGGCGACGGGGACGCTGCCGCCGATGAGCGCGGTTGCCGCTTCGGAGGGGTCCATGGGGACGGGCTCGATGTCGTCGAGCGAGAGGCCGTTCTCCTGCAGCGCGTAGCCGAGGAGGAGGTTGCTGACGGAGCCTTCCTCGAAGGCGACCTGCTGGCCGGCCAGGTCGGCGACGTCGGTGACGCTGCCGTCGGAGAGGATGGCGTCGGCCGTGAGGGACGCGTCGAGCAGCAGCACGATGCTGACGTCGAGGCCCTGCTCGATGAACTGGAGCGCGCTGTGGCTTGCGACGTTCGCGACCTGGATGCGGTCGGCGGCGAACGCCGCGGTCATGTCGGCGTCGTTCATAAAGTTCGTGATCTCGACCTCGACGCCGGCGTCGGTGAAGTAGCCGTTCTCCTGCGCGATGTACCAGGGGCCGTAGCCGAGCCAGGGCTGGATGCCCATCCCGACGGCTTCCGCGTCGCCTTCGCTCGAGGCTGCCGAGTCCGCCGTGCAGGCGGTGGTGGCGAGCAGCGCGGCGCTCAACGCGAGGGCGCCCACGGTGCGGACTGCGTTCTTGGTGGTGGTCATGAGGGTCCTTCCGGGACGGATTCGCTGGGAGCGACTTGGGTCAAGAATCGGCAGGTCCTTGGCGACAAGCAAATAGCGAGACTCGAAGCTCGAGATCCAAAAGAGAGATGCAATTGACCAGCAATATCGGCGAAATGCATACGAAACATGGGGTGCTCAGTGTGGCGAGGAGCGTCGGTCACCGCGGCCGCGCGAGACGGGAGCCCCATGGACGCCACTCTCTTCACGAACGGCACGCTGTACCTCGGCGCGGGCGCCTTCGAGCGGGCGTCGCTGCTGGTCGTCGACGACCGGATCGCCGACGTGATCCCAGACGGCGGCGAGCTCCCCACGGCGGCACAGCGGGTGGACCTGGCGGGCGGGACGCTGCTCCCGGGGCTCCAGGACGCGCACGTGCATCCGCTGCTCGCGGGGCTGCAATCGCTCGGCATCGACCTCAAGCCCGTGCACGACCGCGGCGAGTACCTGCGGCTCATCGCCGACTATGCGGCCGCGAACCCGACGGCGCCGGTGCTGACGGGCGGCGGCTGGTTCGGCGACGTCTTCGAGGGCGGGTTCCCGACGGCGTCCGAGCTGGAGGGCGTCGACGAGCGACCCATCATGCTGCACAGCCACGACGCGCACGGCATGTGGGTGAACACGGCGGCATTGCGGGCCGCCGGGATCGACAGGGCGACTCCGGATCCGGAGGGCGGCCGCCTCATCCGCGACGAACTGGGCCAGCCGACGGGCATGCTGCTGGAGTCGGCGGTCGCGCTGGTCGAGCACCTCATGCCGGGACCCGACGAGGCGCTTGTCGAGGCGGCCCTTGTGGCGGCGCAGCGCGAGCTCCACTCGGTGGGAGTCACGGCGTGGCAGGACGCGGCCGTCGGCGACAGCGACCTCGGCCCGAACCCGCTCCCCGCGTACCTGCGCCTCGCAGCCGACGGCCGCCTGACCGCGCGGGTCGTGCTCGCGCAGTGGTGGGACCGGGCGCGTGGCGTGGAGCAGATCGCCGACTTCGAGCGCGTCCAGGCGGAGGCCGCGGAGGTGGGGGTGGATGCGGGCACCGTGAAGGTCATGATCGACGGCATGGTGGAGAACCACACGGCGTCGATGCTCGAACCGTTCGAAGGGCACCCGGGAGACGTGGGCATCGCCTTCCTCTCCCCCGAGGCGCTTGTCGAGCTGACGACGGCGCTCGACGCGGCCGACTTCCAGGTGCACTTCCACGCCGTCGGCGACGCGGCGACCCGACACGCGCTCGACGCAGTGGAGGCGGCGATCCGCCGCAATGGTCGCCGCGGGAATCGGCACCACTTGGCGCACCTCGACCTGATCGACCCGTCCGACATCGCGCGGTTCGCGGAGCTCGACGTGGCGGCGAACATCACGGCGGTGTGGGCGCGGCGGGATGAGGAGATCGTGCACCGCAAGCTGCCGCTCCTCGGCGCCGAGCGAGAGCTGACGCATTTCCCGTTCGGCGACCTGCATCGTGCGGGGGCGCGCATCGTGGGCGGCAGCGACTGGCCGGTGACCACGCCGAATCCGCTCTGGTCGATTCGCACGGCCGTGACGCGCACTGGGCTGGTCGAGGATCCGCACGCGATCGGCGACGGCGTGCTCACGCATCCGCTGCTCGGCGAGCAGGCTCTGCCGCTCGGGGTCGCGCTGGACGCGTACCTCGCGGAGGCGGCCTGGGTGAACCGGCTCGAGGGTGAGACGGGGCGGCTCGAGGCCGGCCGCCTCGCCGATCTGGTGTGGGTGGACGCCGACCTCAGCGACCTCGACGCCTACGGTTCGGCGAGCGTGCGCCGCACGTACCTCGGCGGGGTGGTCGTCTACCAGGCGCCGTGAGGCGCCGTCGCATCCTGCTCGGCAACTGACTTCCTGCACTGGGCGGCGAAGAGCTCGGCCTTCTTGGTGAGCTGCCTCGAGCCTCCGGAGCGGGCGAGCACGAGCTCGAGGGGCGGCAGGTCGTCGGTGATGTGCAGGTGCCGCAGTTCGCCGCCGGAGTAGGTGGAGGCGACGCGCGGCTGCTGGTTGAGGAGCGTGAATCCGTGCCCGCTCCCGACCATGGCGCGCACGGCCTCGAAGCTCGCGAAGCGGTAGCGCACGTGAGGGCGGAGGCCGGCGCGCGTGAACCACTGGAGGAAGTAGTCGCGGCTGACGGGCATGTCGAGCAGCACCATGGGCAGCTCGGCGAGTTCGGCGAGGCTCACGCTGTCGCGGTCGGCGAGTGGATGGTGCACGCTGACGGCCGCGTAGAGGGGAACTTCGGCGAGCACTTCGCGCTCGACGGCGGCGTCCAAGCCCAGGTCGTAGGTGAGGGCGATCTCGATGGCCTGGCTGGCGAGCGCATCCGGGACCTGCTCGGCGGTCATCTCGGTGACGTCGACGAGGAGTTCGGGATGCTCGTCGGCGAGTCCGCTGATGACGGATGGCAGGTAGAAGGGTGCGAGGGTGCGGAAGCAGCCGACGGTGAGGCGGCCGGCCGTGTTCTCGGGGCGGAGGGCGCCGAGGGCGTCGTCGACGGAGGCGAGGATGCCGCGCGCGCGGACGAGGAAGTCGGCGCCGGTCGCGGTGAGCTGCAGCCCCTTGGCGCGGCGGCGGATGAGGAGTTGCGCACCGACGGCCGTCTCGAGGTTGGCGATGGCCGTGGAGACGGCGGACTGGGCGACGAACAGCTCGTCGGCCGCCCAGGTCATGCTGCCGTGCTCGGCAGCCGCGACGAAGTAGCGGAGCTGCGTGAGCGAGACGTCGCTGCGGCCTGGTGAGCGCATGGCCCCTCGTTTCGAATATGTTACGGAGATATTGCCAACAGTTTTACATCTCTATTTTAGATGACAACGGCGGCGTCGACGAGCGCTTCGAGGTCGCCGCTGCGGAGGCCGGGCCAGCCGTGCACCGTCTCGACGAGTGCTGCGGGGAGCGCCCGCGAGCCGTGGACCGCGCCGGCGAGAGAACCGGCGATGGCGGCGACGGTGTCGGTGTCGCCTCCTCCCCGAACTGCCCGTTCGAGTGCGTCCGTGAGGGAGCTTGCGCCGGCGATGGCCGCGAGGGCGCCCTGGTAGGCGCGGACGACCCAGCCGTTCTGCTGCGAGAAGTCGCGTGGATGCGCACCGGGTGCGAGGGCTTCCTCTGTGAAGGCGCGCCAGCGGTCTCGACGCTCGGCGGGGATCGCGTCGAGCTGGCCGAGGAGATCGAGTTCGCCGGTGAGGATGGCGTGGCGGATGCCGAGGCACCAGAGCACGCAGGCGTCGGCGTTGTCGCTCTCCCAGTGGGTGAGCTCGGCGATGCGGGTTGCGGCTTCGACAAGGGCGCGTTCCTGCCCGTCGGCGAGGTAGCCGAGGGCGACGGGGCCGGTGCGCATGAGGGCGCCGTTGCCGCCGCTGCGGCCGGCTCGCGTGTGCACGTCGTGGGCGGCGGCGCGAGCCCGGTCTTCCGTGACGTCTCCTTCGAGGGCGGAGAGCACGGTCCGGGTCTGGGCGCCGACGTCTTTCGCGTCGCGGGCCCACTCGCGCCAGGCCACGACGACGCTGGCGAGGGTTGCCGGGTCGTTCAGGGATGCCCCGCCCGAGAGCGCCTGGAGGATCGGCATGGCCATGGAGGTGTCGTCGGTCCACTCCCCCGCGCCGTGCCCGAAGACGCCGACCCCGTAGACGACGGGTGTGTCGTCCGAGAGCGGCGGCCCGAACTCGTACTGGGAGCCGAGGGCGTCGCCGACGGCGGAGGCGAGCACGGCGCCGTGGGCACGGTCGAGTTGGGCTGGCGTGAGTGTCATGACTCCAGTGTCCAACGAACCGCCGACACAGCGGTGGCCAGCATCGACTGGCCACCGCTGTCGGGAGGGGTCGGGGACGCTAGTAGCCGGCAGGCGCCGAGGACTCGGCGTCGTCGTTCAGCAGCGCTCGGCTGCCCGAGACGCCGAGACGGGTCGCTCCCGCCGCGATGAAGGCATCCGCTTCAGCCCGCGTCCTGACACCCCCGGAGGCCTTGACCTCGAGCCGATCGCCGACCGTGCTCTTCATGAGCTCGACCGCGTGCACGCTGGCGCCACCGGCGGGGTGGAACCCGGTGGAGGTCTTCACGAAGTCGGCACCGGCGCGCTCGGCCGCGCGGCAGACGGCGACGATGGCATCGTCCGAGAGCGCCGCCGATTCGATGATCACCTTGAGCACGATCGGAGTCGGTGCTGCGCCACGAACCGCGCGGATGTCCTCCTCGACGGAGTCGTAGTCGCCGTCGATCGCCGCCCCGATGTCGATCACCATGTCGATCTCGTCGGCTCCCTGCTCGACGGCGGTCTTCGCCTCGAGTGCCTTGACGTTGCTCTGGTGGCGACCGCTCGGGAACCCGCAGACGACCGTGAGCTTGAGGTCGGAGCCGTTCGGGAGGGTGACGGGCAGCACGGAGGGCGAGAGGCAGACGCTGTAGGCGCCGAGCTCCGCTGCCTCGGCGATGGTGGCCTCGACGTCGGCGCGGGTGGCCTCGGGCTTGAGGAGCGTGTGGTCGAGGTACGTGGCGAGGGGGCGTGCACTGGTCATGGGTTCTGCTGTCCTTTGCTGGTTGGTGGTCGTCACGCCGCGGAGGCCTGCGCGCGGCTGTCGAGGAACTTGTTGAGGATGAGGGCGAGCACGAGGATGATGCCGGTCGCGATCATCTGCACGAAGGACCCGATTCCCATGAGGTTGAAGAGGTTCTTCAGGACGGAGAGGAGCAGGACGGCGATGAACGTGCCGCCCACGCCGCCGCGACCGCCGAAGAGGCTCGTGCCGCCGAGGACGACGGCCGCGATCGCATCCAGCTCGGCTCCCTGGAAGGCCGTGGGCTGGCCGATCGTGAGGCGGCTCGTGAGGAGCACCCCGGCGAGCGCTGCCGTGAACCCGGAGAAGCCGAAGACCGCGGCCTTGACCCAGTTGACCGGGATGCCGGAGAGGCGTGCCGCCTCTTCGTTGCTCCCGACGGCGTAGATGTACTCGCCGAAGGTCGTGTAGCGGAGGATGACGGCGGTGAGGAGGGTGACGCCGATGAAGATGAGGCCGGTGAGCGGGAGCAGCCCGAGGTAGCCGCCGCCGATGATCGTGAACTCGGCCGGCAGGTTGGTGCCAGCCGGGCGCCCGTCGGTGAGCGTGTAGGCCCAGCCCCGCACGGCGGTAAGTCCGGCGAGCGTCACGATGAAGGCGGGGAGTCGCACCCAGGACGACACCGCACCCATGAGGAGCCCGATGCCGATGCCGGCGGCCAGGGAGATGAGGATCGCGAGCACCACGGGCATGCGCCCGTCGAGCAGGATCGCCACGGTCATGCCGCTGAAGGCGGCGATCGAGCCGACGGCGAGGTCGATGCCGCTCGTGAGGATCACGAGGGTCATGCCGATGGCGATGATGCCCGTGAGGCTCGACTGCTGCAGCAGGTTGGAGACGTTCCGGACGGTGAGGAACTCCGGGCTGAGGATGGCCGCCAGCGCGCAGATGATGACGAACACGATGAGCAGGTTGCCCTTGATGAGCCAGCTCGAGCTGCGCTGCTTCCAGGTCTTCGCGCTCGCGCGCTCCTCGGTTGGAGCCGGCGTTGTGGTGGTCGCGTTCATGATGCCTTCCCGCTGATGATTGCGTGACTGATGCGTGCTTCGCTCGAGATGAGCGGGTCGAAGTCCGCGACGTTGCGTCCCTCGTGCATGACGACGATGCGGTCGGCATTCGCCATGAGTTCGCCGAGCTCGCTTGATGCGACAAGCACGGCGGCGCCCTGGTCCGCGAGGATGCGGACCTGGCGGTAGAGGTCGGCCTTGGCGCCAATGTCCAGGCCTCGAGTGGGCTCGTCCAGCAGCAGCACTCTCGTGTCGCGAGCGAGCCACTTGGCGAGGACGACCTTCTGCTGGTTGCCGCCCGAGAGCAGACGGATCTCCTGGCCGGGCTTGCCGAACTTGACGGAGAGGCGTTCCAGGATTGGGGCAGACGTCGCCCAGGACCGTTCGCGCGGCAGCACCTGGGAGGAGCCGCGGAGCGAGGCGATGCCGGCGTTTCGGGCCACGGAGAGCCCGAGGAACAGCCCCTCCGTCTTTCGGCTCTCGGGAACGAGCCCGAAGTGGTGGTTGACCGCGGCTCGCACGGAGGTGAGGGTCGCCTGCTTGCCGAAGACCTGGACGTCGCGCTTGGCCTTGCGTGCTCCGAAGAGCGCGGAGAGGAGCGTGGTGCGCCCGGCCCCGCCGAGGCCGGCGAGCCCGACGATCTCGCCCTTGCGCACGACGATGTCCCGCACGTCGATGAGGCCGTCGATCGACACGCTCTTGATGTTGAGGGCCTCGACGTCGCTGAATTCCCGTGCATCCCGGTGCTCGGTCAGCTCCGCCTTCTTGTCGCCGATCATGTCGCCGATCCAGCGATCCGCGTCGGTGTCCGCGACGGCGTACTTGGCGGCGTTGTACCCGTCACGGAGCACGGTGATGCGCGTTCCGATGTCCCTGATCTCGTCCATCCGGTGCGAGATGTAGATGACGGCGCGGCCCTCGTCGGTGAGGCGACGGATGACGTTGAAGACGTTCTCGACGTCGGCCTCGCCGAGCGTTGCGGTCGGCTCGTCCATGACGATGATGCGGGCATCCGTCGTGAGGGCGCGCGCGATGGCGGTGAGCTGCTGGTCGGCGAGCGGCAGGGTGCCGACGACGGCGTCCGGCGAGAACTTCGCTCCGACGCGCTTGAGGTAGTCGGCGGCGAGGCGTCGCCTCGTCGAGCGCTTGACGAGGCCGCCGACGCTCGGCGTGTGGCCGAGGAAGAGGTTCTGCGCCACGGTGAGGTCGGCGAAGAGATCGAGCTCCTGGTAGATGACGCTGATGCCGGCGCGGATGCCGTCGAGCGGACCGGAGAACTTCACCTCCGCACCGCCGATGGAGATCACTCCGGCGTCCGGCGTGTAGGAACCGGCGAGGATCTTCATGAGCGTCGACTTGCCTGCCCCGTTCTCGCCGAGGAGGCAGTGCACCTCGCCCGGGTAGACGTCGAGGTCGACCGACTTGAGGGCGAGCGTGCCCGGGAAGCCCTTGCGGATGCCGCGCATCGTGAGGACCGGAGGCGTTGCTTCTTCAATGACAGCAGTCATCGTTTCCTCGCTTCTCTGAGGTAGTTGGCGCACTCGTCGTCCGTGACGAGCACTGAGCAGAATTTGTTGTCGACGACCGCGTGGCAGACGGGCCACTTCTCGCGGCCCGAGATGACCGCGACGGCTGTGCGGGCGCTGCTGAGGGTCTCGAGTTCGAGGCCGAGCGTTCGGGCGTCGAGGCCCGGGTCGACGATGTGTCCGTCGGCGTCGATGTACCGGCCGAGGACGTCGCCGACGGCGCCCTTGCGTTCGAGCGTTCGCACGTCGTCCGCAGTCAGGTAGCCGCTCGAGACGAGCACCGACTTCGTGTCGACTGGGCCCGCGCTGAAGACGACCGTCGACGCCTCTCGCGCCTTGTCGAGGATCGTCGACACGAACCGGTCGTTCTCGATCGCCTCGCGGGTGGCCGCCTGCTCGAGGATCGCGGGGCTCGGGAGGAGCGTCACGGTCCCCCTGCCCTTCGACGCGATCGTGGTGGCTGTCATCGATGCCATGCCCACGCGGCGGTTGACGGTGACGCCCCCGTTGACCTGGACGACGTCGACCCCGTCTGCCCAACCGTCTGGCAGGGCGTCGGCGACCTGCTGGAGGGTGCGCCCCCAGGAGACGCCGAGCGTTCGCACGCGGGGTCGAAGCGTGGCGAGGTAGTCGGCTGCCGCTTCGGCGACTCGGATGCGCGTCTCGGCGTCGTTGTTCGAGCTCGGGACGACGATCGCGTCGGCGAGCCCGTAGAGCTCCTGCAGCTCGCGCTCGAGTGGAAGCCGCCTGGCCTTGGGGTGCACGATCTCGATGCGCACGAAGCCGCGTTCCTTCGCCTGCGCGAGGAGGCGACCGACCTTCCACCGCGTCACGCCGAGGCGGGCGGCGATCTCCGACTGGTTCTTGTCGTCTTGGAAGTACAGCTCAGCGGCGCGGATCGCGAGCAGCTCGTCCTCGCCGTTCATGCTGCGCCGACTCTCGCGGTCGTCTGCGTCGATCTCACGAGCTCGTGGCTCATGCCGGTGAGCAGCTGCGTCGACCGCTCGTACCGCTCGTAGGCGTCCGCGAGCGGCTGGGTCGCGGCGGAGTTCGGTTCCACGATGACGTGGTCCGGGGCGAAGCGTCTGGCGACCTCGGCGCGGTCCTCGCCGGTGTCTGCGGCGACCCCCAGGATTCCGAGCGCGAGGGTCGTGAGGTTCTCGCCCGAGACGAGGTTGACGGGGCGGCCGAGTGCATCCGCTGTCGTCTGCAGCCAGAGCGGGTTGTGCCTAATGCCGCCGGTCAGGAAGACGTCGTCGGAGTCGACCCCGACGGCCTCGAAGGATTCGAGCACCTGTCGGGTGCCGAAGGAGACGGCTTCGACCGTGGCCCGGTAGAGCTGAGCCGGGGTCGCGCCGAGCGAGAGGCCGAGCACCGCGCCGCGGAGGCTCGGGTCACGGTGGGGTGTGCGGTTGCCCATGAAGTGGTCGAGCACAAGGATGCCGTGCTCGGCCGCCGGCACCTCGCTCGCGCCGGCGACGAGCTGACCGAGCCTGTCGCGGGGCACCCCGAGGATGCGCTCCGAGAGCCACGAGAGCGCGGAGCCGGCTGACACCTGGCCGCCCTCGATGAGCCAGCGGTCGTGCGTGAGCGCGCCGGGGTACGGCCCCCAGATGGTGGGCGAGAAGACGGGCTCGTCGAGTTCCGCGATGAAGGCGTTCGACGTTCCGGCGACGATCGCGACCGGGTTCCTGCTGACGCCGCTGAGGGCGACGAGCGCAAGGTGGGCGTCGATGCCGCCGGCGAAGACGATGGCGCCCGGCTCCACTCCCAGCTCGGCGGCGGCCGCACGGCTGAGCTCGCCGACGATGTCACCGACCGCGGCGATGTCGTGCGGCAGCTTCTCCGCGAGGTCCGGGATCCCGAGCTGCGCGTAGAGGTCGGACGGGAGCGCATCCTCTCGGTGGTCGTAGTTCCACTTGCAGGTCGCGTTGAGCCGCGAGCCCACCCAGCGTCCCGTGAGCCGGAGGGTCATGTAGTCGACGGATTCGCCGATGTGCGTCGCTGCCGCGTAGTTCTCCGGCTCGTTGCGGGCGAGCCACATGGCCTTGGGGACCAGCCATTCGGAGCTGTCGGAGCCGCCCGCGAACCGCAGCGACGGGTGGTCGATCTCGGCGGTGCGCTCGGACTCCGCGCCCGCTCTGCTGTCCATCCACAGCAGGGCGGGGCGGATGGGGGCACCGGTGTCGTCGAGGACCACGACGGAGGAGGAGGTCGTGGCGACGCCCACTGCGCGGACGGACCGCACCGAGGCCGCCTCCAGGGCTTCCCTGGAGGCGCGCACGGTGGCACTCCACCAATCGCGTGGGTTCTGCTCGGCCCAGCCCGGGTGCGGGTACGCGGTCTGGTAGGGGGCCGACGCGGTGGAGACTCGTGTCCCCGCCTCGTCGAACACTCCGGCGCGCGCGCCTTCCGTACCGATGTCGATTGCCAAGTAGAACGCCACTGTTCTGTCCTTCGTGTTGTGTTGGGGTGCGCGGGCGGGGATCAGTCTCGGTTGGGGAGGAAGAGCACCTTCGAGCTGAAGATGGAGCGCTCACCGAGCTGCTTCATGGTGAGGGGAAGCTCGTCGAGGCTGAGCTCGTGGGTGATCATGAACTCCCACTTGAGGCTGCCGTCCGCGAAGGCTCGCGCCGACTCGACCCATTCTCGGCCCGGGAAGGGCGCCGAGAAGGAGTTCCAGCTGCCGTGGAGCGACACTTCCTTGCGGAGGAAGTGGCTGAAGACCGCCTTCTCGAGCTCCACCGTCTTGTGGGGGATGCCGATGAAGGCGGCCTCCCCGTGGCGTGCCGTGAGCTTCGTCGCGAGGGCGATCGTCGCTGGCACACCGGCGGACTCGATGATGACGTCGAAGCCCTTGCCCGCGTGGGCGATGGCTTCCTCGTCGTTGACGGCCGTGAGCGTGGCCCCGGCTTCGAGCGCCATGTCGGCCTTCTGCTGGTTCACATCGACCGCGAGCACTTCGCTCGCCCCCATGAGCTTCGCCCACTGGATGGCGAACAGCCCGATGGGGCCGGCCCCGATGACGGCGACTCGGGAGCCCTCGCCGAGCTTCGTCTTGTAGATGGCGTGGAGCGCGATGGCGGACGGATCCATCATGGCCGCCGCCCGCGGGTCGACGCCCTCCGGCATGAGGAAGATGTTGCCCGCGTTGACGACCACGTACTGTGCGTAGGCCCCGTCCTGGCGGCTGCCGAAGTAGCCGTAGTTCTCGCAGAGGCTGAAGTGTCCGTCGAGGCAGCTCTCGCATTCGCTGCACGGGATGAGCGGTGGCACGGTGGCGAGCTGGCCGATCTCGAGGCCTTCGACGTCAGCGCCGATCTCGACGATGTGGCCTGAGAACTCGTGCCCGCAGATGATGGGCAGCAGGTAGGCGCCGGCGAAGTTCATCCGCGGGATGTCGGAGCCGCACACGCCGCACGCGGCGACCTTGAGCAGCACGTCGCCGGTGCCCGGCTTTGGCACGTCCACGCTTTCCACGCGGATGTCGCCCGGCGCGTGCATCACTGCCGCGGTCATCGTCTCGGTCATTGTCGCTTCCTCCAGGAATCGATGGTGGTTGGTGGTGTCGCTCGGGGCGAGAGGATTACTTGCCGCCCTGCGCGAAGAGGGTGTCTCCGACCAGGTCGCCCGCGTTGTCCTTGGTCACGAGTTCGGTGCCCGCGTCGATCTCCGCTTCCACGTCCTCGCCGGCCGCGGCGCTGAGTGCGGTCTCGGCCGCGACGGTGCCGAGGGCGATCGGGTCGTTGAGCGAGGTCGCGACGTACTGGTCGCCTTCGGCGATCGCGTCGACGGCTTCCATGAGTCCGTCGACTCCGGCGACGAGGACGTCGGTGCGTCC
This sequence comes from Pseudoclavibacter sp. RFBJ3, assembly GCF_002931375.1. Taxonomy (NCBI): domain Bacteria; kingdom Bacillati; phylum Actinomycetota; class Actinomycetes; order Micrococcales; family Microbacteriaceae; genus Pseudoclavibacter; species Pseudoclavibacter sp. RFBJ3. The sequence goes on along the minus strand of NZ_PSXZ01000003.1, from coordinate 169,559 downwards.
GTTCTCCTGGAGCACCTGGAGGGCGCCGAGGGCCATGTCGTCGTTGTGGGCGTACACGACCTTCACGTCGGAGTTCGACTGGAGGAGGTCCTGCATGGCGGTGACGGCGTTCGAGCGGATGTACTCCGCGTACGGGCCAGCGACGATGTTCACCGACGAGTCGCCCTCGAAGACGCTGTGGAAGCCTTCCGAACGGTCCATGGCGACGGTTCCGCCGGCGTCGCCCTGGATCTCGATGATCTTGCCGCCTTCGGCGCCGAGCGCTTCCTTGACCTGCTCGCCGACGAGCTTGCCCATCTCGACGTTGTCGCGACCCACGTGGGCGATGGCGCCTTCCGCGGAGCGGTCGACGGTGACGACGGGGATGCCCGCGGCCTCGGCGGAGGCGATGCTCTGCGCGATGCCCTGCGGGTCGACCGGGTTGATGAGGAGGACGTCCACACCCTTGGTGATGAGGTCTTCGATGTCGTTGTTCTGCTTGGTGACGTCGCCGTTGGCGTCGACGTACTCGAGTTCAGCGCCTGCCGCGTCTGCGGCTTCCTGCACGCCGACGCCGAGCTCGACGTAGAACGGCGACTGCTGCGTGGCCTGGCTGAAGCCGATGGAGATGGTGCCGTCGTCGGCTCCGCCTGCGCTGGCACCTTCCCCTCCTGGGGTGGTGGTGACAGAGCAGCCGGTCAGCAGCAACGATGCTGCGGCGACGGTGGTGAGAAACAAGCCCGATTTCTTCATTGAAATGACCTCCTTGGTCCGGATGACTGAGGACAAGGTAGGTCGGCTGCGAAGGCCGCGGCAACAGCTGAGCAGTGCTTTGCTCATGTGAGCACTGACACTCGCGAAACGTGCTCACATGCGCGCTCAGAAGAGCACTTCGGGGGGCGAGCGGAGGCTGTGCGGAGGCGACCGTGCCGAAGCGCGTGGAGTGCCTGCGTCTCTGAGGACGGGTGGAGGAGCACTGACACCGCCTGTGACCGGTCGGGGTAGTTGGGAGGGAGCCGCCTGGGCCAGGATGAGCACATGAGGTCGACAAGAACAGCCCTGACGGCAGTCCTGCTCGCGTCAGCTGCTTTCTCGCTTGCCGCCTGTCAGCAGATGTCGGCGCCGGCGAGCAACGGTGAACCAGCGACGTGGCATTTGGCGGACCCGACCGCGGTGACTGCTGACAGCGAGCAGATCGATATCGAGGTGACTCGCCTCGGCTGCGCGAGCGGCACCACCGGGGAGGTCCTCGAACCCCAGGTCACCTACGAGGCGGAACAGATCCTGATTCGCGTGGACGTCGCCCCGGTCGGTGGGGGTCCGCAGAGTTGTCCGGGCAATGACGCCGTCCGCATCTCCGTCGCCCTGACCGAGCCCCTCGGTTCGCGTGCGCTTGTCGACGGTGGATGCGCGCTCGAGGGAGTCGGCACGACCGCGGAATGCGCTGAGACGGCGATCAGGTTCGACGGTGTGTAGTCGTGGCGGCTCGGACGCAGATGCTCAGCGCCCGTTCGGAAGCAACATCCCGATCACAGAGAGTCCGGCGAGCACGGCACCGCGGGAGCGGTCGAGCTGAGCCGGGGTGAGCGTCGTGCGGTGAGTTCCCCCTGAACCTCCGACGAGCTCACTCAGACCAGCTGAACGACGATGTCCTGTCCGTTGAAGTAGTTGGTCTGCAGGTGCACGGTTTCGAGCTGCGCGCCGACGGGGATGTCGATGACGGTGACGCCGCTGACAGTTAGACCCGGGTTCACGGTGCTGAACCAGGAGTCCTCACCGACCGTGCTGAGCGATGACTCTGCCTCGTAGTACGCGTCCCCGATGGTGCCGGAGACGCTGTCGGAGTAGAAATCGAACGGCGACGTGCTGCCGTTGAACGTGGTGAATCGAATCTCGCAGAACTGACCGAGCGCGGTCTCCTCCAGGTATCCGCTGGCATACGAGTACGACGTCATGCCGCACGTCACAGCGTCAACGGTGAACGTGACGCCGTAATGGCCGGTGACGGTCTGTCCGATCCCGACCGGAGCCAACACCTCAGGCTGCGCCTCTGGAGTAGTTTCCGGTTCTTCGACCGATGCGGCGGGGGCTGCGGATTCTGCGACTATTTCCGGCTCTGCGACGATCTCAGCTCCCTCGGTGCCTGCGCTCCCCAGAGTCGCCATGGAGACGATGACGGCGGTCACGAAGGCGACGGTCGAGAGCCCCAGCGAAACACCGGCGACTGCCTTCGCGCGGTGCTTTTGGGCGAGCCCGACGATCGCGAGAACGAGCGCAACCAGGGTGAAGATCCAGGCGAAGAAGGACACCCCGGGAATGATCGCTGCCAGCATCCCCGTGATGCCGAATCCAAGCGCCGTCCAGGAGATCGCGCTCGTGGTTCGCGGCTGAACAACCGGCGCCGGCTCGAAGTACTGCTGCTGCGGCTGGTTCGGGTGGCCGTAGTGAGGGGCCGGTGGCTGCATCGACATCGGAGGCTCGCGTTCTCTCGCTGGGAATTTCCTGAATGATAGGCCAGCTCGACCCCTGCAGGACTCCCCGGGGAATCGCAGCGGGTTACTCAGCGTTCACGCGTTCACCTCGATCCGTTCCTTCGCCGCGACTCGAGCCGGCAGCAGCATCCCGAGAGCGAAGAACCCGGCGAGCACGGCGCCCCAGATGATCGCGGCGACGATGCCGCCGACGAGGAACGGGAAGTTCCAGATGGCGATGATCAGCACGAGGACGAGCCCGATGCCACCGGCCAGGGACGCGACGGTGACCCACGACGAGGCTGTTCCCTCGGCGGCATCCCGCTTCAGGCGCGCGCGGAAGGCGACGACGGCGAAGCTCGCGAGGGTCATCATGACGATGACGCCCACCGCGCCTGCGCCGGAGTACCAGGTGTAGATCTGCAGCACGGGGTCGAGCTGCGCGAGCGCGGAGACGACGACCACGAGGGTGGTGATGATCGTCACCCACAGGGATGCACGCGACGGGGCCGAGTGCTTCGGGTGCACGGCGGCGAGGGTGCGCGGCAGCACGTCGCGCTCCCCCAGCGTGAACAGGTAGCGGGTGACGATGTTGTGGAACGCGAGCATGCACGCGAACATGCTCGTCACGACGAGGACCTGCACGACGTCGGCCATGATCGGCGCGACCACCTCGCCCGCGAGGCCGACGACGACGCCGGCCGGGTCCTCGTTCGAGAGGGCGACCGCGTTGTCGGCGCCGAGGCCCGCGATGACGAGCCAGGACGAGACGAAGTAGAGCGCGCCGACGGCGATGACGGCGATGTAGGTGGCGCGGGGAACGGTGCGCTCAGGATCGCGGGCTTCGTTGCGGAAGACGGCCGTCGCCTCGAACCCGAAGAAGCCGAGGAACGCGAACAGCAGGCCGAGGCCCGGGGTGCCGGAGACGGCTTCGCTGATGCTGAACGGCAGCGTCGTGAGCTCCCGCCCGGATGCGAGCACGCCCACGTCGATGACGACGACGGCGACGACCTCGAGCACGAGGACGACGCCGAGCACCTTCGCGGAGAGGTCGATGTTGCGGTAGCCGAGGAACCCGACGATCGCGATCATGAGGCCCGAGATGAGCCACCAGGGCACCTGCATCCCGGTCCACAGCTCGAAGAGGTTGCCTGCTTGCACGCCGAGGTAGCAGGTCATCGAGACGGTGAGCAGCACGTACGAGAGGAGGGCGATGGATGCGGTGCCAAGCCCCAGACGTCGCCCGAGTCCGCGGTCGACGTACGAGTAGAAGGCGCCAGCGTCGGGCACGTGCGGGGTCATCCACGCGTAGCCGACGGAGAAGAGCAGCAGGATCGCGGTCGCGACGAGCACCATGAGCGGCGCGCCGACGGAGCCGGAGACGCCGAAGATGATCGGGAAGTTCGCGGCGACCACGGTGATGGGCGCGGCGGCCGCGATCACCATGAACACGATTCCGGGCACGCCGAGCTTGCGGGTGAGCGTTTGCGTCAAGGGAGTAGTCCTCTTCTCGGGCGAGCCGGAGAAGGGGGTGGGGCTCGCGCGGGTACCTGAGAACTGTAGTGGGGATGGGCGCACGCGGATGCGCGGAGCCGAGCAATGCGCGCTTGGGTTCGGGCTCTTTCGGCAGCGTGACCGATGGCTGCTGCTCAGAAGAAGGCGTCAGTCGCCCCGGAGGTTCCCGACGACACTGCGATCGGGGGCGTCTGGCCCGCGTGGTGGCGTACGGCCTGCGGTGTCGGCGCCGCCGACTCTATTGCTGCGTTCGGTGAGTGCGACGAGCGCCAGGTGTCGGTCGGCGCTCCAGCAGACGATCCGCCCCTTGTGGTCCGTGTTGCGGGAGAGCACCCCGGCCTCGCAGAGCTGCGTCAGAGCTTTGTGGGCGGCAACGTTGGACACGCCGTGGGCGGCAGCAACAGAGTCGGTGGTGACAACTGGCTCGGTTGCCAGCCGGCCGAGGATGCGCAGCGAGACCGCGTCGCGCCTGGGGCGTGCGGGCGACAGCTGCTGCTCGGTGCGCCATTCGATGAGCTGTTCGAGGGTCTCTCCGTCGAGTCGTTGCACGTCGTCCGCGAGACGAACCGCATTGGCGGCCGCCAGCTCCGCGGCCTCAGAGAACGCGATGACCCATTCGTCGACGCGTCCCGATCGGTACTGGGTGAGACCATCGATGTACGCGTTCTTGGCGCCCGCGAAGACCGTGCTGATGGGGATGAGGATGTTGCGAAGGGCATCCGCGCGCTTGAGGACGGTGTGGATGAGGGCACGGCCTGTGCGCCCGTTGCCATCGACGAAGGGGTGGATCGTCTCGAACTGCGCGTGCGCGATGGCGGCGCGCACGACGGGGTTCCCGTCGGTGGCGGTCACGAATTCGGACAGGTTGCCGATGAGGCGACGAACTTCCGTTTCGGGCGGCGGGATGAAGTCTGCGCGGAGGGGTGAGTACCCCGGGCCGCCGACCCAGTTCTGCTCGGTGCGGATGCCGAGCGTGAGGCTGGGTTCGATGGTGTGCTGGAGCGCCTCGATGTCGGCGACTTGGATGGGTCGCGTGTGATCGGCGAGGGCGGCGATCGCGTCTTCCGTGGCGCGTACGTTCGCGACCACGTCGAGCGCGACGGGCTTGCCTTGGCGCAAGAGCTCGGCGATTGCCAGGCGCTTTGGCGTGACGCGGTTCCCTTCGATCCAGGATGAGGAGATGCTCTCGGATCGAATGAGCAGGTGGTTGAGGAACCGGCCACTTGTTCCTGCGCGCTCGTCTACGCGAGTGAGTGCCTGGAGCGCGTCTTGCGCTGCGCGGTCGGCTGCTGCGGAGAGGGGTGCAAGGTCGGGGTCGAGTTCGTCGGGGACGAATGCGCGGTACTTGCCGCCCGCACGGTCCTTCCGGCTCACGCCGAAGGTGTCCTGCGGTTCCCAGATGCGATCGACGTAGACCATGAGCTTTCCTCTCCATAATTTGACGCGCGGGCGCCTGCTTAATTTTAGTGCGTTTAAAGTTAAAACTCACGGCGCCGTGTCCAAGGTTATGTTTGGGAAGGCCCTGGCCGCCGAAGGTCGATCGTCGACAGAACACCCGCGTCCGCCGCGCGCTTCGCGAGCAACAGCATCGCGGTCGCAGTCGCGACGAGGATCATGAGCGGTGCGCCGACGGAGCCGAAGACACCCAACCAAGCGTTCCGCAGTTGGGAGCGGCAAAAGTGCCTCTCTCGAGTAGCTCGGCGTTGACGTCCACACCCCATCGCGTAGGCTCTTCAACGAAGATCCCGGAACGATCCCTTGCGCGAGCCATATCGCCGGGGTTTCGTCTTGCCCGTCCGCCAGTAGGGTTACGACCCTATGGGCGCTGTGCGTGACGGAGGCATCGAAACCCTACTGGCGGACGTGCTCACCTCACACTGGAGCCCGTTTCTCCGCGATCCAATGACCCGCGCAGAAGACCGGTGGTCTGTGCGCCACTGTGGGTGACTGTAAAAGAACTCGGGTAACCCGCGCACGGGGCACCTTTAGTGCATTTCTCGCGCCTAAAGATTTGCCCCTTTAGGCAGCGCTACGGCAGTCACCGCCGGTCTCCGACGTCGGCCTCCACCCGTAAGATGATGAGGACGTGACCCCTCTAGCGCAAAGGGAAGAGCGCGCCAAGACCTGCTGGCCCCGACGCAGCATGCGTGAAAGTTGGACATCCATATGGCGAAACTCAGTCTCAAGGCCGTCGAGGAGCGTGTTGCACCTCTGGCTGGGCGAGAGAACTACGACCGTGAGTTCATCTTCGATCTATTGCTCGCCTACGGTAAGCCTCAAGGGAACGTCACCCGGCTCCGCAACGGCTCGCTGAACGTCGCCCTCGACCAGGCCACCGAGGTCGCGCAGAAGAACGTCGTCTACTTCAAGGACACCACTGACGACGCACTAGCGGTCATCGAAGACCTCAAGACGGCGCCGGCCGTGGTCCGCTTCAGTACTCGCTTCGTCATCGTGACGGACTACGTCGATCTCATCGCGCATGACACGAAGACGAACGAGACAATCGGCTTCCCGATCCGAGAAATCGACGAGCACTTCACGTTCTTCCTGCCCTGGGCGGGGATGGAGAAGGCGCAGTACGCCGCCGAGTCCCATGCAGACGTCAAGGCGGCCGAGCGCATGGGCAAGCTTTTCGACGAGCTCCTCCAGGCGAACCCCGGGATCTTCGACGATGAGCGGGGCCGCCACTCCCTCAACATCTTCTTCACACGCCTCCTGTTCTGCTTCTTCGCCGAGGACACCGGCATCTTCACCGACAACCAGTTCACGAACGCGATCGGATCTCAGACACATGCCGATGGCTCTGACTTGGCAGAGTTCCTCACGGACCTCTTCGAAGCGCTCGACACGGCCAACCCGGTCGACAAGCCGAAGCACCTCGCTGAGTTCCCATACGTCAACGGTCGGCTCTTTACCGTCAACGCAGACCAGCTCGTACCTCGCTTCACGAAGCAGGCACGTGAAGAGCTCATCGCTGCAGGCAGACTCATCTGGCGAGACATAAACCCCGACATTTTCGGCTCGATGTTCCAAGCGATCGTCACCCCGGGCAAGCGCAGCGACCTGGGTCAGCACTACACCTCAGTGCCGAACATCCTGAAGACGATCGAGCCCCTGTTCCTCGACGATCTGAAGGCCGAGATCAACGCGGCGCAGGACAGCGAGCGCCGCCTCGTGCGCTTACTAGACCGCATCGCGGCCATCAAGGTGTTCGACCCGGCCTGTGGATCGGGCAACTTCCTGGTGATCGGGTACAAGGAGCTCCGCAAGCTCGAGCACGCGATCCTCGAGCGGCTCGCCGAGCTGAGTCCTTCACACCAGGTGCTGTGGGCGGACTCGAAGATCAGCATCGAGAACTTCTACGGCATCGAGATCGACGACTTCGCTGTCGAAGTTGCGATCCTCTCGCTCTGGATCGTGAAGCATCAGATGAACAGGGAGTTCCGAGAGAAATTCCGCGTCGAGATCCCCCTGATCCCTCTAAAGGAAACGGGGCAGATCAGGCCCGGCAACGCGACGCGGATGGACTGGAACACGGTCTGCGCGAACGACGGCAGCTCTGAGATCTACCTGATCGGTAACCCGCCCTACGTCGGCGCGAAGGTGCAGACGAAAAAACAAAAAGCTGATTTCGATCACGTGTTTGAACACCGGATCTACTCGAAGAATCTCGACTACATAGCGCTCTGGTTCGTGAAGGGGGCCGACTACATCGAGGGCACCCGCGCCGAACTCGCGTTCGTCACGACGAACTCTGTGGCGCAGGGGGAGCATGTCGGGCTGATGTTCCCGATGATCTTCGAAAAGGGCGTCGAGATCGGGTTCGCGTACACGTCATTCAAGTGGGAAAACAACGCGAAACGCAACGCGGGTGTGACCGTCGCTGTAATCGGCTTGCGGCGAGCTTCGTCGAAGCCGAAGTACATCTATACCGATGACTTGCAGATCTCAGCGGAGAATATAAACGGTTACCTTGCAGACGGTGCGATGGTCTCAATTGAACGCCGTAGGACTCCGCTTGGCACGCGCCCCGAGATGGTGTTCGGATCGATGCCTCGCGATGGTGGGGGACTCATTCTGTCGCCACTTGAGCGAGCAGAGCTGCTAGCAGTTGCTCCTGAAGCAGAGTCGTTCGTCAAGCGATACGTTGGCTCGTCTGAAGTCATTAATGACGGCGAACGCTACTGCTTGTGGATTACAGATGATGAGGCCGCAATCGCACGTGAGATTCCTCCCGTGGCCGGACGGCTCCGACTTGTGGCTGAGGAGAGGTCCGACAGCAAAGCTGCTAGCACCGCGGCGTTCGCAGTCCAGCCGCATCGGTTCGTGCAGATCAGTTACAAACCGACTAACTCGATCATTGTTCCTAGAGTTTCTTCGGAACGACGCGAGTACATGCCGATGGGTTATCTCGGAGCCGATACGGTCATCTCGGACGCGGCATTCGCCGTCTACGACGCCGAGCCCTGGCTCTTCGCGATCCTGACGTCACGCCTGCACATGGTATGGACTCGCGCGGTAGGTGGAAAGTTGAAAACTGATTTCCGGTACTCAAGCACCATCGTATACAACAATTTCCCGGTCCCGCCGCTGTCGGAAACGGTGAAAGAGAAGCTGGCGCTGTCCGCGCTGCGGGTGCTCGATGTGCGCGAGTACCACTGCGAGCAGACATTGGCCGAGCTATACGCCCCGGACAAGATGCCGCAGGACCTGCGCGACGCGCACGCCAAGATCGATGCCCTCGTCGACTCGATTTACTCGAAGAAGCCGTACGAGACCGATGAACAGCGCCTGTCGGACCTGTTCGCGCTGCACGAGCGTATGACTGCCGAGGAGGCCGTCAAGGCGCCGGCAAACAAGCCTCGAAGGACTGTGAAGTGACTGCGATTAACAAGCCCTTGAACATCGTCGACGTCACGTACGCGCAAACAAGAGCCTCGGTCAACACTGACGCCCTTGGCATGCGTGAGATGCAGCAGCGCGTCTTCGCGCAGCGCGACGCACAACACCTGCTGGTCAAGGCGCCGCCGGCGTCGGGTAAGTCGCGCGCGCTCATGTTTGTGGCGCTGGACAAGCTCTATAACCAAGGCCGCAAGAAGGTCATCGTCGCTGTTCCGGAGAAGTCGATCGGAGCCTCCTTCGCGTCGACCGCCCTCAGCAGGCACGGTTTCTGGGCGGACTGGGAGATCAAGGACGAGCACAATCTCTGCCTGCCGGGCTCGGACGCCGGCAAGGTCGGTGCGTTCATCAAGTTCCTCGAGGGCCCCGATGCGGTGCTCGTCTGCACCCACGCGACACTCCGGTTCGCGTTCGAGAAGCTGGCCTCGGAGGCGTTCAACGGGACAGTGTTGGCGATCGATGAGTTCCACCATGTATCAGCCGATACCGAGACCTCGCGCTTGGGTGCACTGCTGCGCGACGTGATGAACGGCTCGGACGTGCACATCGTCGCCATGACCGGCTCGTACTTCCGCGGTGACTCGGTGCCGGTGTTGTCGCCCGATGATGAGGCGAAGTTCACGCCGGTCACGTTCAACTACTACGACCAGCTCAACGGCTACGAGCACTTGAAGTCGCTGGGTATCGGTCACCACTTCTACCAGGGGCGGTACACCGACGCGATCCACGAGGTGCTTGATCTCGACAAGAAGACCATCGTGCATATTCCAAGCGTCAACTCGAGCGAGTCCACGAAGGACAAAATCGAAGAGGTCGGCCGCATCATCGACGCGATCGGCCACGTGGAGTCGACGGACCCTGACACGGGCATCATCAGCGTGCGTCGCGTAGGCACCGACGAGATCGTGCGTGTTGCTGATCTGGTTGACGACACCGATCAGGTGAAGCGCGGCGACACGCTGCACTACCTGTCTCACAGGGCGTCGAAGGAGCGCGACGCGGTCGACATCATCATCGCGCTCGGCATGGCGAAGGAAGGCTTCGACTGGCCCTTTGCCGAGCACGCCCTCACGGTCGGCTACCGGGCATCGCTCACCGAGGTGATCCAGATCATCGGGCGCGTGACTCGTGACAGCCCTGGCAAGCCGCACGCGCAGTTCACGAACCTCGTTGCTGAGCCAGATGCTTCGCAGGGCGAGGTCAAGGTGTCCGTGAACAACATGCTGAAGGCGATCACCGCCTCGCTGCTCATGGAGCAGGTGCTCGCGCCGAACTTCACGTTCAAGACGAAGAAGTTCGATGACGACGAGCCTGTGAAGAAGGGTGAGCTCAAGATCAAGGGATTCAAAGAACCCTCAAGCGACCGCGTGAAGCAGATCGTCGCGACCGACTTGAACGATCTGAAGGCGACGATCCTGCAGGACGACACCTTCGCCCGCGCAGCCGCCGGATCGGTCGACGCGGAGACGACCAACAAGGTGCTGATTCCGAGGATTATTCGCGAAAAGTACCCGGAGCTCTCAGTTGAGCAGGTGGAGGAAGTGCGGCAGCAGGTGGTTGTGGACTCCGTCATCAAGAGCGGCGAAGTACGCGAGGTCGGCGACAAGCGCTTCATCAAGATGGCCGAGAAATTCGTGAACATCGACGAGCTGAACATCAACCTCATCGACTCGATCAACCCATTCCAGCGGGCGTTCGAGGTGCTGTCGAAGTCGGTCACCCCCTCGGTGCTGCGCCTCATCCAGGACACGATCACTTCGACGAGGATCGAGTTCTCCGAGGAAGAGGCACTGGCGCTGTTCCCGAAGATCAAGACCTGGAAGCAAGTCCACGGCAAGAATCCAGACATCCGGTCCGAGGACGCGGCAGAGAAGCGGCTCGCCGCGGCGCTGCTCTTCCTACAGAAGCTAGCAGCGCAGCGCAAGGCAGAGAAGGCTGTCACGGATACGGTGATCGAGTGATGGAACACGACAGAACTGAGCCGGCGGTGCCGCTGAGCCTCGATGACATCCTCGACGACGAGCTGCTGATCGCGCCTGAGAAGCCGAAGAAGCTCACCTCGTCGGACCGGCTCGAGCGGGCCTTTCTCGAGATCGTCGAGTTCCGGCGCGCTGAGGGGCGTCTGCCGAGTTCGCAGACTCGGGAGATCGCCGAACGTAAGCTCGGTGCCCGTCTGGACGGCTTCCTCGCCAACGATGCGAAGGCGCAGGCGGTGCAACACCTGGACGAGTTCGGCCTGCTGGAGGCTCCGCAAGCGCCGGCGTCGCTTGACGAGTTGATCGAGAGCGAGGACCTCGACGAGCTGCTGGGTGACGAAGCGGGGATCCTCGACGTCTCAGACCTGCCCGTGATCAAGCGCCCTGAGTCGGCTGAGTCGATCGCACAACGGGTCAGGGCGAAGGAGTTCGATGTATTCGAACCGCTTTTCAAGGCCAAGCACGCTGAGCTGGCCGATGGAACGTTCACGATGCGGGCGTTCACGGGCATGGATCTGATTCGCGAGGGTACGTTCTTCGTGCTCAACGGCGTCATGTGCTTCGTGGCGGAGATCGGTGAAGAAGTGGACCTCGTCATTGGCGGCAAGCCGAAGCGCAAGCAACGACTACGTCTGGTGTTCGAGAATGGCACCGAGTCAGCGATGTATAACAAGAGCCTTCAGACCCGCATGTACGAGTCCCAGGGGCAGGTGCTCGCGCGCGCCGGGTACGACGTCGACGACATCCTCGACATGGACATCGATAGCGGCCACATCTACGTACTGCAGTCGCTCAGCACAGACCCCGTCATCGCCAACCTTGACAACCTGCACAAGATCGGCTTCTCCACCACGAGCGTCGAGCGGCGGCTGCAGGGCGCGTCATTGTCGCCGACCTACCTGATGGCCCCCGTCAAGATCGTCGCTGACTACCGGGTCTACAACGTCAAGGCATCGGCTTTGGAGAACTTACTACACCGCGTGTTCGCGGAGGTTCGTCTCGATCTGACTCAGGTCGACCGCAAAGGTCGCGACTACGACCCGTCGGAGTGGTTCGTCGTGCCTCGAGACGTTATCAATCGGGCGGTTGCGATGATCATGTCGGGGGAGATAGCTGACTATGTCTACGATCCCGCGACTCGAGGCTTCGTCCGTCGTGGGTGAGATCCATCGCCGCTGAGCCCAAAATAGCTTGTCGAGAAAGGTGCAACTCCTATGGCATACCCAACACTTGCGCTTCACCTTTTGATCTCTGCGCCGGGCGATGTGCCGGTTGAGGACATGGCGGTTGTTCGCAAGACGATCAGCCAGTGGAACCTGACGTTCGGACGAACGGTGGGGCTGACAGTCCTCCCCATCTCTTGGACCGAACATGCGGTTGCCGAGTTCGGCGAGCGTCCGCAAGCCATCCTCAACGATCAGATAGTCGATGAAGCGGACATGGCGATCGCGTTGTTCCAAGATCGCTTGGGTACACCAACTGGCGACGCAGAGTCGGGTACAGCCGAGGAGATCAAGATCCTCGTAGAGGCAGGTAAATCAGTCGGGGTGCTGGTCAGCGCGGCTCCGCGCGCACCACTCCGTGGGCCAGCTCTGGCAGAACGTCTGCGTCTCAGTGAGTATCTGGATTCGATCAGGAAGAAGGCACTCGTTGTCGAGCACGCCGACAGGGCCGATCTCGTAGGGCACCTCAACAACTATCTAAGTCGGGCGACAGCACAGTTTCAACAGGCCGTCGAACAGTCGAAAGGCCGAGATCAGACTGAAGCTGCCCACGATCCCGCCGAGGGAGTCTGGCCGCGTGCCGAGGTTCGGGAGAGCGTAAAGACCGACTCCAAAGGACGCGTTCGAACACAACGCAACTGGTCACTCGTGCTACAGAACACCTCGAACGGGCCAGCCTCAAACGTGGACTTCAGCTTTGACGATCTTCCCGAGGACGCTTTCTTTCGAGTGATTCGCGAGGACGGCCAGCTCGGTACGATCCCGCCAGCCCAGGAGGCGCGGTTCCCGTTGCTCCTTGCGATGGGATCGCCTGACGCCGTTGAATGCACTGTCACCTGGACGGATGCCAGGGGTGAACAACGGGAGACGCGCGCCACGGTCCGCACTTGAGAAATGGCGCGGTCGAGAACAGCGACCTGGATCAGCTAACCGTTCCTTTCTGAGCTGACGTGACGGTAAACCCAGCTCAGGTCAGACACCGCGGCATTGCGGCGGCGATTCAGCAGGCTAAGCCGACGCTGCAGGCGACGCCCGTCACGAGCTAAGCCTGGTCGGAATCGCTTTGGTCGAGCGCCGCCTTGCCACCTGCTACGGCGACCACGACGGCAACAGCAACAGCGGCCGTTCCCGCCACGACTTTTCCGAACATAGCGACCTTGGCGTTCCTGTCCTCGTTGTGCATACGCTTCTGCTCCGCGACTACTTCAGCGATCTTGTTGAGGATCCAACGCTCGTCCTCGAGAGTGAGATTCTCCTTGTCGAGGCGCTTGATCAGGACACCGATCAGCGCCGCGTAGCCGTTGTGAACAGCGCGGGCGCTCTCATCGTTCGACTCCAGAGTCGCCTGATACGACCTTTCGATCGAGGTGACGGCATCTGTGGCCAGCTTGCGAAACTCCGGGAGCTGTTGGATCAGCTTGATCTGAGCCTCTGCCGACATGTGCTGCGCCGCGATAGCAAAGCGACTGAAGTTCTTCGTTGCGAGCTTCGTCAGGGACTCGATCTTGCGTTCTGAGGGGTTCTGATTCTGGGCGTCCTTGGGCATCAATACTCCAGGTCTCGGTGTTTCAGCATCAGACGGGTTTGCCCGCTGACGGGTGTTTCGGTGGTGAGGTCTCGGTATGTCGAGCGCGTCCGGGAGCCGGCAGCCAGGTCTGCTCGCGTCGGAAAGCAGTGGAGCTGTGATCAAGCGATTGATGACGCGAGTTCGCTAAGGGGCTGAAGCGCGCCGTCTCGCTCGAGGGCCCAGAACTGTGACCCACTGATGTTGGTCACATCCAGCGATCGTGTTGCTTCATCGAGGTCGTCGAACTCGTGAATGCCATCGATCATCACGGTGCCATCTTCTGTGACGACCGCGTCAACGTCTGTCTCCAACTCGAGTGGCGCAAGCTGATCGCCTGGCAACAAGAGTCCCTGCTCAAGCAATACCGCGAGCGACAACGTGGGAATTCCCACCTCCTGCGGTAGCGGCAGAGATGCGTCAGGGGCCGTGCTTCCTAGGTCTGGCCCCAAGCGAGCGAAGCCATCTCGGATGACTTGTGCGATGAGCGTGCGTCGCTGCTCAAGGAACTCGTCGTAGGGCAGCAAATGCCAGTCTCTGGGGAGGGCGTGCCAGTAATGCTGCTTGGCCACCCAGTCGGCGTTGCCACCGCGTTCGGCCAGCAGTTCTGGCCAGTACACGGCCGGTGCACGGTTCGAGATGCGCTGGTTGGTGTCCCAGTCAGTGGGAGCGAAGTTGGCGGCTTGGTTGATGCGCTTGTTGTCGATGGTGCCCAGGACCTTCTCCTGGTAGTCCCGGGGCACGAGGTGGTGTCCTTCCATTCCCTTGACCGTGGGTGTGGACGGATCCATCCACTCGCGCACCTTCATAGGGATCATGAACATGTCCGCGTCGAGTGTGTTCAGGGCAGCGAGGTAGCACTGGTAGACCGGCGACAGCTTGTGACTTGAGGACACCAGGAGCTGGGGTGCGTTGAACTCCCAGAAGTCGTTTGTGACGCTCACGCTGATGGTCGCGTCCACGAGCCGCAGGAACCCTTCGGCGTCGCGGTCCGCCAGGTCGGCGAACATATCGAGGTCTTTTTGAATCTGAGACTCGCTCGAGCCCGTGTACCGGCCTGTCAGCTGAGACATGAAGAACCATCGCGCAACCAGTGCACGCAGCTTTCGTAGCTCCACTCCGTACCGTGTGCGGCCGAGCAAGAAGATGATGTAACTGGCAACGATGTTCATGTTTGAGGTGATGCCCGCGTGGGACCTGAAACCGGCCAACTGGATGGAACGTATGAACTCGGTCCAGTGAAGGCTGTTGGTGACGACCGGCAGCGCGTCTCGTAATTTTGCGAGCTCTCGCTCCTGTTTGTCGCCGTCGACTCGCCCAGTCTGCCGGTCCTTGGCCTGCAGGTTCGCGTAGGCGTCGATGAGCTTGGCGCGATTCTGCCCGATGGCCACCATGACGCGAGTTACATGGCCAGTCTCGACGGCCAGGTATGCGTTCTTCGGTGTCCATGAGATCTTGGAGCCCGCCAGCTCGCTGGCACGCTCCGGCGTCATCCGTGAGTGTCGCGCAAATTCGTCAATCTGCTCCCGGCCCTCCGGCCAAAAGACGCTCAACCAGGTCAGGATGTAGTCGTAGGCCTTAAGGTTGACGCCCTCCGAGTTGATGCGAACGAACACGTCCGCGACAAGCTTTTTGTCGACGCCTTTCTCGATGTGCACCACGTCAAATTGATACTTTTGCAGGTCGCCGAGCTTGCTGAAGACCCGCCGTATTTCGCGCGTCTGTTCGCGGCTGAGCTCTCGCCCGGCGGCTTCCAAACCTTCGATGTAGTCGTCGGTCGCGTCAATCGGGGCGTCGAACACCGTCGCGATGTTCTCGATCCACTCAGAAGACCTGGCGGTGGCGGCCGTGGCCACCTCGAATCTCTCCGTGAATGGGTGGAATGAGATCCGGATGGACTTGCGCTCGTAGTTGTCGTTCTGGACAGCGAGGCCCTTCATGGCCGCGTAGAGGCTCGTCAGCCGCTGCTGTCCATCAACAATCTGGTGTGCGGCCGAAATGCGGGCTTCGCCCGCTATCGCTCGCGTCGAGTCTTCCGCCGCGACATCCCAAAACATGAGGGCGCCGACGGGATATCCGCGGTACATCGAGTCGAAGAGATCTCTGACCTTCGTAGCAGGCCAGACGAACGGGCGCTGCAAGTCCGGAAGACTGATGCTCCCCTGATGTACGCCCGCAACCAGCTGGCTAACCTGCCAGGAAACGGTTTTGAAGATCGCAGACATGTGTCTCCCATACGTGGACGAGCCGATTCGAACGCCGAGGTCACCCACGAGCTCTGTGCACAGCGATGTGACGCCGCACGACTCCCATCAGTATCGTCGCAAGAATTGGGCTGCAACACTTCTCCGGGTAAAACTGCTCATGGTTCCCCTCGGAAGGCCACGGTCTCCACGTCATGGACGGACGGGCGAGACAGCAGACAACGGATCACGGCAGGAACTTGCGCCCCGATCGCTCCAGTGGCTCCCGACTAAGCGACGACACCGCGCAGTTCGGTCACCCGGGCCGGAAGAGCTCCACCTACCTCACACCCGCCCCGCCCCAACTGTTCACCTGCGCGCCAATTTCCAGTCCACCGGTCTCGTAATTGCCGGTCACCTTCGCGAGTTTGCATACCGGTGTTCTCGAAATCCCGGGAGCATCCCTCGGAAGGACCCCGAACATGCGCCGTTCACCGCTCCTCGCCTTCGGCATCATGGGCGTCAGCGCCCTCGCCCTCACCGGCTGCCAGACGGCCGAAGCCACCGCAGACGACACGACGATCACCATCGCCACCATCCCCCTCGGCGAAGACCCCACGCAGGCGAACCCCATCGACGCCCTCGTCGAGCTCCTCGAAGCCGAGACGGGCTACACGGTCGAAGTCACCGACGTACCCGATTACCTCAGCGTCGTCGAAGCCATCCGCGCTGACCACGTCGACATGGGCATCATGAGCGGCTTCCCCTCCGCGCTCGCCGTGAACACCGGCGAAGTGGATGCGCTGCTCGCCTGGGAGGGCAGCGAAGACCCCGTCTCCACCTGCGTCGTGTTGAACGACTCCCCCGTGCAGGAGCTCACCGACCTGGAGGGCAAGACCGTCGCCTTCGCCGACCAGGCATCCAGCTCCGGCTACTTCATGCCCGTCCACATGCTCCACGAGGCCGGCCTCGAGCAGGGCACCGACTACGAGGCGATCTTCGCGGGCGGCCACGAGGGCTCCTTCGCGGCCCTCGAACAGGGCCAGGTCGACGCCGCCTGCACCTCCATCATGCTCACCGAGCTCGGCGAACCCATGTTCCCCTTCGCCGACGGCGAGTGGCGCGGCGTCGGCGAGAGCGCACCCATGCCCGTCATGGGCAGCGTCCTCGGCAGCCCAGAACTCAGCGACGAGAAGCGCACCGTCATCAAGGACGCCATCCAGGCCGTCTTCGTCGAGGAGAACGCCGAAGCCCTCGGCGCCCTCGGCTCCGGCTTCATCGGACTCCCCGTCTCCGTCGACCCCGAGCCCTCCGTCTTCGATGGCTTCGTGGAGATCGCCGGCGTCGCTGGCGTGAAGCTCGAGGACCTCGAATGACGAACCTCGCCCCGGCTCCCAGCGCCAACACTGCGCCCGCAGCAGCAGCAAGCACCAGCGACATGGATGCACTCACCCGCCTCCCCCTCGTCACCGTGCGCGGCCTCCGGGTCGCCTACGACGAGACGACCGTGCTCGACGGCGTCGACCTCGACCTGCACCCCGGCGAGATGGTCGCCCTCCTCGGCGCGTCCGGCTCCGGCAAGTCGACGCTCATGCGCAGCCTCACCGGCTTCGCCCCCATCACGAGCGGCACGGCCCGCGTCGCCGGGCACGACGTCACGAACCTCCGCCGGGGCGAGCTGCGGCAGTTGCGCGCAGGTGTCGGGCAGGTGTTCCAGCAGTTCAACCTCATCCCCCGCCTCAGCGTGCTCACGAACGTGCTCACCGGCACCCTCTACAGCGCGGGCCCGATCAACCTCGTCGGTGGCTTCAGCAGCGAGCACCGCAGACGCGCGATGGAACTCCTCGACCGCGTCGGCATCGCCCACAAGGCGAAAGCCCCCGCCCGTTCGCTGAGTGGCGGCCAGCAGCAGCGCGTCGCCATAGCCCGCGCCCTCATGCAGCAGCCGCGCGTGATCCTCGCCGACGAACCCGTCGCATCCCTCGACCCGAAGCTCGCCGACTCCGTGCTCGAACTGCTGCGCGACATCGCCACCCGCGACGGCATCCCTGTACTCGTCAGCCTCCACGTGCTGCCCCTCGCACTCCGCCACACCGACCGCATCATCGGCCTCCGCCACGGCGAGATGCTCGTCTCAGCCCCCACCGGCGCGCTCGATGCCGAGAAGCTCTCCGTGCTCTACGACGCCGAGGAGGCCCACGATGACAACCACCGCGCCTAAGCCGCCCCGCGCATCCACGGCCCCCTCGCTCACGACCGCCGAACGCGACCGCCTCGAACGGGCCTTCTCGATCCCGCGAGCGCGCTTTCTGCTCGGCATCCCCGTCGCCATCATCGTGCTGCTCTGGTCGTTCGCGGGCGCAGAGTTCAACTTCTCGAAGCTCGGCGACGGCGCCATCAACATGGGCGAGTTCCTCTCGCGCCTGTTCCCGCCCGACTTCTCGAAGTTCGGCACGATCTTCTCGCTCCTCATCGAGACCCTGCAGATGGCCATCGTCGGCACCGTCCTCGGGGCCGTGCTGTCGCTGTTCATGGCGTTCGCCGCATCGTCGAACATCGCCCCGAAGTGGGTGTACTACCCGGCCCGCTGGGTCATGAACATCATCCGCTCGGTGCCCGACCTCGTGTTCGCGCTCATGTTCGTCTCCGCGGTCGGGCTCGGCCCGTTCGCCGGCATCCTCGCGATGACGCTCGGCTCGATCGGCTCCATCGGCAAGGTCTACGCCGAGGCCATGGAATCCGTCGACCGCGGGCCCATGTCCGCCATGCAGGCGGTGGGCGCATCCCGGCGCCAGCTCATCCAGTACGGGGTGCTCCCGCAGGCAGCGCCGCTCCTCGTCTCCTACACGCTGCTGCTCTTCGAGGGCAACGTGCGCGGCGCCACCATCCTCGGCCTCGTCGGGGCAGGCGGCATCGGCCTCGAACTCACCACGGCGATGAAGATGTACGACTACGGACACCTCAGCGCCATCATCATCTGCATCATCGTGCTCGTCACGCTGATCGACCAGGGCAGCGCCCTCATCCGAAAGCGACTCACATGACCACCACGCTCGACATCACCCTCTCCGCACCCGTCAACCTGCGCGACCTCGGCGGCACCCCCATCGCCGGCGGCCCCCTCCGCGAGGGGCTCGCGATCCGCGCCGACGACCTGTCCGTCATCACCGAAGCGGATGCGCGCGAGCTGACCGCGGGCGGGCTCGCCTCGGTCATCGACCTCCGCACCGCCGACGAGGTCGCCCTCACGGGTCGGGGCCCCCTCTCGGCGCACCCCGTCGCCTACCACCACCTGCCCCTCATGGGCAGCGTTGGCGGCGGGCTGCCGACCGCCGACGAGCACGGGAGCGCGCACGCCGGCATGGGCGAGATGTACGCGCTCATGGTCGAGTCGGCCGCGCCGCAGCTCGCCGCGGCGCTCGGCATCATCGCCGTCTCCCCCGGCGCCACGGCCTTCCACTGCGCGGCCGGCCGCGACCGCACGGGCGTGCTAGCCGCCATGCTGCTCCTCGCGCTCGGCGCAGCAGACGACGACATCGTGCGCGACTACGCGAAGACCGACGCCAACATGGGCGCGATTCTGGCCCGCATCGGGCCCACCATGAGCGTGCTGCTCGCGAAGTTCGGCATGGACCTCGAGGAGGTGTCGAAGCTCAACGGCTCCCTCACGGGCGACGCCGAACCCATGGACGTGTCGATGCGCATCCTCCTCGCCCGCCTCCGCGAGCGCCACGGCGACCCGCTCGCGCCGCTGCGAGCGGCGGGGCTCACCGACGCGACGATCGCGCAGCTCCGCGAGCGGGCCGCCGCGTGACGACCACCGCACCCGCTTCGGCGCCCGCATCCATCGAAACGGATGTGGGCACCTCGGCGCGCTCAGCGGGGTCGGCAGCGTCGGCAGCGTCGGCAGCGTCGGCAGCATCGGCAGCATCGGCAGCTCTCGACACACGCCGGGGCCCTGGGCGGCCTCGCACGGAGGAGCTCGATGGCCAGATTCTCGCCGCCACGCTCGCCATCATCGACGCAGACGAGGCCGTCACCGTGTCGAGGGTCGTCGAGCGGAGCGGCGTGAGCCGGGCCGCCCTCTACCGACGGTGGCCGTCGATGACGCTCCTGATCGCGGCTGCGCTCGACGTCGGGCGCACGATCCCCCCGACGCTGGGCAAGCCCGGCGACCTGCGTGCCGGCATCGTCGACTTCCTCATGGGCGCATCCGCCGACCTCGACGAGACCAGCTACCCAGACCAGCGGTTCCGGCAGCGCATCCGGCTCGTGATGAGCGACCGGGAGCTGCAGCAGGCGTACTGGGAGTCGCACGTCTCCGTGCGCCGCCGACCCATCGAAGACGCCCTCCGCGCCGGAATCGCCGAGGGGTCGCTGCGCGCAGACCTCGACGTCGAGGCGTGCTTCGACCTCATCGCCGGCATCTTCTACTATCAGCTCGTCGTCCGCGGCTGCCGCTTCGACGACCCCGCCGCGCGAGCGCGCTGCCGGGCCGGCCTCGAGGTGGCGTGGCGCGGGATGGAGGCGTAGAGCGCTGACCTGCGCTACTGGCGGCTCATCTCCACGGTCATCGTCACGCCCATGGCCGTGAGCTCGTAGGTCAGCACGTCGCCTTCGAACGTGAACACCTTTGTCGCATCGCCTGACGCCATGAGCGCCGATTCTGTCTGGGTGGTGTCGTTCGCGGAATCCCAGGTGTAGCTCTCGACGTCCTCGGTGGGAGCAACATAGGTGCCGGCCCAGTACAGCGCACTCGTCGATTCGGCATCGTTGACCCAGTTGATGACGATCTCCCCGTCGCTGATGGTGGCCGCCTGATAGCTCGACTCGGAGTTCGAGTTGGTCTGCACCCAGTCACCGGTGAGATCCAGCGGCACCGCCGGTGGCGCCTGCGTCTCCACAGCAACCGGAGCAGCGTTCGATCCCGCGGGCGGAGCGCTAGCAGGTTCGCTGTCGCCAATCGAGCATGATGCAAGGAACAAGAGCGGGATGAGGGCGACTGGGGCAAGGAGACGGCGCATAGCCGAAGAATAGAAGGTGGAGCGATCGACCGCTCACCTGGGGATTTGCGAAGATGTTCCCGAGCGGATTGATTGAGTTGACGGCATCGAGGTGTTGTTTTCGACCGCGACCCGGATCCATCTCTTGTCAGCGGTGAAGAACCCGCCAACGCGGTCTAACAGCAGTAGGCACTCATCGGTTCCGCAGATGCTCAGCGAAAAGTCCTGCCAGCCGCGCCCCTAACGAGACTTGTTCAATCACCCGGGGCTCCCCCGTCGTGGTTGTGTCGCGTATAACTTTAGGCGTCACGCGCACGCGATTACCAGCCGCTTTCACGCTGCCATTCCCAGCGTTGAACCGGACCCGGTGCAGACCTGCAGCTTCTCTTCGAATCCGTCGTGCTGCCGCCCTCGTCCGGATTCCTTCCACGCCCGCCCGCTAACGAATCTGGATTAGTCATGACCTGGCACCCCACTGATCAATTGCCACAGAACGGCCGTCCGGCCAGCTCTGCGAGAGCGTCCCATGCCACAGGAAGCGAATCGGTCTCGCCTGGCCCAGGTCGGAACAAGTCCAAGAATCGCGCATCATCACTCTGGTTAGTAGCCGCGGCCGCGGCTGGATTTGCAGTCGGCGGATTGGTCGTCGGCGCGAGTCTTGCCGTCGCACCCGAACTTCTCGCAGCTCCCGAACCCACCCCGACTGCGACTCGTACACCGCTCGAATCGGCTGCTACCGGTTGTGGCGGCCGCCTCGCGGCGGAGGACGATGGTTCAAGCCTGACGTTTACCGCTCGCGGTAGCGGAAGCGCAACTGGCACCGTTCCGATGAGCACGCTGTCGTGCGTGCTGAGCAGCCTGGATGTACCTGCCAGCACTGTCTCGAAAATCGAGCAAACTCGCGCTTTGGACGGCCGTCAGGACGACTCATGGGATGACCTCGAGGCGTCGTGGACCTACCATCCGGATGACGGCCTGAACATCGTTTTCGAGTACGAAGACGCGGACGAGAGTAGCTGAGATCCCCGCCGGACTCTTTGAACAAAACGTATCCTCCGACAGCGGTCGCTGGATCCTCGAAAGCGCATCCAACCCACTTGACCCCGCCCCAACGTCATAGTTTCTGCTTGACCGCATGAACTTTCTGCCGGTCACGTACCTCGCGGCGCATGTCCTCTCCCTGCTCGGCAACTCGATCGCCGGTATAGCCCTCCCGCTCATCGTGCTCTCGACGACGGGCAGCGCCCTCGGGGCCGGCACGGTCGCGGCGGCCACCGCCATCCCGGCGGTGCTCGCGGGCCTCTTCATGGGCGTCGTCATCGACCGCATCAACCGGCGCACCTCATCCGTCGTCACCGACCTCATCTCGGCCGCCTCGATCGCCGCGCTCCCGATCATCGACCTCGTCGCGGGGCTCAACCTCGGCTGGTTCGTGCTCTTCGGCATCGTCGGATCCCTCGGCGACGTGCCGGGCATGACCGCCCGCGAAGCGCTCCTCCCCGCCATCGTCCGCCACGGCGGCATCAGCGCCGAACGCCTCATGGGCGTGCGCGAGAGCCTCAGCGCCGTCGCCATCTTCGTCGGCCCCGCTGCGGCCGGCACCCTCATGGTGCTGTTCGACGGCTCCACCGTGCTGTGGATCACCGCCGCCACCTCCCTCCTCGCCGCCCTCATCACCCTGCTCATCCCGCGGGCGGTCGGCGTGATCGTCGCCGACGACGGATCGCGCGCATCCACCCCGACGGGCACCGGATGGGCGCAGCTGCGCGACGGCTGGCGGGCCCTGTTCCGCAGCCCGTTCCTCGTCGCCACCACGGCGCTCAGCCTCGTGTCGGTGTTCGTGCTCGCCGGACTGCAGGGACTCGTGCTGCCCGTCTACTTCACGCTGGTCGAGCAGCCGGGACTGCTCGGGTTCGTGCTCAGCGCGCTCGCCCTCGGCATGCTCGTCGGCGGCGGCACGTACGCGGTAGCCGGCACGCGCGGCCCCCGCCGCGCCTGGTTCGTGGTCGGCATGATCGGCACCACCATAGGCATCGGCCTCATCAGCCTCCTCACCTCGGTCTGGGTCGTATTCGCGGGCGCCTTCGTCATGGGTGCCGCGAGCGGCCTCTTCGGCAGCCTCATGGGCGTGCTCATGATCGAGCGCATCCCCGAGCAGGTGCGCGGCCGCATCATGGGCACCCAGAACGCCCTCACCACGGCGGCCCCATCGCTCGGCATCATGCTCGCGGCCGTGCTCACCGAGTACTTCAACGTCAACGTCGCCGCACTGGCGCTGCTCGGGGCATGGGGATGCGCGTTCCTCTACGGCATCGTCGCCCGCCCGCTTCGTACACTGGAACCCCAGGCAACGAGCGCGAACGCGGGTGGTGTGCGGTGAACAGCAGCGAGCTCGCCCGTCGCGCCGGCGTCACGGTGCGCGCCCTGCGGCACTACCACCAGGTCGGGGTCCTGGATGAGCCGCCTCGCTCCTCCAACGGGTACCGGCAGTACGGGGTGCATCATCTGATCAGGGTGCTGCGCATCCGCCGCCTCTCCGCGCTCGGGATCGCGCTCGAGGATATGCCGCGTCTCCTCGACGAGCACGGTGCCGAGGCGCCAGCGGTGCTCGACCGTCTCGACGCCGAGCTCGCGGCCCAGATCGACCGCCTCACCGCGCAGCGCGCGCTCATCGCGCAGCTGCGACACCTTCCGACCACACCGGACCTGCCGCCGGAGCTCGCCGCGTACATGGGCACGCTCGCAGGCCACCTCTCCCCCGAGCTCGAGCAGATGGACCGCGACCAGACGGTGCTGCTCGCCCACCTCGTCGGCGAGGAGGGCATGCCGCACCTGGTCGGGTACTACGAGCAGCTCAGCGACCCCGCGCTGGTGCCGCAGATCGTGGCCATCACGGCTGACTTCCACGGGCTCGGTGAAGAGACGAGCGAGGCGGCATTCGACGACTTCGTCGAGCGATTCGTGGCGACCTTCGCGCAGGTCGTCGACTCGCTACGGACGGATGCGCCAGACCTCGACCTGTCGGACGGGGCCGGCCTCTTCGACGAGTACTCCGAGTCGGTGCTCAACGCGACGCAGCAGCGCGCGCTCGCGCTCGTCGGGGAGCGGCTGGACGGGTCAGCTGCCGATGCCGAAGCCCGGGACCCCGCTTAGAACGCCTCACAGCTTCCCGTACGCCTCCATCGCGTCGGTCAGACCCCGCGCGAGGATGTCCTTGCCGAAGGCGTCGGAGTTCTCGTCGAACTCGCCCTCCAGTTCGAGGTCGGCGTTGAGCGTCAGCGTGAGGTCGTCGAACCTGGCGACGTAGCGACCCGAGGCGCCGGCCTGGAAGAACACCTCGACCTCGACGCCGCTCACCTCGATGAGTTCCGAGAGCTCGTCGGCCTCGGTCGGCCCATCCACCCACAGCAGCAGCGTCGGCGCCGACTTCATGCCGTCGCGCCACTCGCAGTCAGGGTCGGGCGAGAGCGTCTGCCCTGACGACGGCGACACGAACCCCGCCGCCTCCAACGTCTCGTCGGAAATCGCCGCGCACGGGTCGATGTCCGCGTAGCCCGACTCGACGAGCGCCTCATCCGGCGTCACCTCGACGCCGTTGCGCGTGTAAGTCACGTCGCTCACGCACCCCACGAACCCGCCGAGCGACACGGCGGATGCACTCAGCACGGCCAGCAGACGCGTCGCTCTCATGAACCCGAGCCTAGAGAACAGCCCCGCGGGCCACAATCATTCGATGCGCCCTGCAAGCAGCGTCACCCAGGTGCGCAGGCAAGGATGCGCCGGCAGCCGTCACGACCGGATGCGCCCAGAACGCGAGTCAGCGCCAGTCGGCCATGGCGATCGCGAGGGCCTTGCGGGCCCGGGCGATCGAACCGCGGACGGTGCTCACGGGCAGCTCGAGATCGTCGCCGATGTCCTGGTAGCTCATCGACTCCAGCTCGCGCATCACCCAGCAGCGCCGCTGCTGCTCGGGAAGCCGCGACAGTGCGATGTGCAGGGCGGCGGAGAGCAGGGCGAGCTGCGCGTTGGTCGTCGGCGACTGCGTGTCGGACGCGGCATAGTCGCCGTCCTCGACGCTGTCGTGCTCGCGTCGGCGCCTGAGCACGTCGACGCTCCTGGATGCGACGATGCGCAGCATCCAGGACCGCACGGCGGCCAGATCCTTGAGCGTCGAGATCTTGGTCCACGCGTGAGCGAGCGACTCCTGCACCACGTCGTCGGCCTCTGCGTCGGAGCCGAGGCGACGCCGCGCGCAGACGTACATGAGGGTCCGGTACCGCTGCACGAGCAGGTCGAAGGCGCGCGCGTCGCCGAGCGAGGCGAGGCCAGCGAGGAACTCATCGCTGTCGTCGGCGTCCGCCACACTCCGGAACTGCGCGAGGGCCTGCGAGCGACCGCGGGTCTTCGGTCGGGATGCGGCGGATGTCTGCCGTGGAGCGTCAAGGGCAAGCATGGACACGGACCTCACCTCCGGCTGCCCGACGTGAGGCCAGACGCGCCACTCTTGGAGGGCTCCCCACTCCTTCGAGTGGCCCGCGGAACCCGGGCGCATCGCCGCGCCTGCCATCCATTCGGAGCGAATGAGAGATGGGATTGCGAGCCTTCGAGTGCTGATGCGTGACCGTGACCTCCGGTTGCGCTGGCCCAACTCAGATCGTCGTTTGGCTTGCTCCTCGGGATTAGTTAGTTAGACTAGCTATATGTCCGATACAAGCGTCGACCACGAAGTCGAGAACCGACAGGCAACCCCCGCCGACGGCTTCTGGGACGCCTACCAGCGCAGCACGATGCCCCGAGAGGCCATCGCCATCTGCGGCGTGGTGGTCATCATCAGCACCGGAATCGCCACGGCGATCTCCACCTTCTTCTAGGCGCGACGGGAATCGCCGCAGCGACTGGCCACAGGCAGGACCTGGGCAACCGGCCGCCCCTCAGCGATGAGCCACAGACCGATCTTGAGCAACCGGCCGAGCGGCGAGAGCCGAACCCCGAGCCGAGCGCTAGACCGCCGTCGCGAACACGACGACGTTCTTGTCGTAGTGCCCCACGTCGCGATCGAAGTAGCCGCCGCACGTGATGAGCCGCAGCTCGTCGCCAGGCACCGCGCCGAAGACGCGCGCCGTCGGAAACTCGGCCTTCTCCACCGTGACGACCTCGGTGACCTGATAGCTGGTGACGCCACCTTCGACGTCGCTCACGTCCACCACGTCGCCAGCGGCGAGCTCGTCGAGCCGGAAGAACGCGGCGGGGCCGGCGAGACCGTCGACGTGGGCCGCGATGACCGTCGGCCCCCGACCGCCAGGCTTGCCGCCACCCGTGAACCAGCCGATCTCGTCGAAGTCCACGGGCACCTCCATCTTGCCGTCGGCGGCGATGCCGAGGTCGATGAGCGTGTCCTCGACGCCGATCGCCGGAATCGACACCGCCGTAGGGGCGACGCCTTCCTGGAGCACTTCGACACCACCCGCCGGGGGTGCCGCCGGGGACTCGACCTGCGCCGGCGGGGTCGCCTCCGGAGCGGATTCGGGAGCGGACTCCGGAGCGGACTCGACCGCAGTCGTCGAAGGCTGGACGCCCTCGGGAGGCGAGGCGTCCCCGCTCGGGGCGGCCGCGCATCCGCTCACGAGGAGCGCGGCCGCAACGACGAGCACCGGGACGCGCAACGCGCGCCCCGGCGCCCGAGAAGAGTTCCTGGTCACTGACCCGCTGCGCGAGCCTTGCGCGCAACCGCGAGCCCGGCGACGCCGGCAACGGCGAGGCCACCGAGACCGAGGAAGCTGAGCGTCATCGCGTCGAGGCCACCAGCGGCTGCGGCTCCGCCGGCACCCGTGTCGACGCCGCCGACCGGAACCTGCACGAGCTGGCCGCGGACGACGCCGGCCTTGAAGTCAGCCGTGTGCGAGTCGCCCGTGAAGCCGGCCGGGTTCGCCTCGATCTGCTTGAGTGTGAAGCCCTCACCCGTGTCCGTGCCGGCGTCCGAGTTGAGGCCTGTCGTGAACGGACCCTCGAGGCATCCGCTGCTCGTGCGCGTGCCGTCACCGTTGTCGGTGGGGTTCGGGAAGGCGATGCGCGGCGGGCCTGCCTGGCCCTCGGCGGCCTCGTGGATGTGCGTGGCGGTCTTTGCGGGGCTCTCGTACTCGCCCGTCACTCCCGTGAGGGTGATGTCGTAGCAGATGATGTTCAGGTCCGAGTTGATGCGGAAGTCGAACTGCCCCATCGCCCCCGGCTCACCCGGCGTCACGACGCCGTCGTTGTTGATGACCGCATCCGGAGTCGCCATGACCGTGTAGGCACTCGTGAACGAGTCCGGCTCGGCGACCTCCGTCTCAGCGGTGGCGGGAGCGGCGGCGACAAGGGCGATGGCGGCGGCAGCTGTGGCGCCGAGGGCGAGCGACTTCGCGAACGTGTGCTTGGGCATGAGGGGTGCCTTCCTGCTTCGCAGCTCCCCGATGGAGCCGTCGTACAGGGGCATACGGCGGCGACCCGTCCCGCGTTCATCGGACTTCGAACTTTTTTCTGACGAAGATTTCGGGAAGCCCCTGAACGCTGGACCCGATCCGGCGGTACTCCCCTATACCAACCCGAGTTGGGGTATACCAACCCGAGTTGAGTCACCGGAGGGAGCAGCCGTGAGCACTGCCGTTATCGTTGACCGCGCACGGTGGTCGACGACGAGAGGACACGCCCGTATGGCGGATGCGCCCCACTCGTTCGACCTGCACTCGGCGTTCCGCGACCACGGCAGCGTGCTCCTCGGCTTCACCGTCAACGCCCTCCGCGACCGGCCGCTCGCCGAGGACTGCGTGCAGGAGACCTTCCTCCGAGCCTGGCGCGCCCGAGACAGCTTCGACCCCACCAAGGGCGGCGAGCGGACCTGGCTCTTCGCGATCGCCCGCAACGTCATCTCCGACGCGCTGCGAGCCCGCGACCGGCTCCCCCGCATCGCAGCCCCCGACGCATCCACCGCCCCCGCGGACCTCCCCGCCGAGATCCCGGACCCACTGACCGGGCTCGGCCTCACGGAAGCGCTCGCCCGCCTGCCGGACGAGCAGCGGGAAGCGATCGTCGCCATCCACCTGACCGGGTACAGCTACGCTGAGTTCTCCGCCCGCTGCGGGGTGCCCGTCGCCACTCTCCGCACCCGCGTCTTCTACGGCCTCCGCGCCGTCCGCGGCCACCTCGACGAACCTGGAGGAGCTCGTGACTGACCACAACGCAGACCGCCGCGGCGAGCTCATCGCCGCCGCCCTCGTCGGCGAACTCAGCGCAGTCGAAGCCGCCGAGTTCGAGCGGATGCGCGCTTCCGACCCCACCATCGACGCCGAGCTGGCCGAGCTGCGCGCCCTGACGGGGCAGCTCACCGACCATCCCGAGTGGCTGGATGCGACGCCCAGCGATGAGCTTCGTGACGCCGTGCTGGCATTCGGGGCCGTCGATGGCGGTGCCGATGGTCCTCAATCGGGTGACCGTGACCGTGACAGTGGCAGTGGCAGTGGCAGTGGCAGTGGCAGTGGCAGTGACCGTGACCGTGACGCAGAAGCGCAGGCCGCGCCGGTCACGCCACTGGGTCGCCGGCGCTTCGGCGGCGCCCTGCTCGCCGGAGTCGCCGCCGTCGGCCTCCTGGTCGGCGTCGTCGGCGGCTTCTTCCTCCCCCGCCCCGAGACGCCACCGCCCGTCGGCGACCCAGGAACGCTCGGCGCCGTCGAACCCGTCGACTTCCAAGGCGAACCCGCCGGCGTCGAGATCGACGGCAGCGTCGTCGCGCACACCTGGGGCACCGAGACCCTCCTCACCGTCACCGGCCTGCCGAGCGGCGAGTTCTACTCGGTGGTCGTCGTGGATGCGACCGGAGACGACGTCGGATCAGGGACCTTCCTCGGCTCCGAGGTCGAGATCAACTGCGCCGTCAACGCTGCAGCGCTGCGCGAAGAGGTCACGAGCGTCGAGATTCGCGGGGAAAGCGGCGACGTCGTCGCCGCTGCCGCGCTCCCGCGAGTCGAGGGGTAGCTTCCGGGGCAGGCGCTCACGGGGGCGGGCACTGCCGCAGGCACCTTCGGAGCTGGCACTTTCGGGGGTGGGCGCTGCCGGGGCAGGCACCTCGGGGCTGGCATTTTCGGGGGCGAGCACTGCCGGAGCAGGCACCTTCGGGGGCGGACACTGCCAGGGCAGGCACCTTCGGGGGCGAGCACTGCCGGAGCAGGCGCCTTCGGGGGCGAGCACTGCCGGGGCAGGCACCTTCGGGGCAGGCACGTTCGGGGGCGGTCGCTGCCAGGGCAGGCACCTTCGAAGGCGAGCACTGTCAGGGCGGGCATGTCCGGGACCGGAGGGGCCCGGCGTGAGTCGGGACGAGTCCGGGCCGGCCGTCTTTCGCCAGACGCGCCTGGGATGAAGCTCGGGTCCACTGTCGGTAGCACGTGGTCTGCTGAGCCGAGACGCGGGCGTGCCTGGCAGCCCGCGCGATCCCTCCAGCGACGTGAGATGGAGCGCATGCCAGTCAAACCGGGGCGTACCTGTTGAGAACCTGCACCTGCACCTGCGCATTCGAAACTAAAAACTAATTGATAGGGAAAAGTCCTGTTCAACTGTTGATTGAACCGGGCCAACTTGGTACACTCGAATCAATCGAGGGGGAGGTTGTCGTGGCATCGCAGGCGGAGCAAGAATCGGGTCGACAGTCGTCGGCGCAGCCAGGACAGTCATCGGCGCGGTCGTCAGTGGAGACGGCTGTCGTGGACGCGCTCCTCGAGGCGCGGTGCCAGATGGCAAGCCTTCCGGACGCGGAGATCGTCGTTGTGCTCCGCGAGCTCGCGGCTCGGCGACGAGTGCTGGATGCTGCTCTGGTGGAGGTCACGGGCGAGCTGCTGCGGCGTGAAGACGAGTCTCCGAGAGCGGAGACGGTCGCTCGGAAGTCCGGTTTCCGGAACCTCCCGGCGATGGTCGAGCAGGTGCTCGCGGTGAAGCCTTTCGAGGCGAAGACCTTGCTGCACGTCGCGGCGGCGACGAGGGAGCGGATGAGCATCACGGGTGAGTCGATCCCGCCGAAGTACACGGAAGTAGCGCGAGCGGTGGGCTCGGCCGTCATGTCGGTCGCGCAGGCAGCCGCGATCACGAAGGGCCTTGACCGCACCGGCAATCGCGTGGACGTCGACGAGCTCGCGCGTGCCGAGATCGAGCTCGTGGCGTCCGCGTGCGGCCTGAATCCGGAAGATGAACAGCCCGCGGTGCCGAAGGTCCTCGAGGTGCAGGCCGCGACCTGGGTTTCCTACCTCGACCCCGACGGCGACGAGCCGCGGGCCGACAAGATCGCCGAGCAGCGCGGCCTCTGGTTTACGCGTCGCGCCGACGGTGCGGTGTCAGGGAAGTTCGTCGCGACGCCCGCGCAAGGCGAGCAGCTGATCTCAGTCTTCGACGCCCTGCTCTCTCCGCGCCGTGCCGTGGAGTTCCCGGCCGCGTCCGAGTGCGGGGAACCGACCGCCCCAGCGCTCGGACCCGACGAGCTCCCGTTGCCCGACGAACGTGGTGAGAGTCGCGACAGTGGTGACGTCGAGGTTCCGTTGATGGATCAGCGGTCGATCGAGCAGCAGCGCATCGACGCGCTCACGATGATCGTCCGCGCCTACGCCGAATCACCCGACGCGCCCCGCACCGGAGGCGAGGCACCAACGGTCATCATCGTCACCACCACCGCCGGACAAGACGGCACCGCCACCCGACCCGAAGACCTGCCCCACCTCGAGCGCACCGGAGAGCCAGTCCCACCGTCAGTCGCAGCCCAGATCATCTGCGACGGGCTCATCCGCATCGCGAGTACCGACACCAACGGCGAGATCCTCGACCTCGGCCGCAAACAACGCCTCTTCACCACCGCCCAACGCCGGGCGATCGCAACCCGCGACCGCCAATGCCGAGCGCCCGGATGCAGCGCACCAGTGCGCTGGTGCGAAGTGCACCACGCCCTGCCCTGGAGCGAAGGCGGACCAACCGACGCGAAAGACGGCATCCTGCTGTGCTCCTTCCACCACCACGAAGTCCACCGCGAAAGACTCACCCTCACTCGCAGCAGCAACGGACGCTGGCACGTCGTACCCACCATCGGACACCACGTGCCACGCAGAGCCAGCCGCCGCCGCGGATACGCACCCAGCGACACCCAGGACACCCGCCCACAGTTCAACCGCAGAGCTTGAGGTCCTTCAACCTTGTATTCCTGCGACCCTGCAACCCTGCAACCCTGCAAACACGCAAACACGCAACCCCACGGTGCCGCAGACCGCGGCCCAACGGGTCAACGGGTCAACGGGTCAACGGGTCAACGCACTAGCGGATCAACGGCCCCACGAACCCACGAGCCAGAGTCCGAGTCCAGATTCCTGCGGACCCACAAACCCGAGACCTCACGCGCTCACGCGCTCACGCGCTCACGAGTCCGAGACCTTACGCACTCCCGGCTCGCGGACTCTCACTGGCCCACAGACTCACGACTCACGACTCACGACTCACGACTCACGACTCACGACTCTATGGCCGACCTTCCTCCGCGCCCCTGGCCGCGGCAAGCACGACCTTGATCGTGGCCGCGTCATCGGGAACCGTCGGGTCAAGACCTGCCACCGAGGCGAACTTCGCCAGCCGGTTCATGATCGTATTCCGGTGGCAGAACAGCACACCCGCGGCCTTCGACGCCGAACCGGAGGCCATGTACACCTCGACGGCTTCCACCAGAAGGTCCCGTTCCGATGAAGGCAGGAGCGCGAAATCACGGAGCGCATCCGCAGCCAGGCTCGACGCCACCGGTCCAAGCCTCCGCACGACAAGACTCGGCCAGTGCTGCGCGAGCACGGCAGCCCGCCCCGGAACAGCGAACTCAGCCAGCTCGGACGCCAGCTGCCACATCTCGCTCAGCGACGACAGCGTCGCCGCCGACTGGGAAACACCCACCTGCAGATCCGCGAGCGCCAGCTGCACCGACACACCCGACGAACCTGACCGACCCGACGAAGACGAAGACGAAGAACCCGACGGACCGGACGAACCGACCACACCAGACACACCCGACGTACCGGCGATCACCGCGAACTCGACACCATCCAGGCGCAGGCACACCGCCGCAGGGAAGACGTCCTGCACATCCGCGGCGAACGCGGCCGCCGCATCCTGATGCGCGACGGCGACCCAGTACGGTCCAGTGAGCGGAATCTCGAGCGCCTCCGCCGCCTGCACGTGCAGCTGCGAGTCATCGACCCCACCCCGCAGCAGACGACGCAGCAGGAACGCCTGCTCCTGCTCGAGCTCCGCCTTCACCTGCCCAAGCTCGAGCATGTACCCCGACTGCACGCTCGTCGTGTGCGCCTCCACAACCTCCCAGATCGCGACCACGTCGTCGGACAGGCGGTCCGCCTCCCCAGGCAGACGGTCGTTGAGCGCCTGCCAGATGAACCGGAAATCCATGCGCACCGCCCGCAGCAACGACTCGAGCGGCACCCCCTGCCGGACCCGCTTCCGGCCGATGGCCCGCGAGTGCGCGCGCAGCTCATCCTCGAGCCGCTCCCCGCCCAGCTGGCGGAACATGAGGCCCAGCGTCGTGAATGCCGTGCTGTGCACGTCGCGCTCCGCGATGACCGACTCCACGTATCCGGTCAGCGTGCGCACCTGGCTCACGTAGAGCGTCGTGATCTCATCGAGGTCGGCGAGGCACGACCGGATACCGCGCCGCAACGCGGGCGAAACAGTCACGTCATCCATTCGCCAAAACTCCGCTCAGATTGTGCATTTGCCCATCCTAGTCGCGCAATCGAGTGGGCCTGGCGATTGCCCAACCCCGCCGATCCGGGGTTGCATAGGAACACCGACGTCACCGCAGACGTGCACGTTCACATGCAGGCCTTTCCCCAACATCGGAGCCACCATGTCCCACAACACCCAGACCCCCGCCTCGGGCGCAGCCTCGGGCCCACCCTCGGGCGCACCCGCCAGCGCGCCGAAGGTCAGCCTCAAAGACGCGCGGCGCATCGCCTTCGCCGCCTTCGTCGGCACCGCACTCGAGTGGTACGACTACTTCCTCTTCGGCACCGCCGCGGCCCTCGTCTTCAACCGCCTCTTCTTCACCGACCTCGACCCGGCCGGCGCCACCCTCGCCGCCTTCGCGACCTTCGGCGTCGGCTTCGCGGCCCGCCCGATCGGCGCCGTCGTCTTCGGCTGGATCGGCGACCGCTACGGCCGCCGCCCCGCCCTCCTCACCACCATCGTCATGATCGGATGCGCGACAGGACTCATCGGCGTCCTCCCCGACTACCTGGCAGTCGGCATCGCAGCCCCCATCATGCTCGCCGTCCTCCGCCTCGTGCAGGGCTTCGCCGTCGGCGGCGAATGGGGCGGCGCGACCACCATCGCCATCGAGCACTCCCCCGAGAAGATGCGCGGACGCTTCGCCGCCCTCGTGCAGATCGGCTCCCCCGTCGGCACCCTCGTCTCCTCCGGCGCCTTCGCCCTCGTGCTCATGATGCCGCCCGAGACCTTCGACGCGTGGGGTTGGCGCCTCCCCTTCCTCCTCGCGTTCCCGCTCCTCGGCATCGCCCTCTACATCCGCCTGAAGGTGGAGGAGTCCCCCGTCTTCAAGGAGCTCGCCGCGGCCGGCGAACAGGTCAAGGTCCCCGTCCTCGAACTCTTCCGCAAGTCCGGGCTGCGCCTCCTCGTCGCCGTCGCAGCAGCCATGCTCGGCGTCGGAGGGTTCTACATGATGACCACCTTCGTCGTCTCCTACGGCACAAACGTGCTCGAAGTCGACCGGCAGGTGATGGTCAACGCGACCCTCATCGCCGCCGTCCTCCAGATCGGCGTCACCATCTTCGCCGGCCGCCTCGCCGAACGCTTCGGCCCAGGCCGCATGACCGTCGTCGGCGGGCTCACCACCGGCATCGCCGCCTTCCCGCTCTTCTGGCTCATCGACACCGAGAGCCCCATCGCCATCACGGCAGCCGTGAGCATCGGCATCGCCCTCATCACCCTGTCGTACGCCGTCACCGGGGCCCTCCTCGCGGAGCTCTTCCCGCCCCGACTCCGCTACAGCGGCGTCTCCCTCGGCTACAACCTCGCCGGCGCCATCAGTGGATTCCTGCCCCTCATCGCGACCGCGCTCATCACCGTCGGCGACGGCTCATCCTGGCCCGCCGTGCTCGTCCTCATCGGCATCTGCCTCGTCACCGTCATCGGCGGCGCCTTCGGCGAGCGGATGCGCCTCCGCGACGACATCGTCGAGATCGACCACAACGCGTAACCGACACCGCCAGCTCACGGACCGCGTGCGCCCCACCGCGAGCGCCCCACACAACGACGAGCGCCCCGCCCGACCGCGAGCGCCCCCAAACGAAAGCAGGACCAGAGCATGACCACACCGACCAGCAGCGACATCGACTCCAGCACCACCCCCACCACGACCACGACCCACGCCACCGCGACGGCCAGCCCCCTCAGCGACGAGCAGCGCCAGCGCATCCTCGACGCCGTCGACGCCGCCTTCGACCAGCAGGTCGCCTTCACGCAGGAGCTCGTCCGGCACCCGTCGCTTCGAGCCAACGAGTCGTCGGCGCAGGACCTCCTCTACGGCGCCATGGCCGGCCGCGGCCTCACCATGGACCGCTGGGAGCTCGACCCCGTCGAGCTCGCCGCCCACCCGGGAGCCGGAGCAGTCGAGATCTCCTACGAAGGCCTCGAGAACGTCGTCGGCACCTTCACCCCACCCCAGGAACGCGGAAGCTCGCTCATCCTGAACGGACACATCGACGTCGTCCCTGAAGGCCCCGAGAGCCAGTGGGCGCGGTCCCCATGGGACGCGACCGTGCGAGACGGCTGGCTGTACGGCCGCGGCAGCGGCGACATGAAGGCAGGCCTCGTCGCCAACCTGTACGCCTTCGACGCCGTCCGGGCGGCGGGCCTCGCGCCGACGGGTCGCATCCACTTCGAGTCCGTCGTCGAGGAGGAATGCACCGGCAACGGCTCCCTCTCCGCGCACCTGCGCGGCTACACGGCCGACGCCGTCCTCATCCCAGAGCCCGAGGAGGACATGCTCGTGCGCGCCAACACGGGCGTCATCTGGCTGCGCCTCCGCGTCGACGGCAAGCCCACCCACCCCCGTGAGATGCAGACCGGTTTCAATGCCATCGACGCCGCCTACTCCGTCATCGGCGAGCTCCGGAAGCTCGAGGCAGACTGGAACACCAAGCAAGGCGAGCACCGCTACTTCGAGGACCTCGACCACCCCATCAACTTCAACGTCGGCAAGATCCAGGGCGGCGACTGGGGCTCCAGCGTGCCGGCCTGGTGCGAGGTCGACGTGCGCGTCGCCCTCTACCCCGGCATCACCGCAGACGCGGCCTGGGCCGAGATCACCGACGCGCTCGACGGCGTCACCGCAGACGGCAACGGCAACCCCATCGTCACGACCGCGACGAAGACCGGCTTCTACGCCGAGGGGTACGTCCTCGAGGAGGGCGGCGCCGCAGAGCGAGCGCTCGAACGCAGCCACAGCGCAGCGTTCGGGGGTGCCGAGCTCGAATCGTTTGTCACCCCCGGCTACCTCGACGGGCGAGTCTTCGTGCAGTACGCCGACACCCCCGCGCTCGTCTACGGCCCCATCTCCGAAGCCATCCACGGCTACGACGAGCGGGTGAACCTCGAATCGGTGCGCCGCATCACGAAGTCGATCGCGCTCTTCATCGCCGAATGGTGCGGGGTGGAGTAGCCAGCAGCAAGCACGCGCCGCGCGCGACCTCGACCTCGGCACCCGCCGAGCAGTCGAGGCCGCGCGCGGTTCGTCACACCCCGAGGCGACGCGTCAGCTGAGTCTCGGCCCCTCGGCGATCGCGAACCCACCCTCGCCGTCCGACTCGACGTAGAGCAGCTCGTGAGAGGCGACGTGCCCCGCGAGCATCGGAACACCAGTCGCCGCGCACTCCTCGAGCAGAGCGCGCCTCGTGGACTCCGCGACCTCCCTCATGGAGCAGAAGCTCGACGACAGACCGGGCTCGGCAACCTGCAGCACGTGGTGCAGCGCATCCCCCGAGATGATGGCGACCGTCGAACCCGACGCCGGCTCGAGCACCCGAACCACCATGTGCCCCGGAGTATCGCCGGGCGCGTGCTCCAGCACGACGGACGGCGACGCCCGATGCGGAAGCTCGACCACGTCCGCTTGCCCCGCCAGGAAGACCGGCTCGATCGAGTCGGCCCAGAAGTCGCCGTTGCGCTCGAACATGCCCCTGGCGCTCGGCCCCGTGATGAAGGCGCGATCGAGCTCGTTGAACAGGTAGCGCGCGTTGGGGAACGTCGGCGACCACCCGCCCGCCGCATCCGCCGCCGTGTTCCATCCGACGTGGTCGCAATGCAGGTGCGTGTTGACGACGACGTCGACCTCGGCAGGGTCGACGATCGTGGCGAGCTCCTCGAGCCACGTCGTGGCGAGCCCGTTCCACATGTCCCGGATGCGCGGCTTGCCGTTCCCGACCCCCGTGTCGACCACCGCGACGAAGCCGCGTGAGCGCACGACGTAGCTGCTCGACGCCATCACGAGGCGGTCGGTGCTCGCTTCGTAGTCGTCCGGCCCGAGGGCGGCGATCTGCGGACGGAGCGGGTCGGTATCGACGAACATCTCCTCGACGGGGAGCATCGCCGAACGCGACTCCTCGATGCGGTAGATCTGCGTGTCGCCTCTGGTCAGCAGCGGTCGCATGGTGCCCTCCTCGACGTGTTCGAGTCCCCGGGCGCCACTTCTGGCGCACGTGAGACCCCGGGCCAGATGGCCTGCATCCACCCTGAGTGCACCATGTTGCCTGGAGGTTTCATTGCATGCAATGAGTGTTACCAGCGCGTAAAAAGCCGCCTATCTGGTCAAGATTGCATGCAGTTTGCGGCTAGCGTCCATCTCACCGGCTCAGAACATAGCCGAACCACCACCGCTTCACCGCCTCACCGCACCCTGCTTCTCACCGCACCCCAGCTCCTCCTCCCAGCTCCGCTCACCTCGTCGCTCCCGGAAAGGACGCGCATGCGTTCCCACAGACTTCGCGTCGGCACCGCCGTCGCCATGCTCGGCATCACCACCCTCGCCGTCACCGCCTGCTCCACCGGATCATCCTCGGCCTCCGAAGACGCCACCTTCGCGGTCAACATCGCCGCGCTCGAGGGCGCCCCCACCTTCGACCCCGCCGCCAACATGCGCGGCTCCGCCTTCAACTACGCGGCAGCCGCCTACGAGAGCCTCGTCACGAGCGACGCCGAAGGCGCCCTCCAGCCGGGCGTCGCCACGGCCTGGGAGTACACGAGCCCCACCGAGCTCACCATGGACTTCCGCCTCGACAGCGTCTTCGAAGACGGCTCCCCGATGACCGTCGAGCTCATCAAGGCCAACCTCGAGCGCTACCAGGAGACTCCGGGCACCTACCAGGCGCGCCTCAACTCGATCGACGCGATCGAGGTCGTCGACGAGGACACCCTGAAGTTCAGCCTCAACACCCCGGACCAGTCGCTGCCGGAGGCCTTCTCCCTCACCGTCGGCATGATGGTCAGCCAGGCCGCCCTCGACGACCCGACGCTGCTGCTCACCGACACCTACGGCTCCGGGCCGTGGATCCTCGACTCCTACACGGAGGACAGCGAGTACAGCTACATCCGCAACCCCGAGTACGCGGGCCCCATGGACGTGCAGGTCGACGAGCTCAACATGTTCGTCATCACCGACCTGACCGCCCAGCTCAATGCGCTCCTCGCCGGCGACGTCGATATCATCTCCGCCCAGTGGAGCCAACGCGACCAGGCGGAATCCCAGGGCTTCGCAGCCGCCTCCAACGAGTCCAACGTCGGCGGCCTCATGCTCTTCGACCGCGGCGGCGACGTCATCCCCGAGCTCGGCGACGTGCGCGTCCGACAGGCCATCAACTACGCCCTCGACCGCGACGCCATCGGCACCGCCCTCTGGAGCGACTACCAGCGAGGCACCTCCTCCGTCTTCGGCAAGTTCACCTCCGCCTACGACGAGTCGCTCGACGACTACTACGAGTACAACCCGGAGAAGGCGAAGCAGCTCCTCGCCGAGGCCGGCTACGCCGACGGGTGCGAGCTCCCCATCCTCAGCCGCACCATGTTCGGCGAGAACAAGCGCCTCGAGGCGACCATCCCCTACCTCGAAGCCGTCGGCATCACCGCCACCCTCTCCGACCGCACGAACGACTACTTCGACGCCATCACCAACAAGGAGTTCGGCGCTTCCCAGGGACAGCAGAACGGCGGCATCGACTCCTACGTCAACAGCATGAACATGCTCGCCCCCAACGCGCAGCTCAACCCGTTCGGCACCGACGACCCCGAGCTGACGGCCCTCATCGCCGACGCCTCCAGCGAGCTCGACGCCGACGCGGCAGCCACGAAGTGGCAGGCGGTCAACAAGTGGGTCGTCGAGAACGCCTGGTTCGCACCGGTCGCCTTCTACCACACGCACACGGTGTGGGATGCGGAGAAGCTCGGCGGCGTCGAGCTCGCCGCCGGCCAGGTCTTCCCGCTCCCCTTCAGCTGGACCCCCGCCGAATAGGCACCCGGGCTCCCGCAGCAGCCGCAGCAGCCGCAGCAGCCGCAGCACCGCGATACCCAGCACGCATCACGCATCACCGGATGCGCGGGGAGGCGCCCCTCCCCGCGCATCCGCCCAGCACCATCACCAACCTGAAAGGAGCACACGTGGCCCTCTACATCCTCCGGCGAGTCGGCATCACCGTGCTCATGGTCTTCCTCGTCGTCTCGGCCGCCTTCTTCCTCGTGGCCCTCATGCCGAACGACGTGACCCAGACCATCCTGGGCCCCGACGCCACCCCGGAGGCCCGCGCCCAGCTGCGTGACGAGATGGGCTTCAACGACCCGATCCTCGTGCGCTACCTCGCCTTCCTCGGTGGCCTCCTGACCGGCGACCTCGGCGTCTCCTACCTCAGCCAGCAGTCGGTGACGATGCAGGTGCTCGAGCGGCTCCCCGTCACCCTCACCCTCTCGATGGGCGGCATCCTCCTCACGACCGTGCTCGGCATCGTGCTCGGCATCCTCGCCGCGAGCCGCGGCGGCTGGCTCGACACCATCATCCGCGGAGCCGCCGGCGTCATGCAGGCCATCCCGAGCTTCTGGCTCGCCGTGCTGCTGGTGCTCGTGTTCGCCGTGAACCTCAAGATGTTCCCCGCGTCCGGCTGGGAGCCCTTCACGGAGGACCCCGCCGAGTTCCTCCGCCGCATCACGCTGCCCCTCATCTCCATCGGCATCGCGGGCACCGCGGCGGTCGCCCGCCAGGCGAGGGTCGCGATGCTCGACGTGCAGGGCCGAGACTTCATGCAGACCCTGCGAGCGACGGGGCTCCCCGAGTGGCGCATCGTCTGGCTGCACGGGCTCCGCAACGCCGCCATCCCCGTCCTCACCGTCATCGGCCTCCAGTTCGTGGCCCTCTTCGGCAGCGCCGTGCTCATCGAGCAGGTCTTCGCGCTCCCCGGCGTCGGCAAGCTCGTCGTCGACTCCGTCAACCTGGGCGACATGCCCATCGTGCTCGGTGTCGTCGTCGCCCTCAGCGTCGTGATCCTCGTCATGAACCTCGTCATCGACATCCTCTACGGCATCATCAACCCGAAGGCGAGGCTCGCATGACCCGCGTCCGACGCACCGACACCGCCCTCTCCAGACTGCTCAGCAAGCCGGGAGCCGTCGTCGCCCTCGCCTTCCTCGTCCTCCTCGGCTTGTCGGTGATCTTCGCCGACCTCGTCGCCCCGCTCGACCCGCTCGCCCAGGACCTCGCTCTCGCGCGTCAGCTGCCGAGCGCCGAGCACCTCCTCGGCACCGACGACCTCGGGCGCGACGTCTTCTCCCGCCTCATCCACGGCGGCGCAGCGACCCTCGGCGGAGCCGTCCTCGCGGCGGTCGTCGCGATGAGCATCGGCATCCCGCTCGGCATGATCGGCGGCTACTTCCGCGGCTTCACCGACACCCTCGTCTCCCGCTTCGCGGACTTCTTCCAGGCCCTGCCCACGATCGTCATCCTCATGGCCGTGATCGGCGCCTTCGGCAACAACACGACCGTCGCGATGGTGACCCTCGGCATCGCGATGAGCGACGGCTTCGTCCGCCTCGCCAGGGCCACGACGCTGCAGGTGCGGCGAGAGCTGTACGTGGATGCCGCGAACGTCGCCGGCATCGCACCCGGCCTCATCCTGTTCCGCCACGTGCTCCCCAACATCCGCGGACCGCTGCTCGTGCAGCTCTCCATCACGATGGGCGCCGCCCTCCTCATCCAGGCTGGCCTCGGCTTCCTCGGCCTCGGCACCCCGCCCCCGGCGCCCAGCTGGGGCGGCATGATCAGCGAGGCCAGCGAGCTCATCTACCTGCACCCGTGGCTGCTCGTGCCGAGCGGTGTCATCATGATCCTCTCCATCCTCTCCTTCAACGTCGTCGGCGATGCGCTCGCCGGCAACCGCCCCGGGACGACCCTCGTCCGCTCCTTCTTCCGGAAGAAGCCGGCCGCCCAGGTCGCCACCAAGCCCGTTGCCGTCGACGACCCGCAGCCGGACGTGGACGACGCCATCGTCTCCGTGCGCGACCTCAGCGTCTCGTTCACCGACAGCACCGGCGAGTTCGCGGTCGTGCAGGGCGTCTCCTTCGACGTGCGCCGCGGCGAGGCCCTCGGCATGGTCGGCGAATCGGGATGCGGCAAGTCGGTGACCGCGAAGAGCCTGCTCGGCCTCGTCGCCCCAGGCGGCCGCGTCTCGAAGGGCGAGATCGTCATCGACGGCACCAACATCGTCGGGCAGAGCAACAAGCAGCTGCGCGCCGTGCGCGGCTCGAAGATCGCCCTCGTCTCGCAGGAGCCCATGACGGCCCTCGACCCGACGTTCACGATCGGAGCCCAGCTGCGCGAGGCCATCGCCCACCACACGGGCCGCAAGGCAGGCGAAGTGCAGGAGCGGGCGCTCGAGCTGCTCCGTCTCGTCGGCATGCCCGACCCGCAGCAGGCCGCCGCCAGCTACACGTTCCAGGTCTCCGGCGGCATGGCGCAGCGCGCCGCCATCGCCATGGCGCTGACGGGCGAACCCGAGGTGCTCGTCGCCGACGAGCCCACGACCGCCCTCGATGTGACCGTGCAGGCCGAGATCCTCGACCTGCTGCGGCGCCTCCGCGAAGAGCTCGGCCTCGCGGTCATCATCGTCACGCACGACCTCGGAGTCGTCGCGGACACATGCGACCGCGCCGTCGTCATGTACGCCGGCCAGGTCATCGAGGAGGCCGACGTCGACACGCTCCTCACGGCCCCATCGCATCCCTACACCAGGGCCCTGCTCGCGGCGATGCCCGCCAACGCCGTCGCCGGAGTGCCAATGGATGCCATCAGCGGCGCCGTGCCAGCACCTCGCGACTGGCCGACCGGGTGCCGCTTCGCCGAGCGCTGCACCTTCGCGACCGAGCGCTGCCGCACCTCCCCCGTCGCCCTCACCCTGCAGCGCCGCGGAAACGCAAACGCAAACGCAAGCGGAAGCGCAGATCAGCGCCCAGCCGTCGGCCAGCAGCGCTCCGGCATGGCCCGCTGCGTGCGGGTCGAGGAGGTCGCGAAGGCAGCCCGCACCGGCTCGGCCACCCAGAACTCCAGCGTGAAAGAGAGGAGCATCGCATGAGCGAAGAGCTGCTGAGCGTCGACCACCTCCAGATGCGGTTCAAGAACCCCCACAACCGCGCGCAGACCGTGCACGCCGTCGACGACGTGAGCTTCGCCGTCGCCCCCGGCGAGATCCTCGGCGTCGTCGGGGAGTCCGGCTCGGGCAAGTCGACCATCGGGCGCTGCATCCTGGGCCTCGAGAAGCCGAGCGACGGCAGCATCCGCTTCGGCGGTCGCGACCTCACGAAGCACTCGCTGCTCCGCAACCGTCGCGACATCGCCAAGCAGCTGCAGGTCGTCTTCCAGGACCCGTACAGCTCGCTCAACCCCTTCCGCACGATCGGACAGACCCTCGCGGAGCCGCTCCAGGCGGCCCTTCGCCTCTCCGACAAGCAGGCGGATGCGCGGGCCCGCGACATGCTCGAGACGGTCGGCCTCCCCCGAGCCGCAGCAGACCGCTTCCCCGGCCAGTTCTCCGGCGGGCAGCGGCAGCGCATCGGCATCGCGAGGGCCCTCATCATGCAGCCGCAGCTCGTCGTGCTCGACGAGGCGGTGAGCGCCCTCGACCTGTCGACGCAGGCGCAGATCCTCAACCTCCTCGCGCAGCTCGCGAAGGAACGCGGCCTCGCCTACATCTTCATCGCCCACGACCTCGACGTCGTCCGCTACATCTCGCACCGCACGCTTGTGCTCTACCGCGGACGCATCATGGAGCAGGGCCCGGCCGGTGACGTCCACAGCGCGCCCCTGCACCCGTACACGGCGGCGCTCAACGCGGCAGCCCCCGTGACCGACCCGGTCGAGCAGCGCAGGCGGCGCACGGCGAGAGCGGCGGCGGCAACTGCGGCAACTGCGGCTGCAGCCGCGTCAGCCACCCCGCCCTCCCCTGCTTCCCCAGCAACCCCAGCCACCCCAGCCACCGGGCAGCTCGGCTGCCCGTTCGCGGCCCGCTGCGCCTTCGCGCAGGAGGTGTGCCTCACGAAGCGACCGGCCGACACCCCCGTCGGCCAGCGAACCGTGGCATGCCACATGTACGACGCGACGAGCGGCCACACGCGCCTCGGCTCCGGCATGCCAGCGGCCGAGCTCATCGCGAGCTGAGCGCCCCACCCCACCAGCTTCCACAATCCAGCCGCGGTGCCCCCGCACCGCGGCCACCCGAACACGAAGGAGCACGTCAATGCCAGACGTCACCGGATACCGCGCGAAGATCGGCGTCATCGTCCCATCGACCAACACGGTCGTCGAGCACGATGTCAACAGGCTCGCGCCCCACGGCATCACGTTCCACTGCGGTCGCATGTACGTCGAGCAGCAGGCCATGGGCGACCACACGAGCTTCATGGAGCTGCAGACGCAGATCCGAGGCTCCATGTCGGTGGCGCTGCGCGACGTCATGACGGCCCAGCCCGACCTCATGATGATGGGGATGTCGGCGCCCACCTTCAGCGGCGGCGTCGCCGGCAACGAGGCCTTCCAGACCGAGGTGAGCGAGCAGATCGGCGGCATGCCCGTCACCACCGGCGCATCCGCCTGCCGTGCCGCCCTCGAGACCCTCGGCGTGACGAAGATCTCCGTCTTCTCCCCATACCAGCCGGTCGCCGACAAGTGGGTCGACCAGTACTTCACCGAGGCCGGCTTCGACGTCGTCAAGGTCACCGGCCTCCGCTGCCCCACCGCGACGTCGATCGCGAGCGTCACACCACGCGACCTCGTCACGGTGCTCGAGGAGATCGACACCCCCGAGACCGAGGCGATCGTGCAGGTCGGCACGAACCTGTCGTTCATCCGCATGGCCGACGAAGCCGAGACCTGGCTCGGGAAGCCCGTCGTCGCCATCAACACCGCCACCGTCTGGCACACCCTCAGGCAGGCCGGCTTCACCGACACCGTCGGTGGCTACGGCACCATCATCCGCGAATTCTGACCGCCACAGCGCACACAAAGGACCACACCATGACTGCTTCCCCCCAGTTCGATGTCATCGTCGTCGGCGGCGGCCCCGTCGGCACCACCACCGCCCTCAAGCTCGCGAAGCGCGGCATGACCGTCGCACTCTTCGAGAAGCGCGAGGCGAGCACGCTCGAGCACCGCGCATCCACCTTCCACCCGCCGACGCTCGAGATGCTCGAGGAGCTCGGGCTCACCCAGCCGCTCATCGACGCCGGCATCATCGCGCGCTCGTACCAGTTCCGGGATGCGACGATCGGCAAGATCGTCGAGCTCGACTTCGCGGTGCTCGACGACGACACGGCCTACCCGTACCGCGTCCAGGTCGAGCAGAGCCGCCTCACCGCGGCCGCCCAGCAGGTCATCTCCGGCGAGCCCAACGTCACGTCCACCCTCGGCGCCGAGGTCATCGCGATTCGTGAGAGCGGCGACGGCTTCGAGGTGGACGTGCGCGGCGAGGACGGCGCCGTGAGCACTAGCACGAGCACCTACCTCGTCGCGGCGGACGGCTCGCGGTCCCTCGTGCGCGAGCACTACGACATCGACTTCTCGGGCCACACCTACCCGGAGCGCTACCTCGTCATCACGACGAGCCTGCCCCTGCACGAGATCCACGAGGACCTCGCCGTCGTCAACTACGTCGCCGACCCGGAGAACTGGCACGTCC
Organism: Pseudoclavibacter sp. RFBJ3; assembly: GCF_002931375.1. Lineage (NCBI taxonomy): Bacteria > Bacillati > Actinomycetota > Actinomycetes > Micrococcales > Microbacteriaceae > Pseudoclavibacter > Pseudoclavibacter sp. RFBJ3. Next base: position 125,464 of record NZ_PSXZ01000003.1, on the reverse strand, counting down.
TGCTGCGCAACCCCAGCGGCTGGCGCGTGCTCTTCCCCTGCGATCCCGCCCTCACGTCCGAGCAGCAGACCGACCCCGCCTACGTCGTGAGTCAGCTGCGGCGTGTGGTGCCCGAACTCGACGGCTACCCTGTTGTGCACGTCACCGTCTACGAAGTGCACCGCAAGGTCGCGCGGACGTTCCGCAAGGGCAACGTCTTCCTCGTGGGCGACGCGGCACACGTCAACAACCCGCTGGGAGGCATGGGCATGAACAGTGGAATCCACGACGGGCTCCTGCTCGCCGAGCTGCTGCCCGGCTACGCCAACGGCGAGGTCTCGAGCGAGGAGCTCGACGACTGGGCCGAGAAGCGCCGCGCCGTCGCCCGCCATTACGTCGGCGAGGAGACGGAGGGCAACTGGAACGCCCTCCGCGACACGAGCGAAGAGCGCCGCGCCGCGAAGCGCGCCGAGTGGGAAGCCCTCGGCCGCGACGAGACCGCCCGCCGACAGTTCCTCCTCACCTCGTCGATGCTCGCGAGCGTTCGATGATCGAGACCCCGACGCACGTGCTGCTGCCCGAGAGCCTCACGGGAGGCGACCTCGCCTACGCGGAGCTGCGCTCGCGCATCATGAGCGGCGAGTACGCGCCGCACACGGTGCTGCGCGCGCAGGCGCTCGCCGCCGAGTTCGGGCTCAGCAGGACCCCCATCCGCGAGGCGCTCCAGCGCCTCGCGGAGGCGGGGCTCGTGGCGTACATCCCCAACAAGGGTGCAACCGTCATCGGATACACGACCGAGCAGATGGCCGAGACCTACTTCGTCCGCGCCTCCCTCGAGAGCCGCGCCGCCGGCCTCGCCGCCGACCGCATGACCGACGCCGACGCCGAGCTCCTCATCGACCGCATCGAGCGGATGGACCCCCTCGTCCACGCAAGCGACCAGGACGAGATCGTCGAGCTCGGCCGCCTCAACCGCGAATTCCACGAGCACATCGTGAAGGTCTCCGGCAGCCTGCAGCTGCAGACGCTCCTGCGCAGCGTCAGCCAGGTGCCCATGATGATCCGCAACTACCAGGCGTACGGCGACACGTTCCGCATCCGCTCGAACCACCATCACCGCGACATCCTGACCGCCCTGCAGACGGGCGACTCGCTGTGGGCCGAGGTCGCGATGCGCTCGCACATCCTCGCTGCCCGCAACGCCGTGCTCCAGGGACCGGGCACCTCCACGACCGCTGGCGCTGCTCCCGACGAAGGCTGAGCCGTGTCGCGCACCACCGGGCCCACCACGGGGCCCGAGCAGCAGCATGCCCGGAATCCCCCGCTGGAAGGCGTTCGCGAGCCCAGTTCCGCGGCGCCCTCCACCCCCGCGGCCGACGCACCCACGCACGTCTGGCGAACCCGCCGCCCGGGCCGGACCGCGACCATCGCAGGCATCGGCACGACCGTCGTCACCGCGCTCCCCGTCTTCCTCGTCGGCGGCCTGTCCATGCAGCTGCGCGCCAGCACGGGGCTCACCGAATCGATGCTCGGCATCGTCGTCGCCGCCTACTGGGGTGCGTCGGCCCTCCTCTCCCCGCTGGCCGGCAGCCTCTCCACGAGGCTCGGCTTCCGCTGGGGCATGGTCATGGCCTCCTCGATCGGCGGCCTCGCCCTCATCGGCATCGCCGCCTACACACCGACGTGGCAGTGGCTGCTCGTCTGGCTCATCGTCGCCGGAGCGGGGAACTCGCTCGGGCATCCACCCTCGAACGCCCTCATCGGGGTCGGCGTCTCGACCCGACGGCGCGCCCTCGCGTTCGGCTTCAAGCAGGGAGCGGTCCCCCTCGCCACCTTCAGCGCCGGCCTCGCCGTCCCCGCCCTGGGCCTCACGGTCGGCTGGCAGTGGACCTTCGCGATCGCAGGAGCGCTCGCCGCCGTCGCCGTCGCGTTCCTCGCCTGGCGGGTGCCGCGAACGCCACGAACGCCACGCGCCACGCGCCGCACTCGAGAGCGGCTCCCCCGCGACCTGCGCGTCTTCCTCATCCTCGCCTCAGCCGCAAGCGGGCTCGGTGCCGCACAATCGAGCGTCATCGGCGCCTTCACCGTCACGACCGCCATCGGCGTCGGCTACACGGCCGCCGTCGCGGGCCTCCTCCTCAGCCTCGGCTCGCTCGCGAACATCATCGCGAGACCCCTCGCAGGCTGGCTCGCCGACCGCGGCATCGGAGGGACCCTCACCACGGTCTCGCTCATGATGCTCTCCGGCGCCATCGGCCTCGGCGGCATGGCGCTCGCCCTCCCCTGGAGCTTCGCCATCGGCGTCGTCCTCGCCTTCGGACTCGGCTGGGGATGGAGCGGACTGCTCCACTACGCCGTCTCCAACGCCGTGCCCCGCTTCGCAGCCCAAGCCACGGGGCTCGTGCAGTCGGGCGCCTATATCGGCAGCGCGGCCGGCCCCTTCGCGATGGGGTTCGTCTTCGAGTACTTCGGGCCGACCACCGGATGGCTCGCCGCCGCCGGCATCGCACTCATCGCCGCCACCACGGCCGCCATCGCCGCGCAGTTCCACCCCACGCGGCGCCGCGCGCGCGCCGAAGCCCGGGCGGGATCCCTCGAGGCATCCCTGGCCGAGTCGCGCGAGGAATCCCGCGTCGATGATCAGGCCGGGGCAGCCACGTGAACCCGCTGGCCTTCCGCTTCCAACTCCCGCACCCCCGCAACCACACGAAGGGCACCACCATGACCCCCACGACCACCGCGTCCACAACTGCACCTGCACCTACACCTGCACCTGCACCTGCACCTGCACCCTCTGGCGTGTCCGCTGCCGAGGTCCCCGCCAACCTGGCCACCGACCTCTCCGCCGACAACGACTACGCGGCCGCGGGCTTCGGACAGCGCCTCGGCTTCGGACGGAGGCCCGCGCTCATCGTCATCGACTTCGTCGACGCCTACCTCGTCGAGTCGTCCCCCCTGTACGCGGGCGTCGAGGACGAGCTCGCCTCGGCCGCACGCGTGCTGCACTCGGCGCGGGCAGCCAGCATCCCCGTGCTCTACACGGTTGTCGAGCAGGACACGGGCCCCACGGGCGGCGGGGTCTTCGCCCGCAAGGCCGCCGGTCTCGCGACCCTCGCCACGGGGTCTCCCCTCGGCACCATCGCGGCGCCCCTCACCCCGCAGCAGGGCGAGCCGGTCCTCTCCAAGAAGTACGCGAGCTCGTTCTTCGGCACCTCCCTCGCCACCGACCTGACGGTGCTCGGGCGCGACAGTGTCATCCTCGTCGGGCTCTCGACGTCCGGATGTGTGCGGGCCACCGCCGTCGACGCCTGCCAGCACGGCTTCATCCCGCTTGTGGTGCGCGACGCCGTCGGCGACCGCCGCTCGGAGCCCCACGAGGCGGCCCTCTTCGACCTCGACGCCAAGTACGCCGACGTCGTCAGCGAGCAGGATGTCGTCACCTACCTGGCGGGCCTCGCAGCCAGCTCGGCGTAGGGCCGCCGCCGCGCCCGCCGCCGCTGCTGCCCCTGCCCCTGCCGAAAGTTGTGGCGAAGTGCCGCCGGGATTCCTCCCGACCGCACTTCGCCACAACTCTCAGCCCCGGGCACGATGCTCTGGATGCGGACGCCGGGGCGCGGGGCCCCGGCGCGGGCCCGAGGCTCCGCCGCACATCTCGCCACCAGCCAGCCCCAAAGACGCCGCCAACCACACTGCAACCCCTGCCCCTTCGCACGCACCCCTGCAGCCCCTGCCCCTGCCCAAAGTTGTGGCAAAGTGCCGCCGGAATCCCTCCCGACCGCACTTCGCCACAACTCTCGGCGCCGGACACAGACGCGGACGCAAGCCGCACGTCGCCCGCACCGGTCCGCGCACAACTAGCGCAGGGCCGACATTGGCCCCACCGTCACCGTCCGTCACCGGCACCTCTTCACAAGGTTGTGGCAAAGTGCCGTCGGGATCCCTCCCGGCCGCACTTCGCCACAACTCTCGGCGCCGGACGGAGGCGGGTGGCGCGGGCGCGGCTCAGCCAGCGACGACGTGCGGGGCGCTCGCTGCGGCGAACGCCTCCGCGTCCGGAAGCGCCGGATCCCACAGCTTCGCGATGACACGCGCCCCGGAGACGAGCGCGCTGTCGGGCGAGCACAGCCAGACGGCCGGCGCCGCCATGACGTCGGGGGCCAGCAGGTTGCCATCCGCCCCCTTCTTGTCCGGGCCCGAGGGCAGCAGCTCCGTGTCGGCGGCGCCACCCGGCAGCAGCAGGTTGACGGTCACCCCGCTGCCAGCCAGGTCGGTGGCCCACGAGCGTGTCATCGCCTCGAGCGCCGCCTTCGACGGGCCGTACGGTGCGTACCCGGGCCTGATCATGGTCTGCGCGCTCGTCGAGACGTTGACGATCCGCCCTTCCCGCTGCGCGAGGAAGAGCGGCATCACGGCCTGCGACATGACGAACGGACCGTTGACGTTGGTGTCGATGATCTGCGACCACGTCGCGGCAGGCACATCCCAGAAGTGCACCGGGTCGGTCGTGAAGGTCTCGCTGACGAGGCGCATGCCGCGTCCCGCGTTATTGACGAGGGCGTGCACACCCCCGAATCGCTGGACGGTGGCGTCGACGACCTCCTGCGCTCGCTCCGGGTCGCTCACGTCCGCGACCATCGGCAGCAGCAGTTCAGCACCGCCCGGGAGCTCGGCGGCCTCCGCGACGACCTCGTCGAGGGCGGCGGATGCCCCGCTCGCGGTGATCGTGACGGCGTAGCCCGCCGCTCGCAGAGCAAGGGCCATGACGCGACCGAGACCGCGGGACCCTCCAGTGACGATGGCGACTCTCGGAGAGGTGGTGTGTGCATCCATGCAGCTAGATTGCGTGCAATCATGACCCACTGGGTGCGATTAGCGGAACTTTTCACACGATTGCAACATGGATTGCATGCGATCTTCGCACCGGGCGTCGATCATGGACACCATGCATCTCGACTCCTTCATCAACGGCCGCCGAGTGGCCTCGCCCGCGTCGCTCGCAGTGGTCAGCCCCATCGACGGGCACACCGTCGTCGGTTCCGTCGCGAACGCGAGCCCCGAGCAGGTGCGGGATGCGCTTGCCGCGGCCCGGACCACCGCTCCGCTCTGGGCGGCGGTCCCGGCAGCCGACCGCGCGCGACAGCTCTCGGACGCGATCGAGGACGCCGCGGCGAACCCCGACCACTCCGGGCACCTCATCGCGAGCGAGATGGGCAAGCCAGCACAGGACGCGCACGGCGAGTTCCAGTTCGCCCGGCACCTCGCGAAGTTCTGCGCCGAGCACCTCGACGCGGTCTGCGCCGAGCAGCTCATCGACGATGCCGAGGGCACCCTGCTGCGCGTCGTCGAACCCATGGGCGTCGTCGGCGCCATCACCCCGTGGAATGCGCCCGTCATCCTCGCCGCACTCAAGGTCATCCCGGCGCTCATGACCGGCAACACCATGGTGCTCAAGCCCTCACCACTCGCACCCCTCGCCGTCACCGCGTTCTACTCGGCGATCGCCGCCAGACTGCCCGCCGGCATCCTGAACCTCGTCAACGGCGAAGGCGAGACGGGAAGCGCACTCGTCGAGAGCCCCGACGTCGACCTCATCTCCTTCACGGGCGGCCCCGCCGCGGCCCGAGCCATCGGAGCAGCCGCCGCCCGCACCATCCGCCCCACCGTCATGGAGCTCGGCGGCAACGACGCGGCGATCCTCCTCGACGACGCCGACTGGGGCCCGGAGCTCGCCGAGCGGGTCGTGTTCGGTGCCATGCTGACGAGCGGGCAGGTGTGCATGGCCATCAAGCGCGTCTACGTTCCCCGCGAGCGCCACGACGCCTTCGTCGCCGACCTCGTGGCCGCCGCCGAGCGAGTCCTGCGGGTCGGAGACCCGAGGGTCGAGGGCGTGACGATCGGCCCCGTCATCAGCGGCGACGCGCGCGCACGCCTCGAAGCCCTCCGCGAGCGGTCAGCGGATGCGGGCGGGACCGTCACCGAGATCGGCACGCTCGACGCGTCCATCACCCCCGGCGGCCATTGGGTTCGGCCCGCGATCGTCACGGGCCTGCGCGACACGGACGAGCTCGTCCGCGAGGAGCAGTTCGGGCCGCTCCTCCCGATCCTCGCCTACGACACCGTCGACGAGGCCATCGAGCGAGCGAACGGGGTCGAGCACGGGCTTGCCTCGTCGGTGTGGAGCGTCGACATTCCGCGAGCGCAGGCCGTCGCGCGCCGACTCAGAGCGGGGTTCACGTTCATCAACTGCGCCAACCGTGCCGGAGTCTCCCTCCGAGCCCCGATGGGTGGGCGCGGGGTCAGCGGCCACGGGCGAGAGTTCGGGGAGCTCGGCCTCTCCGAGTACGTGCAGAGCCACAGCATCAACTATCCGGCGACGGCACGGGTCGGAGCGGCGATGGCCGCGAACCGGTACCCGGGGTCCTGAACGGCACGGGCCCGCGGGGAACGGCGCGTCCTCCTCGAGCGCGGCGCCGCCCTGCCGCGCCCTGCCCTGCCCCGCCCTGCCCCGCCCTGCCAAGCAAGATGCGGATTCGCCGAGCGCTGCGAGGAGGGACCCCGAAGCGTGCCGCCCAGTCGGTGCCGCTCAGCGCGTGCCGGTCCCGCGCATCCAGTCGTCGCCGTTGCCGCTGAGCGACTCCTGCACCGCGGCCTCGGCGTCGCTGAGCGCACGCTCGGCGGCGTCGAGCTCGAGCTTCGTCGCGCGCTCCGCGTCGAGGCGCTCACGGTCGGCGGCCTGCCGCTCTGCGCGCTCCGAGAGCGACAAGGACAGGGAGTCGGGAAGCTGCAGGTCCTCGCTGCGGAGGGCTGCGAGCCGCGACCTCAACTCTCGCGTGCGGAGGTACGCCTCGCGGACACGAAGCATGCGCTCCGACTGCTGGCCTGCTTCGTTCGCGCTCGCATTCACAGCACCGAGCCTAGAGCGTCCCGCGGTGTCACACCGCCAGCGACGTCGCCCGGGCGGGTGCAGGCTCCTGGCAGATGCGCATCCCGGTCGGCGAGTTGGCGGAGGCGATGATGGCGCGCACCCAGTCATCGTTGATCGCGGGGAGGCGTCCGCCGATGAAACGGAACCGAAGGTCGGTCGTGGGGCTTATCCAGAGCGTCTCCCGACCGCTGCCCTGATTCGCGGGGCGCGACATGGAGAAGGCGACGCTGTGGCCCGCCCGGAGCATGCTGAGGAGTGCGACTTTGAGATGCAGGAGCGGGCGGTCGTCGATCTCCAGCTCGTGCCCTTGACTGCCGTAGTACATGAATCCCATGGGGTCACCTCTGGGTTGTGAGAAACCAAGGCGACGAATCCGTCTCGACCGCTCGGTGTGCGCCCCGAACAAGCGAAGGAGGGGCAGGGAGTACCGATGTGTCCTGAGTGTCGCACGCAAGCGGCGTATTCCCTATGTGATCACCTGATCTCACAGCCTGCCGTTATCGGATGGAGGCACGGCCTGTCAATGCGGTTGCCCGGGGATCGCATCGGGAGTTGGGTGAGGGCCAACCCATTGCCGCATCAGCTCGTTCACCAAGAGGAGCCCATGGACTATCTCGTGCACATCAACGGCCGCGACTTTGTCGTCGGCGAGAACGCGATCGAGGGTCTGCGCTCGAGCCTGCTCGGTGCCGCCAGCGCCGGTGGCGGCTTCGTCGAGCTTCCCCACCCGACGGCGGCGGGCACGGCAGCGCTTGTGCTGCCCGAGTCGGCGGTGTGGATCGAGCCCGTCCCCGGGGAGGTCGTGGCTGACGAGGCCGGCTTCGTGCCGGACATCGCCTTCGTCGACGTGGAGGTGCCGCAGAGATAGCGGATGCCGCGCTCCTCGTGGCCCGCACCTCGTACCGTGGGTGCATGAGCATCGCAGGAGAGCCCAGGGTCGCCCTCGTCACCGGCGTCGGCCGCCGCCGCTCCATCGGCGCCGCACTGGCGGTCGGGCTGGCTCGAGATGGCTGGCACCTCGCGCTCAACCACTGGCAGGCCTACGATGACCGGCTCGGTCTCGAGCGGTCCGGTGACGACCCGCGGTCAGTGGCGCAGGAATGCCGCGAGCTGGGCGCATCCGTGGATCTCATCGAGGGCGACCTGAGCGACCCGGCGGCTCCGGCCATGCTCATCAGCAGGGCGCAGACCCTCGGCACGGTCTCGGGGCTCGTCATGTCGCACGCCGAATCCGTCGACAGCTCCATCCTCGCGACGAGCCTCGACAGCTGGGATCGCCACTTCGCCGTCAACGCGCGAGCGACATGGCTGCTCATCAAGGCGTTCGCCGAGCAGCTGCCCGCGACAGGACCAACGGGCGATGCTCGTGCCAGCATCGTCGCCCTCACGAGCGACCACACCGTTGAGAACCTGCCGTACGGCGCCAGCAAGGGCGCGCTCGATCGCATCGTCACGGCGGCCGCCGCGGAGCTCGCCGACAGGGGCGTTCGCGCGAACGTCATCAACCCCGGCCCGATCGACACGGGGTGGATGGACGACGCGACCCGCGCCTGGTGCCGGGAGGCGACGCCCGCCGGTCGCCTCGGGACGGCGGAGGACACCGCGAACCTCGTGCGGTTCCTGCTCTCACCGCAGGGAGCCTGGATCAACGGGCAGGTGCTGTCCAGCAACGGCGGGTTCACGGTCGGATAGGTGCGGGCGGCTCGATCCGGTAGACATGACGCATGACCGCCGACCAGCAACGCCGACCGGTTCGCTTCTGGACGCTCCTGACCGTCATCATCCTGCTCGGAGTGGGGCTGGCGACGTGGCTGTTCCTCCCGGTCGCGCTGGAGGAGCACTGCGCCCAGCTCCTCGGCGCGCCGGAGACCTGCCTCGACCTGCGGCACTCGCCCGCCGGAATCCCCACCGCCTTCTCGCTCTGGTTCAGCGCGCTCGGTGCGGCTATCGGGGTGCCCATCATCGTCGTCGTCGTCCTGCGCTTCGTTCGAGCGCAGCGTGCGACGCCACCGCCAGCGCAACCCGGCTCAGCGATCGCACCCGAGGGGCGGGCCTCGTGACGCCGCCTTTCCTGCGCCCACCCTCCACGTCCCGGATCTGGCTGTGGACGGCCGTGACCGCGATCCTCATCTCGCTCGCGCTGGCACCCGTGTACACGTCGACGACCTGCCTCGACGCCCTCGACCCGGCGCACACCTCCTGCGAGGTCTCGCAGCTCGGTTTCGCGGGCAACCAGACCAACGGATGGCTGTGGCTCGCCGCCGTGATCGCGACCATAGCCGTCGGGTGGATTCTCGCGCGACGCCGCAGATCTCAGCCACGTCGCTGAAGCACCACCCGGCCCCCCAGATCTGCCCCCAGACCGGTCGCGCCCTCCCCTGCTAGCTTGAGCGCGTGGCCCCGCAGATCCCCCCGCAGCTCGCCGACCGGCACGCGCGTCACCTGCGCCGCCCTGCCACGGACACCACGCCCGAGTTCGACCTGGCCTACGCGCGAGGTGGACCGCGGGGGTCGACCCCGGTCGTCGTGATCCCGGGCGGGCCCGGCCTCGGCTCGCTGCTCCCGTACCTCGGCTTCCGGAGGCGCGCCGCGCAGGGCGGCCTCGACGTCATCATGGTCGAGCACCGAGGCATCGGCTTCTCCCGCACCGACCTGGGCGGGCGCGACCTGCCGAGCTCCGCGATGAACATCGTCGAGGTGATCGACGACATCGCGGCCGTGCTCGACCGGGAGGGCATCGCGCGGGCGCACATCGTCGGCGCCTCCTACGGCACATACCTCGCGTCGGCGTTCGGTGCCAGGCACCCGGACCGCGTCGCCGGCATGCTGCTCGACTCCGCCCTGCAGTCCGCCGAGTCCCTGAACCTGGAGCGGCACACGGTGCGCGAACTGTTCTGGCACGCCGACACCGCCGCCGCAGAGGCGACGCACGCGCTCATCGACAAGGGCGTCGACTCGCGCATCCTGCTCGACGTGGCCCGCGCCGCCTACGAGCTGGGCGGCGACGAGCTCCTGGTCCCCGTGCTCCGGCAGCGCGCGAACCACGCGCACACCGCAGCTTGGAGCGCCCTGCAGCTGTACGCGACCCGCGACCGCTCCATCGCCCGTTTCCCGGGCATCTACGAGTTCGACCTGTCCGGCGTCATCGGCTTCCGGGAGCTCGGCTACGGCGGCCACCCCGACGGGCTGCCCCTCGACCCCGCGCTCACCTACTCGGAGATCGCCGACCTCTTCCCCGCCTTCGCGGGCGAGCCCTTCGACCTCGCCGAGGAGACGCCGAAGTTCCCGTGGCCGCTCGTGCTGCTCGTCGGCACGCGCGACCTGCGCACCCCGCCGCCTATCGCGCGGGCGGTCGCCGCCACGGCTCAGGATGCGGTGCTCGTGCACATCGAGAACGGCCATTCGGCCCTCGAGTCCCACCCGCTGGTCCTGCTCAACGCCATCCGAGCACTCGTCCGCGGGCGCGAGCACTCGCTTCCCGCAGCATCCGCCGCGCTCGACCGACTCCCGCGCCGGGGGCTCGCCGCGCGCATCCCGGAGCTGCTCGGCGCCGCGACCCTCATCGAGAGCACCATCAGGCCTTAGGACCCTGGGTTCCTAGGCCCTGGCACGCGCTGGTGCGCGGGGCCGGACTCGACCCCGCGCAGGCAGCAGCTACTCGCTGATGATCGCGTCGACCTCGACCTCGAGCAGGAGGTCCTTCGCGACGAGGCCAGCGGTGCCGATGAACGCGCACGCCGGGCGGATCTCGCCGAAGACCTCGCCGTGCACGGCACCGACGGACTCGAAGTCGCGCTCGATATCGACGAGGAACACCCGAGTGCGCACGACGTCCGCCAGGCTGGCGCCGGCCTGCTCGAGCGCGGCGCCGATGCGCTCGAAGATCTCCCTCGCCTGCTCCTCAGCGTCGACACCCGGCGCCGTCGTGCCCGCCACGAAGACGTGGCTGCCGACCTTCACGGCCCGTGAGTAGCCGACCGTCGCCTCGTAGGGCGAACCGGAGGAGATGTTCGTGCGTTCGGTCATGAGAGGGCTCCTTCGTGAGGCAGGCGCTGAGTCCTGGCAGGGAATGTCAGCTCAGAGCATGCCACGACGGCGGAGACCTCGGAGGCCGTCGCGTCAGACGCCGACACGGTCCCGGTCGCCGTCGGCGCCGTGGCCCCCGGCGTGTGGCTCGGCGCCGCCCGACTCGAGCGCCTCGCGGGAAGCCGGCGCCTCGATCCGCGCCTGCTCCCCCGACTCGGCCTGCTCCCCCGACTCGGGGGACACCGTCGACGTCTCGCCGTCCGTCGACGCCTCCTCGCCCTTCACGACGTCGAGCATGCCCGTCGTCGCGTCCGTGTACCACTCGGTGAGCGCCGGGTCCTCGGAATCCAGCCAGGCGCCAGCCCCGTGCTCCGCCTCGACGACGCTCGCCCCGAACACGAAGTCGTCCCCGTGCTCGGCGATACCGGCGCGCACACCCTCGTCGATCGCCTCCCTCGCGTAGCGGCGGCGCATCATGTACGGGTCCATGCGCAGGTCCTTCGCCCACGCCCACATGATGCCCATGACGACGAACGCGAACGGCAGCGCCGTGACGACCATGATCGCCTGCAGCCCGGAGAGCGCATCCCGCCCGCCGGCGAGCAGCAGCGACGCCGCGATGAGGCCGAGCATGAGGCCCCAGAAGATCGTGACCCACCGCGACGGGACCGGCTTGCCCTGCTGGCTCATCGACCCCATCACCATCGACGCCGAATCGGCCGACGTGACGAAGAAGATCACGATGGAGACGAGCGCGACGAGACTCGTGATGAGTCCGAACGGCAGCTCCTGCAAGAGCGCGAACAGCATGAGCTCCGGGGCGCCCGCCTCGCTGATCGGCACCCCCTGCGACTCCATCCACATGCTCGTGCCACCCACGACGCCGAACCACAGCATGCAGATGATCGACGGCACCACAATGACGACCGTCACGTACTGGCGGAGGGTGCGGCCGCGGGAAATCTTCGCGATGAACAGCCCCACGAACGGCGTCCACGACACCCACCAGGCCCAGTAGTAGGTCGTCCAGGCCTGCATGAACGCCTCGGTGTCCCCGTCCATCTCCGTGTTGCGCATGAGCATCGTGCCGAGCTCACCGAAGAACGCGACACCGGAGGCCGGGATGAGGTTCAGGAGCAGCAGCGTGGGTCCGGCGATGAAGATGAACACTCCGAGGAGGCCCGCGACCACCATGTTCACGTGCGACAGCATGCGGATGCCTCGCTTGACGCCCGAGACGGCGGACAGGATGAAGAGGGCCGTGAGCACCGCGATCGTCGCGATGAGGAAGCCGTTGCCGAGCTCGCCGATGCCGGTGACGACCTGCACGCCCGACGCGATCTGCAGTGCCCCGATGCCCAGCGAGACGGCCGTCCCGAAGAGGGTCACGAGGATCGCGAACACGTCGATGATGGGCCCGAACCAGCCCTGCGTGCGCTGCGAGAACACCGACTCGAACAGCGCCGAGATGAGCGGCGCGCGGCCACGGCGGTAGGAGGCGTACGCGATGGCCCCGCCGACGAGCGCGTAGTACGCCCACGCCATGGGCCCCCAGTGCAGCACCGTCTGCGCGAGCGCCGTGTGCATCGCATCCACGGTGCCCGACTCCGCGTCGAAGCCGTGCGGTGGTGCGAGGAAGTAGGTGAGCGGCTCCATGGGTCCGTAGAAGAGGAGGCCGATGCCGATGCCCGCCGAGAAGAGCATCGCGATCCACGACACCATCGAGAACTCGGGCTTCTCGTCGTCCGCGCCGAGCCTCACACCACCGGTTCGCCCGTAGCCGACGACGAGCATGAAGACGGCGACGGCGATCGTGAGCACCGAGAACAGCCAGCCGAAGCTGCCCGTCACCCAGTCGAGCGAGGCCGTGCCGACCGCCGAGAGGCTGTCGGGCGAGACGAGCGCCCAGGCGATGACCGCGATGACGCCAGCGCCGGCGATGCCGAACACCGACCAGTTCGTGCGGAACAAGCGGCCGGTCTGCTCGACGCCGATGCCGGGAACGAGGGCCGGATGCACCGGATCCGGGTCGATCACCTCCCGGATGATGCGTGTCACCGGCTTGCGCTGCGGTCCGATCAAGGAGGGTGGTGTGTCCTGTGAGCTCATGGCGTTGGGATCATCCGTTTCTCTTGGGGGAAGGCAAACGGGGTGCAACGTTACCCGAACGGGGCGTCGGACCCACTTCCGCGAGGGGCCAGCGCAGCCGGAAGCGGCCCCGTTCGCCGAGGAATCTCGGAGACTGCTCGGACACACTTGGAGGCTGGTGCGCATCCGCCATCGCCCCCGAACGCGAAGGAATCTCCATGTCGCTCAACATCGCCGACCTCAAGATCACCAGCCCCGACTTCGAGGCTGGCACTCGCCTCGCCGACCAGTTCGCGGCCGATGGAGGCAATGCCGCCCCGCGCCTCGAGATCACCGGAGTGCCCGCGGAAGCCGTCGAGCTCGCCCTCATCGTCCACGACCCGGATGCACCGCTCCCCCTCGGCTTCACCCACTGGGTCGTCTACGGGCTCCCCGCCCAGGACGGCGTGATCGACGCGGGCGCCGACCATGCACGCGTCGCCGAGAACACCGCAGGGAAGACCGAGTACATGGGGCCGAAGCCGCCAGCTGGCCACGGCGACCACCACTACTTCTTCACGGTCTACGCGCTCGACCACCACGTCGAGGGAACCCCCTCACGCGAGGAGTTCCTCGACGGCTACGCGCACGCCATCCTCGAGCAGAACCGGGTCGTGGGCCTCTACTCGAACTAGGGCACGGTCACGCGATCGGAGGGCGGGGCACATCGCTTCGCCCTCCAGCGCTTGGGCGCGGGCAGAGCATGTCGTCGCTACCAGTGAACTCGAGTGCCCACGAAGAGCGTGATGTACTCAGCTCCGACCGAGTACTGAGCCGTGTACTCGCTCGATGACAGGATGACGTCCGGCAGCCCGGGCCGAGAACGGCTCTCAGAGCCCTCAGCCGTCCAGCCTTCCGCAGCCAACGCCGTCATCCAAGCCTGCACCTGTACCTGCCCAGCGACGGGGACTCGCATCGTCCACGAGCTGGTGGACGTCCCGACGCTGGAGTCGCTCGATTCGCCGAGCTCCTCCCGGAGGATGCAGTCCTCGAACTGCACATCGCTCGGGAACGGGAAGCCAACCCAGGTCTCGGACGGTGTTGTCCGTGTCGCCGTGACGGTACCGGGGCTCGTCTCCTCTTGGAGCATGAGTCGGTACCCGCCGGGCTCGAGAGGCTCCCAGCTCACGATCTTCGTCGCGTCGGCCGCGCTCGGGGCGTTCTGCATGCGCCCCTCTTCCGCGAACTCCCCATCCGCGTCCCAGATCGGCCCGTCACCGCCATTCGACCGCGCGTCCCCGGCTACGGCGAACTCAGCGAGGACGCTCTCGAGGTAGTCGGCAACGGTCTCGTCGGTGGCCGTGGGACTCCACGCGAGCACGTGCAGAAGCCGTCCATCGCAGGCGAACGCATTCTCGGCCCGGTCGAAGCGCAGGCCGTCTGGTAATGGAAGCGTCATCCCCGATGGCCAGTCGAACCCTGCCACGAAGCCGCCGAGTGACGAGGCCTCGGGCGTCGGCGGGGCTGACGGCAGTCCGCTCGCTCCCGTGGGCGTCGCCGATGTCGATGCTGCAGCCTCCGGTGCGGGTTCCTCCGCGACCGCACAGGCGGAGATGCCGATCACGAGGAGCAGGGCGACGGCCAGGGCGGCGCGGCGGGAGGCATGGCGGGACATGTCTCAGAAGCTACCGAAGCGCCCCCGAGTGCCGGTCCGATTCGCCGTTCAGAACTGTGCGAAAACGGGGCTCGAGGGCGGCCGTCGCGTCACTGAGGGGGCGGTGCCACCGGACGCGGGTGTGAGCGCCCTCAGAGCTTGGTGACGAGGGGAAGATGCTCGGCCGAGAGACCGAACCGTCCGCGGAGGACCGCGAAGATACCGAGGGCAACGCACCCCGTGAGCAGCTTGTCCATGACCGAGGTGACGATGTTCGCCGAGAAGACCGCCGCCATGAAGGGAACGCTCATGGCTTCCAGCGAGAGCACGGACACCTTCGACGCGTGCCCACCCTCTGCGTCGAAGAGCGTCGCGACGACCGGGGCGGCGACGAGCGCGCAGGCAAGAGCCGCGATGAGGTTGAGGGCAAGGAAGCGGACCAGCCCGGAGCCCATCCCGAATCGGCGAACCCCGTAGCCCCAGACGAGCGCCCCCACGATGTTCACCGGGAGGAACGAGAGCGTCTCAGGATCTCCGACCACGAACCCGAGCGAGCTGGAGGCAACCGCGACGATGACGCCGTGCCACGGCCCGAGGGCCAGGGCCGCCACGGCGGTGCCCACCATGTCGAGGTACGCGGAGAGCCTGAAGACGTTGGCGGTGAAGAGGCCGAGCAGGTTGATCCCCACGCACACCAGGAGCAGCAGCACGACGGCCCACGTGGCCGGTGTGGAGCTCCCGACAGGGGCCATCGGCTCCCCAGCAGCTGGCGCAGG
Organism: Pseudoclavibacter sp. RFBJ3; assembly: GCF_002931375.1. Taxonomy (NCBI): domain Bacteria; kingdom Bacillati; phylum Actinomycetota; class Actinomycetes; order Micrococcales; family Microbacteriaceae; genus Pseudoclavibacter; species Pseudoclavibacter sp. RFBJ3. The sequence continues at coordinate 110,037 of NZ_PSXZ01000003.1, read as the reverse complement.
TCGCGCAGCGGGCGTGACTTCCCTCGACTGCTCCCGAAGGGCTTGGTCCTGTGCTGTCCGTCGCGCGTCACGGCATCGCCGCACCCACGAATCCGCCTCACGCTCGTCTGCGCCGAGCGCGGTCACGATGTCTCGGAGCAGCTCGGTGTCCAGCCTCGTTCGACCCGCCCGGAAAGCGTTGTAGACCGTCGATCGCGCAGGAATCGCCGCCGCCGCATGCACGCCTCTGCCCAACCGGAGGTCGGTGATTCGACGCACGAGCTCGGCATAGGAGACCGCCCCGGAGGCTTCCCGCAGCTCGCGAAGATCGAACGCGATCCTGTCGAAGGAATCGGGACCGAGCGAAGTCGGAGAGTTCGGCACCACCGCTCCTTCGTCTCCCCAGAGCTCAGCCCGCGTCTTCAGGAGGAAGGGCTCTCTCACGTATCTCGCCGGTGCAAACCTACACGGAAGCCCGTTCGACTGTTCAGCCTTGTGCGAAAACGCCAGACCACGGCAGAACCGGTGAAGACGGCTCCTACCGTGAGAGGGAACGACACGCGCCATCGCGCCTGTCTGCACCTCATCGGAAGGCGGAGGATCTCTTGGGCAAGCGCAATCGAATGGACACGGCGAAGGCGTTCGTGCTGGGGATGAGCGGGCTGCTCGTGCTCACCGGATGCGCGAGCACGAGCACGCCTGGCGGTCCGAGCTCCGCGCCGTCCGAGACCACGCAGGACCCGCCGGCGACATCGATGCCGATCGCCACTCCGGAGCCCATCAGTCTCCCGACCTGCGACGACATGAACGCGACTGCCCTGCAGCAGTACCTCGACTACGGCCCCGAGGTCTTCAGCGTGCCGGCCGGTGAAACCGACCGCGCGACCTTCGACGAACTCGCCGGCACGAATGCGCAGGCGGCGATGGACGCGGCGGCGCAGACGCGGGGCTGCCAGTGGCCCGTGCACATGGAGGGCATGGTGACGCAGTACGTCTCAGAACTCGACGCCGCCCAGCAGGCTCCCCTCATCGACGCGCTCCGCGACGACCCGGACGCAACGGAGGCGTCCGTCGGCGACGCGGCCACGTTCACGTACGTCATCCAGGCGCCAAGCCTCGCGATGGCGAACACGCAGGCCACCCACATCTTCCTCGGCGACACCTGGACGGTGATCTTCGACCGCGCGGGCCAGCGAGACTACGTGCAGGCCGCCATCGACGGGCTCCTCCGAGCAAACCCGGCGCTCGCCGACAGCGCCCCGGAAGACGGCGATACCGAAGCGTCCGATGCCGGTCAGTGCTCGGGGCTGACGGGCAGCGAGGCCCTCGCCAAATGGGCGCCGGAGGCCGAAGGAAGCATGCCGTGGGACCTCACGGGGCAGTTCAGTGACACGAGTGGCTACGACGACTGCGCGGCCCTCTCCTGGGTGCAGTTGCGGCCGGAGTCCTGCTGCACGCGGTTCTCGGTAACACCACTGCTGCTCTTCCACGACGGCGTGTTCGTGCCGCCGACGACCGGTGACCACGCGGTCGAGTCCGTGCAGCGCATCTCCGACGGCGAGATCTCCGTGACCTACATGTGGCAGGGCGAGGACATCGCCGGGCCAGCGAAGACAGCAACCTCCGTGTATGCCTGGGATGAGGCGAGCGCGTCGATCACGCGGACCGGCGAACTTCCGCCCATGTGACCGACCGGCCCTGCTCAGCTTCAGCCGCCCCACCTAGAGTTGGTGCGGTGACCCACCCCCACGATGACACCCAGGGAGTCCGCGGCGAACTCGCCCAGGACACCACCATCGACAATCGCGCCCCGAGGCCACCCCGGTCGAAGGCTGGACGCGCCGTCGAGCAGAGCGTGCGGGTCGTCGGCGACAAGGTCGGCCCCAACAGCGCACTCATCCTGCTGCTCGTGATCGGACTCGCGATCGTGATCGGGCTCAGCGCGCTCGCGGCCGAGATCTACGAGAACGTCACCGACAGCGACGGCGTGGCCGGCCTCGACCAGCCCCTCCTCGACTACGCCATCACCCTGCGAGCGCCGCTCGCCGACATGCTCATCACGGCGTACACCGACATCGCCGGGCAGATCGGCATGCCCATCATCGCCGTCGCCGCGCTCCTCATCCTCTCCATCCGGCGCCGCTCCTGGACACCCGTGATCCTCATCGTCGCCGCGGGCGGCGGGTCGCTACTCATGACGGTCGCGGGGAAGAACCTCATCGGCCGGGTCCGCCCGGATCAGGCGGAGGCCGTGCCGCCGTACGAGCACTCGGCGTCGTTCCCCAGCGGGCACACCCTCAACGCGGTTGCGGTCGTCGGGGTCATCGCGTACCTGCTCATCCTGCGCAGACAGACCAAGCGCGCACGGGTGCTGATCGCGCTCGGCGCCGTGGTCTTCGCGATCACGGTCGGGATCTCGCGGGTGTATCTCGGGCACCACTGGTTCACGGATGTGCTCGCCGGCTGGGTGCTCGGCGCGGCCTGGCTCGCGTTCGTGATCTTCGCGCACCGCGTGTACCTGTCGATCCGCGAGCATCGTCACGAGCGGCGCGCGGCGCTCGACCCGGCGAACGATCCACAGTGACGACGTCTTCGCACCCCCTTCGCACGGGTGTCCCAGGATGACGGAGGCTCCACTCAAGCCCCGTGCCTAGGGTCGGGACATGGTTCATTTCAAGAAGCGAGTGTCCACTGTCATCGCCGGTGCCGTCGTCGCGGGCGGCCTCATGTTCGGCGGGGCGACCGCCGCGCAGGCAGCCACCGCCAACATGAGCGTCGGGCCGTTCTCGACGGTGAGCGAGTGCGAGGCGGCCAAGGTCACGTACATCTCCTCCTGGACGAAGATCAGCCAGGGATGCACGTACTACCCGCAGCAGGGTGGCTTCACCGACAACGGGTACTACTTCCACTACCGCGCGATCGCCTGAGCTGCGACTCCAGCAGATCTCGACGACTCCGCCCCGCATCCACGATGGATGCGGGGCGGAGTCTCGCTCGGCGGGGTTCAGCTGTGCTCAGCCGGGCTCGGCGGGGTTGAGCAGGGGTCTGGGGGTGCTCAGACGCGCTGCTCGTGCACTGCCTCGAGCGCGACGAGATCCTCGGGGAGCATCCCGTCGATCGGCTCCCCGTTCCAGACGATGTCATCGCCGAGCGCGGCGAGCAGCTCCTTGCGCTCACCGTGGGTGAGCTGCGCACCGTGCACGATCGTCGCGGGGCTCCACAGCATCGCCAGCTCGTCGTGCCATCCCGCGCCGATGTCGCGCACGTGCAGCAGGTCGTGGAGCGACTTCGGGAGGTGCTTGATGGGCTCGGCGAACGCATCCGCCAGCACCGCCAGCTTCACCTGACGTTCGACGCCAGGCGCCACGACGAACGGCTCGGAGTTCGTGCCCTGGAAGGCGGCCGAGACCTCGTCGGCTTCGAGCAGGATGACACCGCTGGTGGGGCGCGGGTTGCATTCGATCGCGAAGAGCCCGCCATCGTTGTCGACGAAGTCGAACGACAGCTGGCCCGTGTAGTTCGGGTCGAGGGTGTCGACGAGCCGCTGCGTGTAGTCGAGCGTCTCCGTGCTGTCGATCGCGAGGAACGAGATGCCCGTGCTGTGCGCCCACTGCTCGGGTGCGCGGTACGTGCAGTGCGCCGTGACACGGCCGTCGACGACGATGCTGTACGTGCAGATCATGGGGCCGTCCACGAAGGGCTGCACGAGCCACGGCTGGTCGGGCGTCGGCGCGGCCTCGTCGACCGACATCTTGCCCGCGAGCGGACCCGTGTTGGTGAGGAGCCCGACGCCGCCACGCGAGAACGCGGCGCGAGCGAAGAACTTCGGGTACGTGTCGATGGCCGCGAGCAGCTCCTCGTGGCTCGTCGCGACGATCGTCTCGGGCACCGGCACGCCTGCCTCCTGCGCGAGCCGCTTGAAGCTGGCCTTGTCGTGCAGGCGCGCGAGCTGCTCGAATCCGCCCGTGAACACGCTCGTGCCGTCCGGGAGCTCGTGGCCGCGGGCTGCGAGGTAGAAGGCTTCCTCGAACGTCGGGATGACGACGTCGATGTGCTGCTCTGCCGCGATCTTCGCGACGTCGGCGATGAACTCGTCCGTCTTGGCGCGCGGCGAGTTCGTCACGAAATGCCCCGCGAGATACCTCGAATGGCTGCCGATGGCCCCCTCGTACGTGTCGCTCGCGAACACCGCGTGGCCCGTGCTGCCGAGCTTGCGGATGATGTCGAGCGCAAACGTGTTCCGGGAACTGGTGACAAGTACTCGCACGGTAGATCCTCTCGAAGGGGGAGATCGGGGTCACGCCAGCCTAGTGAAGTGCTCCTCGCCGCCTCGCCCCGGGGATTCGCGGGGAAACTCCCCGTCGAACTCCCCGTTTCGGCATCGCGGGCCGACGTGCCGGTCGCCACTCCCGGCGATGTCGGTGGCCGGTGCTGTACTGGGCGGATGGAGATTCAGGGGTGGGTTGCGCTGAGCTTTGTGCTCGGGGCGACGGTTGCAGTCATCATCGCGCTCGTGGTTCGGATGCGCGCGAACAGGCACTGGCGGGCGACGCTCGACGAGCGGCAGAACGCCGCCGAGGTCGAGCGGAAGGCGCTCACCGCCGAGGCCGAGCGCGCCCACGCGCAGCTCCGGCAGCAGAAGCAGGAGCTGCAGGAAGAGGCTGAGGCGCGCCTCGAGCGCCTCGCGCTCCAGCACGAGGCCGCGTTCCAAGACCGGCGGATGCTCGTCGACTTCCTCAAGGACCGCGCCAGGCGTTCGAGCGAGACGGAACTCGTGTCCCGGGAGGCGATCCTGCGGGCCAGCGAGACACTCGGGCTGAACGGCGTGCTCGCGACTCGCACGTTCATCCTCGTCCAGGAGGGCATGAGCACCAACCGCCATGTCATCCAGCTCGACCACGTGCTGCTCACCGACGCGGGCGCCCTCCTCATCGATCACAGGACCTGGGACGGCGTCATCTTCGACGGGGTCCGGCCCAGCGAGGCGCAGCCGGCCTTCGGCAACCTCGTCGACGATGTGGCGCTGCGTCCGCCGTTCGCCCTGCAGATCACGAGCGGCGCCGCCACCACCCCAGACCGCACCGCCCTGGCCGGCGGCGCCGCGGAGAGCTCCCTCCGGGTGCTGACGCACCTCGGGCAGTCAGCACCGCGCAGCCAGGCGCTCGCCCATGCGGCGCACCTCGCGCGTCTGAGCGAGCAGACCCTCGGCGAGTCCATCGCCGTCGACACCTGCGTCTTCTACTCGAACGCCACCGCGACCGTCTACACCGATGCTGCCACGCTCACGCCATCAGCCGACCGAACGGCCGTCGTCGCCGACGAGGCCCAGTTCCTCGACCTCCTCACGCACCGCGAGCGCGCCAGACGCCGCCCGCTCGAGGTCGAGCAGATCGAGCGGCTCACGGCGCTCCTCCACGAGCAGGGCGCAAAGATCGACGCGTTCGGCGACTACGCGCGCCTGATGCCCGCGGCCGAGCCGCTGGACGAGGCGGACGCGGATGCGCAAGCAGGTGCGGGCGCAGGAGCAGGGGCAGGCGCGAGTGCGAGTGCCGATGCGGGCGCCGAGGCATTGGTGCCGGCCGGCAGCGTCTCGCGGTAGCGTCCGGGCGGCGCTGCTGGGCTGGGCGGCGCTTGCCGGCTGGGCTCTACCGCGTGGCTCAAGAGCTGCAGCGCGCGGCCGAAGGCATACAGCGCGTGCCGAGGAGATACACGAAAGGCCCCGCTCAGCGGGGCCTTTTCGTCATGTTCACATTTGTGGTGTTCACACTTGCTGGGGTACCTGGACTCGAACCAAGAACAAAGGTACCAGAAACCTCCGTGTTGCCAATTACACCATACCCCACTGGCACCGAAGCGCCTCAGAGAGCATAGCGCACTCCCGGAGGCTGGACAAATCAGCGCGTCGAACGGCCGGGTCGAGCCCGTCGAGCCCTCGACTCAGAGGCCCAGCAGGTCCCGGTCGACCGCCATGCCGGTCTGTGCCCCGTTGCCAGCGGCGACGATGAGCATCTGCGGCCCCGGGCCCGTCAGCTCGCCCGTCGCGTAGATGCCGGGCACGCTCGTCCGGCCCTGCGCATCCGCCGCCACGAGGCCGGAGCCGTCGAACTCGATGCCGAGCTCGCTCGCGAAGTCGAGCTTCGCGACGTAATCGGGCCGCACGAACACGGCCTCGGCCGTCACGACGTCGCCGTCGGCGAGCGCAACGCCCGTCACGCCACCCGGTCCGCCCTCGACGTCGACGACGTCACGCGTCTCGACGACCACGCCGCGTTCGACGAGATCGAGCTCCTGCAGCTCGGCGAGCTGCCCCTCGGCAGCGAAGACCGTGAGCGCTCCGGTGAAGCGCGTGAGCTGCACCGCCCGCTCGTACAGGTCGGTGACGCCGGGTGCCGCGATGACCGAGACTCGGCGGTCGCGCTGCGTCCATCCGTCGCACTCGACGCAGCTGTGGATGCTCGTGCCGTAGAACGCACGCAGCATGGGCAGGGCGGGCAGCACCTCGGTGAGGCCCGTCGCGAAGACGACCGAGCGGGCGAACACGGCTCGTGCGGGCGTGCCGCGCACGCCCTTCGCCTCGACCGCGAAGCGGTACGGAACCCGCACGCCGTCGCGGCGGCGCGACGCGATCTCGCGCGGGTCGGCGGTCGTCGGCTGCCCCCCAGCGCCCGCCACCCCACCGGCGACGAAGCCGAACGAGCCCTCGAATGCCGGCCCCTGCGACACCTCCGCGCCGACGACCTCCTCCTCGGTGAGCGCCCGGACGCGCGTGACCTGGGCGAACTGGATCTCGGCATCCTCGTAGGCCTCCACGTCCTCGCGGCCGAGCCTGCGCAGCTCGTTCGGAGGAGTGTGGTCGCGGGTCAGGAACCCGTGGGCCTCCAGCGTCGCCGAGTGGCGGGGCCGGTTGCCGTCGAGCACCAGGGTCGAGTAGCGGTGCCGCGCGAGGATCAGCGCGGCCTGCAGCCCGGCAGGGCCACCCCCGATGACGACGACGTCATAGTGCGTGCCCAGCGCCTCGGTCATGCGGTCCTCCCGGAGTCTCGCGCCCACCAGCTCAGGACGGCGGGCATCCTCTTAGGTTAGCCTCACCCGTCGCGACGTGCGAGGGCGGCGCGAATCGCCGAGCATCCCCGCGAGCCCCGCGAGCGTGCCAACTCCCCGCGAGCGAGCCCACTCCCCCACAAACGAGATCGCTCCCCCACAAACGAGTCTCGGGATGGGGAACGCGCTTCCGGATGGGAAAGAACCCATCCGGAAGCGCGCTCCCCATCCCGAGACGAAGCGCGGAGCCGAGCCGAGCTGCCGAACCTAGCGGCGGCGCCGCGGAGCGGACGCGGCGCGGCTACGCGGCGAGGCGCGAGACGAGCGAGCGCATGCGGGCGAGCGACTGCTCGCGGCCCAGCAGCTCGAGCGACTCGAAGAGCGGCGGGGAGACCTTGCGGCCGGAGACGGCCACGCGGATCGGGCCGAACGCGACGCGCGGCTTGAGGCCGAGCCCCTCGATGAGGGCTCCACGCAGGGCGGCCTCGATGTTCTCCGTCGTCCACGCCTCTGGCGCCTCGAGCGCGTCGAGGGCCGCGATGGAGGCGTCGAGCACACCCGTCACGTCACCCTTGAGGGAGCCGACGGCCGTGTCCTCGACCACGAGATCAGCGGCATCCACGAAGAGGAACCCGAGCATCTCGGGAGCCTCGCCGAGGAGCTGCATGCGCTCCTGGACGTGCGGCGCCGCACGCCCGAGGAGCGCGAGCTGCGCATCCGTCGGCTCGAGCGGGAGCACGCCGGCGAGCTGCAGCGGCGCGACGAGGCGGTGCGCGAAGTCGTCCGCGCCGAGGAGGCGCATGTGCTCGCCGTTGATGGCCTCGGCCTTGGTGAGGTCGAAGCGCGCGGGGTTCGGGTTGACGTCCTCGACGTCGAACGCGACGACCATCTCGTCCATCGTGAACACGTCGCGGTCCGCGGCGATCGACCAGCCGAGCAGGGACAGGTAGTTGAGGAGCCCCTCCGGCAGGAATCCGCGGTCGCGGTGGTGGAAGAGGTTCGACTCGGGGTCGCGCTTGGAGAGCTTCTTGTTGCCCTCGCCCATGACGTACGGCAGGTGCCCGAAGCGCGGGATGAACTCGGCGACTCCCACGTCGATGAGCGCGTGGTAGAGCGCGATCTGGCGGGGCGTCGAGGAGAGCAGGTCCTCGCCGCGGAGCACGTGCGTGATGCCCATGAGGGCGTCGTCGACGGGGTTCACGAGCGTGTAGAGCGGCTTGCCGTTGGGTCGCACGAGCACGAAGTCGGGGAACGACCCGGCCTTGAAGGTGATCTCGCCGCGCACGAGGTCGTCGAAGGAGAGGTCGGTGTCCGGCACTCGAAGGCGCAGCGCCGGCTCGCGACCCTCAGCCTTGAGGCGAGCGATCTCGTCGGCCGACAGGTCGCGCTCGTAGTTGTCGTACCCCATCTTCGGGTCGCGACCGGCGGCCACGTTGCGCGCCTCGATCTCCTCACCCGTCGCGAACGACTCGTACAGGTGGCCGGCGTCGCGGAGCTTCTGGATGACGTCGAGGTAGATGTCGGTGCGCTGCGACTGACGGTACGGCTCGTGCGGCCCGCCGACGTTCACGCCCTCGTCCCAGCCGAGCCCGAGCCAGCCGAGCCCGTCGATGATCTGCTGGTAGCTCTCCTCGGAGTCGCGCTCAGCATCCGTGTCCTCGATGCGGAACACGAACGTGCCCCCGGTGTGCTTCGCGTAGGCCCAGTTGAAGAGGGCGGTGCGGATGAGCCCGACGTGCGGGGTCCCCGTCGGCGAAGGGCAGAAGCGGACACGGACATCGCTGCCCGTAGCGGTGGTCACAAGCGAAGAAGAGGATGCAGTCATGAGACCCCCAGCCTACCGGGGCGGCGCGGGTCACCGAGTGGGCGCGGCTCGACTCAGACGAGCACCTTCCGCCAGGCGCCCTCGCTGACGAAGGGTCGGAAGCCGAGCGCCTCGTTGACGTTCAGCATCGGGCGGTTCTCCTCGGCGTTGTACGTGTAGACCCGCTCGACGTCGGGGTGCATCGCCCTCCAGGCGAGCAGGTTCTCCGCCTTCACGAGCATCCCGAGCCGGTTGCCGCGATGCTCGCGCAGCACGAGCGTGTCCTCCTGGTCGGCTCGCCTCGTGCCGTCGTCCATTCGCTGCAGCTCGCTGAAGGCCACGAGCTCCCCGGTCGGAACGTGTTGGACGGCCCCCACGAGCACGCTGTCGCCGCGGGCGATCGCCGTCGCCTCGAGCTCCTCGCGGACACGCCTCGCGTCCCACTCCTGCTCGTCTTCGACGAGGTCACCCTGCGGGGCGTCCGTGCTCATGCGCGCCTTCAGCGCCGCGTAGCCGTCGATGAACTCGTCCGGCGTCGGGTACGACCACGACACGCAGCGATACTCGGCGCCCGCGGCCTCCCTGGCGCCGTCGCGCAGCGCGCGCAGGGCGTCGTCGTGCTCGGCGCCCAGCTCGAGCACGCTCATGCGCTCGACCTGACCGAGCTCGAACCCTCGTCGCAGCAGCATCTGCGCGGCAGGGTCCAGTGCCGGGATGTCCCCGACACCGCTCGGCGACGGGATGCGCGGCCCAGCCATCTCTCGGTGCACCACCCACGTGCGGATCTCCGAGCGACCCGCGTCTCGCACCGCCAGCTCCCCGACCTCGTACGCGGCCGCCCCGAAGCCGCGGCCCCGCGCATCCGGGTGGATCTCGAGCATCATCTTCGCCATCTCGACGTCTTCGGTGAGCGGGAAGTCGAAGAGCACACGCCCCACGAGCCGACCGTGCTCGCGGATGAGGCGCCCGTCCCGACGCTCGTACTCGCTCGGCTCGTACCCCGGCAGCAGCACCTCCGCGGGCAGCACGAAGTCGTCGTTGCGGTATGTGTCCCTCGTGACGGCGTTGCGCAGGGCTGTCATCTCGTGGAACGCCGCTGCCGCGACATCGTCGAGCGAAGACGGGATGCGCAGGGGCTCCGCGCTGAAGCCAGCCGGGGCGGCGGGGGTCGGCTTGGCGGAATCCGAGGCGGCGACATCTTGGGCAGCCGCAGCTTCGGGGGCGGTGGAGTCGGGGACGGTGGAGTCGGGGACGGTGGTGTCGGGCGACATCGAGGTGCTTCCTGTTGGTGCGATGAAGCTGCGGCGTCGCAGCCGACCAGGGTATCGACCGCGACGCCGCCGCCTCAAGCACCCGGCGTGGCGGCGGATGCGCGCGGCGGGTGCGGCGGGTGCAGCAGGCGAGCGTGACCTACGCCTCGGCCAGGAACTCCCGCAGCTGCTCGACGACAAACGCATGGTCCTCGACCTGCGGCAGCCCGGAGATGCCGACCGCGCCGACGACGCCGACCCCGTCGATGCGAACGGGGAACACGCCGCCGTTCGCGGCGACCTCGTCGGGGTCGAGTCGCGACTCCTGCTCGTAGACGCGCCCCAGCGAGCGGAACAGCGCACCGACGCCGAGCGATGACTGCTCGAAGTGCAGCACCGCGCGTGTCTTCCGCTCGAACCACGCGTCGTTGTCCGGCACAGCGCCGTCGAGTGCGGCGTGGAAGACCCGCTGCTGTCCGACGACGATGCCGATGACCACGGGCAGCGAACGAGCCGCCGCCGCCTCGCGCATCCGGGAGCCGAGCCGCCATGCATCATCGCGCGAGAACCTGGTGAAGACGAGCTCGGCTTCTTCGGCGCGGATGCGCGCGAGATCCGCGAGGGCGTCGGCGGCGGCGACGGCCGCGCTGTCGCCCGTCTGCTCCTGCACCCGCTCCTGCGCTGGCGCGTCAGGCATCCGACGACGCCGTCCAGATGTTGATGCCGCCGTCGACGGCGTAGGTGTCGATCTCTGCGAGCTCGGCGTCGGTCAACGGCGACGCGTCGAGGCACCTGACGAGGTCGTCGAGCTGCGAGGTGCGGGACGCCCCGATGAGGGCGGACGTGATCCGCTCGTCGCGCAGCACCCAGGCGATCGCGAGCTGCGCGAGCGTCTGCCCGCGACGCTCCGCGATCGCGTTGAGGGCGCGCACCCGCTCGAGGTTCTCGTCGCTGAGCATCCCGTCGCGCAGCGTCTTGCCCTGCGTCGCCCGCGACCCCTCCGGCACTCCCCCGAGGTACTTGTTCGTCAGCAGCCCCTGGGCGAGGCCGGAGAACGCGATGACGCCAGCCCCGGCCGTCGCGTTGGCTTCGAGCACCGACGGCTCGCCGTCCTCGATCCAGCGGTTCAGGAGGGAGTACGACGGCTGCGAGATGAGCAGCGGCGTGCCGAGCTCGCGCAGGAGGCCGGCGACCTCCTCGGTGCGCTCCGCGGAGTAGGAGGAGACGCCGACGTAGCGGGCCTTCCCGCTGCGCACGATCGCATCGAGTGCGGCCGCCGTCTCCTCGAGGGGCGTCTCGGGGTCGAACCGGTGGCTGTAGAAGATGTCGACGTAGTCGGTGCCGAGCAGGCGAAGGCTGTTCTCGAGGCTCCCGAGCAGGTGCTTGCGGCCGCCGCCCGAGCCGTTCGGGCCTGGGAACACGGGGTATCCGGCCTTCGTCGACAGCACGAGCTCGTCGCGCAGGCCCGCGAAGTCCTCGCGCAGGATCCGGCCGACGTTCGCCTCGGTCGAGCCGAAGGGCGGGCCGTAGCCGTTCGCGATGTCGAAGTGCATGATGCCGAGGTCGAATGCGTGCCGCAGCAGCTCACGCTGCTTCGCGAGGGGGGTGTCGTCGCCGAAGCCGTGCCAGGTGCCGAACGAGATCGCGGGCAGCTGCAGTCCGCTGCGGCCGACACGGCGATACTGCATCCGCTCGTAGCGGTCGGCTGCTGGGCTGTAGCGGGGGGTGAGCTGGGCGGTCATGGGAGCCCTTTCTGTCAGAGGAGGTTGTGGATGCGCGGCAGCGTCAGCGCGCGGGAGCGGATGCGCGGAGCGCGGAGAGGAGGGGCAGCTGCGCTTCGTCCTCGAGCGCACTGCCGACGGCGACGACGTCGGCTCCTGCCGAGAGGTACTCCCCCGCATTGGAAGCGTTGATGCCGCCCGTAGCGACGAGACGCATCTCGGGGAACGGCCCTCGCATGGCCGAGAACCAGTCGGCGCCGAGCACGCTGGCGGGGAACGCCTTGACCCAGGTCAGGCCGAGCGCCTTCGCGAGCTGGATGTCGGTCCCGCTGGCCACACCGGGCAGCGGGGCGAGGCCAGCGGCCTGGGCCGCCTCGATGACGGCGGGGTCGAGGCCGGGTGCGACGGTGAACGTGGCTCCGGCCTGCTTGGCCTGGTCGACGTGGGCGAGCGAGACGACGGTGCCTGCGCCGACCGCGTGCCCGCCGGGCTCGGCGGCGCGGACGACGGCGCGGAGCGCGTCGAGCGCCGCATCGTTCTGGATGGGCACCTCGACGCTCGAGATGCCGAGCGACCAGGCGAGGTTCGCGAGCTCGACGCTGCGCTCCGGGGTGTAGCCGCGCAGGATCGCCATGACGGGCGATCCGGCGAACATGGTGTCGAAGGTGTCAGTCATGTGGTCTCCAGCCGAGGTCGTGGGAGATGGCGAGGACGACGTCGTCGAGTCGCGGCTGCCATTCGGCGAGCGCGTCGAGGTCGGCACTCGCCTTGAGTGCGGTGATGGACACGGCCGCGACGACCGTGTCGCTCGAATCGCGGATGGGCATGGCGATGCAGTTGATGAAGTTCTCGTACTCGGCATCGTCGACGGCCCAGCCGCGTTCGCGGGTGCGCTCGAGCTCGGCGTCGAGGGCGGCGCGCGAGACGATCGTGTTGTCGGTGTATGGCGTGTACTCGTAGCCCTCGAGCATCCGGTCGGTCTTCTCAACGTCCTGCTGGGCGAGGATGGCCTTGCTGACGCCCGCCGTGTGCAGGAGCACCGGCTGCCCGATCTGGGAGTAGAGCCTGACCATCCCAGGCTGCTCGATCTTGTCGGCGTAGACGATGCGGTCACCCTCGAGGACGGCGAGGTGCACGGTGTGCGTGCAGTCCCTGCCGAGCTCCTGCAGCACGGGGCGGGCGATGTTGCGCAGGTCGAACTGGTCGCTGGCCGCCCGGGCGAGACCGCTCAGCCGGTATCCGACCCCATACCTGCTGTCCGCGTGACGGCGGGTGAGCCCGGTCTCGGTGAGCGTCTGCAGCATCCGCAGTGCCGTCGATCGGTGCACGCCGAGCTTGGCGGCGATCTCCGACTGGGTGCGCGGCGCGAGGCTCACGTACTCAAGGATCTCTGCTGCGCGGTGGATGCTCTGGGACATGGTGGGACTCCGATCAGGCCGGGACGAAGTCGTGTGTGCTGCCGAGGGTTCGGGCGGCGAGCCCGTGCCCTCGGTTCAAGCACGCATCGACGGGCTCGCCGCCAAGCATCGCACCGAGGTAGCCGGCGGTGAAGGCATCACCCGCCCCGACGGCTTCGACGACGTCGACGGGATGCGCTGGCACGAACGCCGAGGACACGCCGCCGTCGACGACGGCGACCTCGGTCGCGCCGACGCTGCCGTCCTTCACGACGAGGCTGCCATGCAGCCCGAGCCGCGAGTGGAGCGTCGTCGGGTGGCCTTCGCCCCACAGCGTCTCGGCCTCGTCACGGCCCACGAACACGAGGTCCGCGAGCGCTGCGAGCGTGGCAAGGCGCGGCCCCGCGGCCTCGATGCTCCAGAGCCCGGGGCGGTAGTTCACGTCGAACGACACGGTGATGGCGCGCCGGCGCGCCTCGAGCATGACGGCTTCGAGCATCGCCGAGCAGCTTGTCGAGAGGCCGGCGGTGATGCCCGTCACGTGGAGGGCGGCGACGCCCTCCCAGTCGAGCTGGGCGAGCACGGTCGCATCCATTCGCGACGCGGCCGAACCGGCCCGGTAGTAGTAGACGGTGGTCTCCCCGTCGCCAGGGTCCTTGAAGTAGACGCCGGTCGGGGCCCCCGGCACGAGCTGGACGCCTGCGACGTCGACGCCGCTCGCGCGCACCTCGTCGAGGAGGCGCCACCCGAGTGGGTCGTCGCCGAGCCAGCTCACCCAGCTGGATGGGACACCGGAGTCGGCGAGGTACATGGCGACCGTCGACTCGGCGCCCCCGGCCTTGACGGCGAAGCTCACGGCTTCCCTGAGCGGGGCGACGTGGGTCGGCGTGACCATGGCCATGGTCTCGCCCAGGCACAGCACGCGACCGGCGCGCGGGGTGTTCGCAGGCACGGCGCTACTTGAGAATGGGCTCTTCGGTGCGCTCACGCGTCGACCGTCCTTTCAGCAGGGCGCGGATGCGCGGGGCGAGAACGGCGAGGATGCTCAGGATGATGAGGGTCAGCGCGATGGGGCTCGTGAAGACCGCTCCGTAGCCGTCGATGAGGAGCGCACGCCGGAGGTTGCCCTCCGCGAGCGGCCCGAGGATGAGGCCGAGCACGAGGGGCCCCGGCGGGAAGCCGAAGCGTCGCATCGCAAGCCCGAGGAGCCCGAAGGCGAACATGAGCACGACGTCGAACACCGAGTTGGAGACGGCGAACGTGCCGACCATGCAGAACGTGACGATGACAACCGAGAGGTAGCGCTTCGGCATTGCGAGCAGCTTGACGACGCCGCGCATGCGCACGAGCGCCAAAGCGAGCGCCAGCACGGTCGCGATGAGCATGATCGCGGAGAGGCTGAAGACGAGATCGGGCCGGTTCGCGAAGAGGCTCGGCCCAGGCTGGAGGCCCCACACGATCATGGAGCCGAGCATGACGGCCATGACCGAGTCGCCTGGCACGCCGAGCGACAGGGTCGTCGTGACCGATCCGCCCATCGTCGCGGTGCTCGAGCTGTCGGCGGCCGCGACTCCCTCGAGCGCGCCCTTCCCGAACTTCTCCGGGGTCTTGGAGGCGCGACGCGCCTGGTCCCACGCGATGACGCCGGCGATGTCGCCGCCGGCCGCCGGGATGACGCCGACGACGGCGCCGATTCCCGTGCCGATGGCCGTCGGCTTGCGCAGCAGCTTGCGCTCCGCCTTGTTCGGCCACCATTTGCCGAGCTGCGTGATGGGCTGCGGCTCAGGCCCTCTCTTGGCGGAGACGACCTGGTTGAAGACCTCGGCGATGCCGAAGAGGCCGATGATGGCGGCGATGAACGGCACGCCGCTCGAGAGCTCCGGGATGCCGAACGTGAAGCGCTGGTCGCCCGAGATGGGGTCGTTGCCGATCGTCCCGAGCCACAAGCCGAAGGCTCCGGCCGCGAGGCCCTTCATGACGCGGTCGCCGGAGACGCCGATCATCATGGTGAGCCCGAACACGACGAGCGCGAACATCTCGATCGGCCCGAAGCTCAGCGCGAAGCCCGAGATGGGCTGCGCGAGGAACAGCAGGATGAGGATCCCGGCGAAGGAGCCGACGGCAGAGACGAGCGCGGAGCTCGTCAGCGCGATGCCGGCCTTGCCCTGCTTCGCGAGGGGGTACCCGTCGAAGGTCGTCGCGATCGAGGCGGGGGTGCCAGGCGTGTTGATGAGGATCGACGGCACCCGGTCGCCGAACTGCGCGGCGATGTAGATGGAGAGCAGCACCGCGAGACCCTGGAGGGGCTCGAGGGTGAGGGTGAAGCCGGCCGCGAGCGCGACGGCCATCGTGGCCGTGACGCCGGGGATGGCGCCCACGAGCGTGCCGAGGAGCACCCCGATGATGAGGCACAGCGCGATCGTGGGGTCGAGGAGCGCGCCGAGCCCTTCCGTGATGCCGTTCACAGCGGCACCCCCAGGAGGAGCCCGAAGACCCCGTAGAGCACAACCGTCACGATGACCGGGAACAGCACGAGGTCACGCCAGCCGCGGCCGCCGAGCACGAACGTGAGTCCGGCGGCGAGGAGCAGCGTGACGATCACGAAGTGGAGGAAGTACCAGGCGACACCGTAGGCGGCGATGGCCGCGAGCATGAGGAGCACCCGCGAGATGCCGCGCTTCGTGGGGGCGTCCTCGCTCGGCGCATCCGGCTTGCGGATGGCGACCCCGATGAGCAGCGCCCCGAGGAGCACGATGGCCCCGCCGAGCACGGTCGGCCACCAGCGCGGGCCGAACGGGTCGCCGCCCGTCGCCGGGACGACGGCGACGGCCAGGGCGATGGATGCTCCGCCGACGGCGATCACACCCGCCGCGATGAGCATGTCCCGCCGCCGGCTGACGGGCCGAGACTCGGAGGTCTCCTCGTCGACGCCGAGCGCCACGTCGAGAGGGTTCGCCTCGACTGATCTGTCCATGACGGTCACGCCTCTACTCGCCGAACAGCTCTGCGAAGCGCTCGTTCTCGGCCTTCACGAAGTCGGTCGCCTCGTCGCCGGGGATGAACACGGGGATGTTGCCGCCCGATTCGATGAGCTCGACGTACTCGGAGCTGCCGGCCGCGGTCTCGAGCGCCGCCTGCAGCGACTCCTTGACCGCGGGGTCGAGCCCGGTCGGAGCGCCGACGGCGGCCCAGCTGCCGATGACGACGTCGTAGCCCTGCTCGCCGGCCGTCGGCACGTCCGGCAGCGCGGGGGCGCGTTCCTCGGTGAAGACTGCGAGCACGCGGAGTCGCCCGTCCTCGTCGGCGGGAGCGGTCTCGCCGATGCCGGCGACGACGGCGTCGACCTGGCCGCCGACAGCTGCCGTGACCGCGGGGGCGCCTCCGTCGAAGGGCACGCCCTGGAACTCGACACCGGCGATGTTGCCGAGCTCGGTCGCCCCGGCCTCCCAGATCGAGCCGGGGCCGGCGTTGGAGATCGTGACGCTGCCGGGGTTCGCCTCTGCGGCGGCGACGAGCTCCTCGAGCGTCTGGTACGGGCTGTTCGCGGGGACCGCGATCGTGCCCGGCTGCTCGTTGACGATGCCGAGGAAGTCGTAGCTGGCGGGGTCGATGTCGTACCCCTGGTGGCCGAGCATGCTCACCTCGACGGGGAAGACCATGATCGAGTAGCCGTCAGCCGCGAGGCCGGCGACGTGCTGCATGCCGACGGAGCCGGCACCGCCGGGTCGGTTGTCGACGACGATCGACTGGCCCAGCTCGGACTCGAGCTGCGTCGCGAGGGTGCGGGCGGTGAGGTCGGTCGCACCTCCGGCCTGCGTCGGCGTGTAGAACGTGATGGCCTGCGAGGGAAACTCCTCGCCACCTGCGGTTCCGCCCGCGCGGTTCGCGCAGCCGGAGAGGGAGAGCACGGTCGCCACGGCGGCGAGCAGCGCGAGGGGCGCCAGTTTCGAAGGACGTCGCTTCATCGGGGTTCCATCCACTTCGTTGGGAATGTGTTGCACATGTTGCAACGCGGTTGCATTCACTGCACACATCGTATGAAAACCGAAAGCAGCACGCAAGTGGGAGCCGAAGATCGTCTCCAGAACTGGACTCAGGGGTAAGGCAAGGCTTATCTTTGCTCGGTGAGTGCTTCCACTGCCGTTCAGACCCGCCCCGCCTACCGGCCGTACTGCGCCGAGGTCAGAGCAGTGCAGCGCCTTGCTCCCGCATTCACCCGGGTGACCTTCACGTGCGACGACTTCGAGTACTTCGGCACGACCGGACTCGACCAGCGCATCAAGCTCATCCTCCCCATGGCGGACGGCACGACCAGCGACTTCGGGCAGCGCGACGCAGAGGTGCTCGACGCCGGCCTCTGGTACGAGCGCTGGCGGGCGACCCCCACGGAACGCCGCAGCCCCCTGCGCACCTACACGGTGCGCCGCGTCGACCCGGAAGCTCGCGAGATCGACGTCGACTTCGTCGTGCACCACGGCGCGGGTCCGGCTGGTGCCTGGGCCGAGAACGCGAAGCCGGGCGACGACCTCGTCATCGTCGGCCCCGACCAGCGCAGCGAGCACTCGCACCTCGGCGCCGACTGGCATCCCGGCACCGCCAAGCGCCTCCTGCTCGCGGGTGACGAGACAGCGGTGCCCGCGATCGGCTCGATCCTCGAATCGCTCAGCAGCCGGTGCGAGGTGGATGCGCTCCTCGAGGTGCCCACGAGCGCCGACATCATCCCCATCGACGTGCCCGCCAGCTTCCGCATCACCTGGCTGCCCCGCGACGGCGCCGCCCACGGCGCCCGGCTGACGCAAGCCCTGCAGCAGTGGTGCCTCGACTCCCCCGAGGCGCTCGCACAGGCCGCGGCCCCCCGCCCGCAGCAGATCGCCGACATCGACGTCGACGTCGACCTCCTCTGGGACAGCCCAGCGGACGGCGAAGGCGAGTTCTACGCGTGGATGGCCGGCGAGGCCGCCACCATCAAGACCCTCCGCCGCCACCTGGTGACCACCAACGGCGTCGACCGCAAGCGCGTCGCCTTCATGGGGTACTGGCGACTCGGCCAGTCCGAGCACCAGGAATGATCGCGGGCGCACGCGCGCGCCGCGTCCGCCTCGTCGCCGTCGGGGCGGTCGCCCTGCTCCTGGTCGCCGTGATCGTGAGCCTCCTCGTGGGGGCCCGCACCGTCGCGCCATCCGTGGTCGTGGATGCCCTGCTCGCGCCGAACCCGGACCTGGCCGACCACACCGTGGTCAGGGACCAGCGCATCCCCCGCACCCTCATCGGCGTCCTGGCCGGTGCGGCGCTCGCCGTCGCCGGCACCCTCATGCAGGGGATCACGCGCAACCCGCTCGCCGACCCGGGGCTCCTCGGCATCAACGCGGGAGCCTCCGTCGCCGTGCT
Source organism: Pseudoclavibacter sp. RFBJ3 (assembly GCF_002931375.1). Lineage (NCBI taxonomy): Bacteria > Bacillati > Actinomycetota > Actinomycetes > Micrococcales > Microbacteriaceae > Pseudoclavibacter > Pseudoclavibacter sp. RFBJ3. Next base: position 91,457 of record NZ_PSXZ01000003.1, on the reverse strand, counting down.
GGTCGCCATCACGTTCTTCAGCATCTCCGCACCCACCGGGTTCGTGTGGTTCGCCTTCGCTGGGGCTGCCGTCGCCGCAGTCGTCGTCGCCGTCATCGGCACGCGCGGCCCGGACGGCGACAATCCGGCGAAGCTCGCGCTCACGGGCGCCGCCGTCACCGCCGGCCTCACCGCCGTGACGACCCTCATCCTCACCACCTCCATCGTGGCGCTCGACGTCTTCCGCTACTGGCAGGTCGGAGGCCTCACCTCGCGCGGCCTCGACACGGTCGCCGTCGTGGCGATCCCCCTGCTCATCGGCGGCATCATCGCCATCGCGAGCGCGCGCGGCCTCGACCTCATCGCCCTCGGCGCCGACACCGCGGCAGGCCTCGGCCAGAACGTGACGCGCACGCGCGCGCTCGGCATCCTCGCGACCGTGCTGCTCTGCGGCGGGGCCACCTCGATCGCCGGGCCCATCGTCTTCATCGGGCTCCTCGTGCCGCACGCTCTGCGCGCGATGGTCGGCGACGACTACCGGCGGCTCCTCCTCATCGGCGCGCCCCTCGGCGGCGCGGTGCTGCTCATCGCCGACATCGTCGGCCGCGTCATCGCGCCGCCCGGCGAGGTCCAGGCCGGTGTCGTGGTCGCCTTCGTCGGCGCCCCGGTGCTCATCGCGCTGGTCCTCCGCCGCAAGCAGGTGGCCCTGTGACCGCCCGCGATGTCCTCCCGAAGAACACGGCAGCGCCCCTCCGCGGCTCCGAGTCGCCGCTCGAGGCGGTGCGAGCCCGCGTCGGACGGCGCCGCGGGTTCGTCGTCGGCGGCGTCACCGTGGCCCTGATCGCCGTCGTCCTCCTCGGCGTCACGACCGGCGACTACCCGCTCACCCTCGAGCAGCTCGCGCGCACCCTGCTCGGGGGCGGCGACCGCCTCGAGTCCTACGTGCTCTTCCAGGTGCGGCTCCCGCGCGTGCTCATGGGCGTCCTGGTCGGCGCCTGCCTCGGCGTCGCCGGCGCCCTCCTGCAGGGCGTGCTCCGGAACCCGCTCGCGAGCCCCGACCTCCTCGGCATCAGCGGCGGCAGCAGCGTCGCAGCCGTGTTCCTGCTCCTCATCTTCGGCGTCACCGGGCCGATCCTCGCGGTCGCCGCCTTCGCCGGGGGGCTCGCGGTCGCCGCCATCCTGCTCCTCGCGGCAGGCAGGCGAGGCGAGGCCGGCTTCCGGCTCATCCTCGCCGGCATCGGAATCTCGTTCCTCACCGTCGCCATCATGAACTACCTCATGGTCCGCAGCCAGGTCGAGCTCGCTCAGGCCGCGCTGCTCTGGGTCACGGGCTCCCTCGCGTCCACCGCGTGGTGGCACCTCCTCGTCGTCGCCGTCGTCGCCGTCGCACTCCTCCCCGCCGTGCTCATCTCCGCGCGCTGGCTGCCGATCACCCAGCTCGGCGCATCCACGGCCGCCGGGCTCGGCGTCACCACCGGCCGGGTGCGGATGATCGCCGTCATCTCCGCCGTGCTGCTCACCGCCGTCACGTGCGCCTTCGCGGGGCCCATCTCGTTCATCGCGCTCTGCGCGCCGGCCATCGCCAGGTCCCTGCTCGGCCACGGCTCCATCGGAGTCGGGACAAGCGCGATCACGGGCGCCGCCCTCCTCACGGGCGCCGACCTCGTCGCGCAGTTCGCGATCCCGGACACCTCACTGCCCGTCGGAGTCGTCACGGGGGCCGTCGGCGCCGTGTTCCTGCTCTGGCTCCTCGCCTCGACGAAAGGACGCCAGCTGTGACCGGCGACCACCAAGCACCCGCAGCCTGGGTCGACCCCACCGCCGCAACGCCAGCGGGGCCGCGCCTCTCCGCGCGCGGACTCTCGGCCGGCTACCCCGGCCGCACCGTCATCGAAGGACTCGACCTCGACATCACCCCGGGCCGCATCACGATGATCATCGGCGCCAACGCCTGCGGTAAATCCACCCTCCTCGGCGTGCTCGCGCGCCTCACCTCGCCCCTCGCCGGCAGCGTGCAGCTCGACGATGTCGACGCCGCCAGCATCCCCAGGCGCCGGTTCGCGCGGACCGTCGGGATGCTCCCCCAGCATCCGACCGCCCCCGACGGACTCACGGTCGCCGAGCTCGTCTCGAGAGGCCGGCACCCGCACCGCGGACTCTTCGACCGCTGGGGAACCGCCGACACGAAGCACGTCGACGAGGCCATGCGCCGCACCGGCGTCGCGGAGCTGGCCGATCGACCGGTCGGCGACCTGTCCGGCGGGCAGCGGCAGCGCGTCTGGATCGCCATGTCCCTGGCGCAGAACCCCAAGGTGCTCCTCCTCGACGAGCCCACGACATTCCTCGACCTCAGCCACCAGCTCGAGGTCCTCGACCTGCTCGTGAGCCTCAACCGGCGCGAAGGCACCACCATCGTCGTCGTCCTGCACGAGCTGAACCTCGCGGCCCGCTACGCCGACGAGCTCATCGTCATGCGCGAGGGTCGCATCGTCGCCAACGGCTCCCCCACCGAGGTGCTCACGAAGGAGGTCGTCGCCGACGCCTTCGCCCTCGACGCGCTTGTCATGCCGGACCCCCTCACCCGAACACCCCTCATCGTCCCCGTCCCGGGAGGCGCTCACACGGGCAGCGAGCCCGAGTAGCACCCTCCCCACCCCAGCTCTTCACGCATCCGCACGAAAGGAACCACCCCATGAACCGCACCCTCCGACCGATCGCCGCCGCCGCGGTGGCGGTCACGGCGCTCGCGCTCAGCGCCTGCGCCCCCGCCGCCACCGACACGAGCGACGCGGCCGCCGCACCGGGCGACGCCGCGAGCTTCCCCGTCACCTTCGAGCACATGTACGGCACCACCACGATCGAAGAGGCGCCGACCCGCGTCGCGACGTGGGGATGGGGCGTCACCGACGCGGTCCTCGCGCTCGACATCGTCCCCGTCGCCATGGCATCGATGGACTACGGCGGAGGCGAGGACCGCATCGCGCCGTGGGTCTCCGACAAGATCGAGGAGCTCGGCGGCGAAGCCCCCGTCATCCTCGACAACGCCACCTACGAGCTCTCCGTGGAGGCGCTGCTCGCCACCGACCCCGACGTGTTCATCGCGTCCTACTCCGGGCTCACGCAGGAGGAGTACGACGCCGTCACCGCGGCCGGCGTGCCCGTCGTCGCCCCCGAGGAAGCGATCTGGTCGACGCCGTGGCGTGACGTCATCACCGACACCGGCAAGGCCCTCGGCCTCGAGGCGGACGCCAACGAGATCCTCGCCGACCTCGACCAGCAGGTTGCCGACCAGGCCGCCGAGCATCCCGAGTTCGAAGGCACGACGATCGCCTACGCGTCCGAGGATGTGGACACCTTCTACCTCCTCCTCGAGAACGACCCGCGCGTCGAGCTGCTCACCGACCTCGGCTTCACGAGCGCACCATCCGTCGCGGAACTCGCAACCGGGGAGTCGACGTTCTCGACCACCGTCTCCAGCGAGAACCTCGACAAGATCGACGCGGACGTCGTCTTCACCCAGACCGAGACCGAGGAGCAGCTGCAGACGTTCCTGACCTCGGACCGCACGAAGCTCATCCCCGCCGTCTCCAAGGGCGCCGTCGCAGCGCTCGTGGGCGAGGAGAACGGCGCGGCCATCTCGCCGACCGCGCTCTCCATCCCGTTCTTCCTCCCGATGCTCGTCGAGCAGCTCGCCACGGCGACCGCGGTCGCGAAGAGCTAGCGACGGGGACTCACCCCCACGCAGAACGCTGCCAGTCAGCTACGCCCTCTCGGCTTCCGAGAGGGCGTAGCTGACTGGCAGCGTTGGTTGTGCTTGGCCGAGCGGCTAGCGCGCGGTGACGGGGTTGGAGAGGGAGCCGATGCCCTCGATCGTGCAGGTGACCGTGTCGCCCTTCGCGAGCGGACCGACGCCCGCGGGCGTGCCCGTGAGGATGATGTCGCCCGGCAGCAGCGTGAACACGCTCGACGCGTACTCGACGAGCTTCGCGACCGACGTGATCATCTGCGAGAGATCGCCCTCCTGGCGCAGCTCGCCGTTGACCTCAGCGGTGATGCGGCCCTTCGAGGGGTCGAAGTCGGTCTCGATGATCGGGCCGAGCGGGCAGAACGAGTCAAAGCCCTTCGCGCGAGCCCACTGGCCGTCGCTCTTCTGCAGGTCACGGGCCGTGACGTCGTTCGCGATCGTGTAGCCGAAGATGACCTGAGCCGCGTCGGCGGCCGGCACGTTGCGGGCGACCTGGCCGATGACGACGGCGAGCTCCGCCTCGTGGTCGACGCGCTCCGACTGGGGCGGCAGCACGATCGGGTGGCGGGGGCCGATGACCGAGGTGTTCGGCTTGAGGAACATCATGGGCACCTCGGCGGCCTCGTTGCCGAGCTCGTTCGCGTGCTCCGCGTAGTTGCGTCCGAAGCCGATCACCTTCGAGCGCGGCAGCACGGGCGACTGCAGCTGCACCTGGTCGATCGGGATGCGTTCGTCGAGCGTCTCGTAGCCGAGGTAGAGGGGGTCACCCGCCAGCTTGACGTAGACCTTCTCCTCCTCGTCGAGGATGCCGAAAGTGAGCTGACCCTGGTATTCGAAGCGCGCGATCTTCACCGTGCCAGCCTACAGCGGCGCGGCCGAGCCCGCGCCGAGTCGCCTCACTGCAGCGCAGGCGCAGGCTCCGCGTCGCCATCCGCGCCCGTCTTGATCGTCTCGCCGCGGAAGAACCCCGGGCTGCGGACGTACTGCACCACCATGAGCACGACGCCGAGCAGGAGCACGCCGACCCCGAGCACGAACACGAGACCGATGCCGTCCTGCGCGATGCCGTCGACGTCGTAGCTCGTCGCGAAGACCGCGGAGCCCGAGCCGAACGACGGCGACAGCGACGCCCTGGCGGTCTCGAAGAAGAAGTAGAGCAGCGCGAGCCCGCCGAGCAGCGGGAAGAGGAACCGGAAGAACAGGTTCCGCGTCGAGGAGAACAGCGAGCGGCGGAAGTACCAGACGCACGCGAGCCCCGTGACGCCGTAGTAGAAGCACACCATGAGGCCGAGCGCCGCGATGGTGTCCCAGAGGGCGTTCTCGGAGAGCAGCCGCAGCACGATGTAGAAGACGATCGCGGCCGCCGCCGAGGCGATGGTCGCCACCGACGGCGACTTGAAGCGGGGACTCACGCTGGCATACGACTTGGGCAGCGCCCCGTAATGGCCCATGGCGAGGAGCGTGCGAGAGGGCGACACCATCGTCGACTGCAGCGAGGCCGCAGAGCTGAACATGACGGCGACCGTCATGAGCAGCGCGAACGGGCCCATGATCGGCTCCGCGAGGGAGGCGAGGATGCTCTCCTGGTTGTCCGGGTTGCCGGCGCCGAGGCCCTCCTCGCCGATGCCCGCGTAGGCGAGGACCGCGAGCGTCATCAGCACGTAGATCGCGACCATGACGAAGATCGTGAGCATGGAGGCACGGCCCGGGGTCTTCTCCGGGTCCTTCGCCTCCTCGTTCATCGTGATGACCGTGTCCCAGCCCCAGAACAGGAAGATCGACAGCGAGACGCCGGCGGAGATCGCAGCGAGCGAGCCCACCTCGAACGGGTTGAACCACGACAGCTCGATGGGGGTCGCGTCGAACGCGGTGCCGTTCCCGACATGCACGAACGCCGCGATGATGAACCAGACGATGGCGATGAGCTGCACCACGACGAGGACGTACTGCACCTTCTTCGTCGACTCGACGCCGCGGTAGGAGATCCACGCGGCGAGGGCCGTGAAGATGACGGTCATCGGGATGTTGATCCACAGCACGCGCGTCAGGTCCGCGAGCTCTGGGTTCTGGAAGATCTGCGCCAGCATGATGAAGAAGAAGTCGACGGCCACGGCAGCGAGGTTCGAGAGCACGAGGACGGTCGCGGCGATGAGCCCCCATCCGCCCATCCACCCGATCCACGGGCCGAACGCGCGGGTCGCCCACGTGAACGAGGTGCCGGAGTCCGGCATCGCCGTGTTGAGCTCCCGGTAGCCGAACACGACGAGCAGCATCGGGATGAACCCGACCAGCATGATGGCGGGCGTGTAGACGCCGACCTGCGCGATGGTGGGGCCGAGGCCGGACGTGACGGCGTAGGCGGGCGCGATGCAGGAGACGCCGATGACGGCCGCCCCGAGCACCCCGACCTTGCCGGCGGAGAGGCCCTTCGCGCTCAGTCCCCCACCATGCAGCTCCTCGTTGAGCTTCGCCGCCGCTGCGGTTTCCGATGTTGTCATTTGGTGATGATGGCCCATCCCCGGAGAACCGTCAATGGGCCGAAACGGCCCGGAAATACAGCGTGCTGCCGCACCTGACCCGCCCGGCGCGCTCTGCAACGCCCCCACCGCCGCGTCCGCCGCAGATGGGGCACTTTCACCCCGTATCAGCGCTCGATACGGGGTGAAAGTGCCCCATCTGCGGCGGATGCGGCGGGGCGGGGTGCGGCAGGGCGGGGTCGGATGCGGCGGGCAGCTAGTCCTTCAGCACCTCGATCGACTGCGTGTCGCGGTCGTTGCCGATCTGGATCGTCTCGCCGCGGAAGAACCCGGGGCTGCGGAAGTACTGCACGACCATGATGACCACGCCGAGCAGCAGCACTCCGATGCCGAGCACGAACACGAGACCGATGCCGTCCTGGGCGATGCCGTCCGCGTCGTAGCTCGTCGCGAAGACCGCCGAGCCTGATCCGAACGACGGCGACAGCGACGCGACGGCCGTCTCGTAGAAGAAGTACAGCAGCACGATGCCGCCGAGCAGCGGGAACAGGAACCGGAAGAAGAAGTTCCTGGCCGAGCTGAACAGGCTGTGCCTGAAGTACCAGACGCAGGCGAGCCCCGTGACGCCGTAGTAGAAGCAGATCATGAGGCCGAGGGCCGCGATCGTGTCCCACAGCGCGTTCTCGGAGAGCAGCCTCATGACGACGTAGAACACGACGGCGGCGATGGCCGAGGCCAGGGTCGCGACCGACGGCGACTTGAAGCGCGGGCTGACGTCCGCGAAGCGCTTCGGCAGGGCGCCGTAGTGCCCCATGGCGAGGATCGTGCGCGACGGGGAGACCATCGTCGACTGCAGCGAGGCCGCCGACGACGACAGGATGGCGATCGACATCAGGAGCGCGAACGGCCCCATGACCGGCCCCGCGAGCGCCGCGAAGATGCTCTCCTGGTTGTCCGGGTTGCCGGCTCCGAGGCCCTCGGTGCCGATGCCCGCGAAGACGAGCACGGCGAGGGTCGTGAGCAGGTAGATCACCATGATGACGATGATCGTGAGCATGGCGGCGCGGCCCGGGGTCTTCTTCGGGTCCTTCGCCTCCTCGTTCATCGTGATGACCGTGTCCCAGCCCCAGAACAGGAAGATCGACAGCGAGACGCCGGCGGCGACGACGGCCATGTCGCCCAGCTCGAAGGGGTTGAACCAGGACAGCTCGATGGGGGTCGGGTCGAAGGCCGTGTTGTTGCTCAGGTGCATGAAGGCGGCGACGATGAACCAGGCCAGCGCGATGAGCTGGAACGCGACGAGCCCGACCTGGATCTTCTCGGTCGCCTCGACTCCCCGGTACGAGATCCACGCCGCGAGCGCCGTGAAGAGGATCGTGACGGGGATGTTGATCCACAGCACCGTCGTGAGGTCGGCGAGCTCCGGATTCTGGAACACCTGCGCGAGCAGGATGAACAGGAAGTCCACGGCAACGGCCGCGAGATTCGAGAGCACGAGGACGGTCGCGGCGATGAGCCCCCATCCGCCCATCCAGCCGATCCAGGGCCCGAACGCGCGGGACGCCCACGTGAAGGTGGTGCCGGAGTCCGGCATGGCCGAGTTCAGCTCGCGGTAGCCGAAGACGACGAGCACCATCGGGATGAAGCCGATGAAGAGGATCGCCGGCGTCTGCAGGCCGACCTGCGAGATGGTCGGGCCGAGACCCGAGGTCAGCGTGTACGCCGGGGCGATGCACGAGATGCCGATGATGGTCGCGCCGATGACGCCGACCTTGCCTGCGGAGAGCCCCTTGGAGCTGAGTCCGCCCCGCTCCGTGCTGTCTTCTGTCCTGGTCATTGCCCTGTTCCTGTCGCTGGGGATTCGGGAGCGGACTTGGGCGCCTCGGCAGGCTGCGCGGCGCGCGGCACGACGATGATCGGCACGGTCAGCACGCGCAGCAGGCGCTGCGCGCGGGCGCCGAGGAAGATGCGCCCTCCCTGGGCGAGGCGGCTGGAGCCGACGAAGGCGACATCGCCCGGCTTCCAGTCGGCCCGCTCGAGTGCGGCCTCGAGGCTCTCGCCCTCGACCGTCTCGACGGTGGCCTTGCCCGACTCCAGCAGGGCCTCCGCACGGCCGGCGAGCACTGCCCCGCCGAACTCGCGCACGAACTCGTCGACCTCCTGCACCTGGCTGGGCGGGACCCGGTCGAGCTGCACGAGCGAGAGCAGGCGCAGCTGCACGTCGCGCTGCAGCGCGCTCTCGACGGAGGTGCCGATGAGCGCGGCGGCCCCCGAGCGGGTGCCGAACAGCGTGGTGATGCGGGTGACGGGCCCCTCTTCGGCGAACCCAGCCGGAGCGAGCGCGACGGGCAGCGGCGAGGCGTGCAGCAGCGTGGATGCGACCGTCCCGATGGTGAACTGCCGCAGCAGTGCGGTGGTGGCGGCGCCGATGACCAGCGCGGCAGCGCCGAATTCAGCGGCGATGTCCATGAGCCCCTGGGCCTCGCCCGTGGCGCTGCGGACCACGCCGCGCGCCGCGATGCCCTCCGGCACCTGGGCGAGCGCTTCGCTCATCCACGTGTCGATCTGCTTGCCGATGATGCTGTCGGCATCGTCGAGCGGCAGCGGATGCGTGCCGCTGTACGGCGACGTCTCCGGCGTGATCATCGCGACGATGATCTCCGTGTCGGTGCCCTTCGCGAGGAAGGAGGCGAGGGCGAGGGCGTCATGCCCTCGATCGCTCGCGATGTAGCCCACTACGAAACGCTGCGCCATGCTGCCTCTCCAATTCTTGGGGTGTCGTCCGATTTCGGGATGCCGTGGGCGCTCAGGACTGGAGGATGCGCTTCGCCGTAGCTTCGCCCATCCGCACCGCGCCGTCAACGTGCTGGTAGCCCTCTGCCGCGAGGTCGGAGCTCGACCAGAAGATCGGGCCGACCGGGTCGTGCTGGATGGCGCCCCAGCGGTGGAGTCCGCCGAGGTCGTAGCTCGTGGCGTACGCGCCGCGGGTCCACTCCTCTGCGCCGAAGTCGGAAAGGTAGAAGACCTCGGGGTCGAGGGCCTTCGGCCCGAGGAACTCGGCGACGGAGCCGAGGACGGCGGCCTTGCGCTCCTCGTCGCCCAGCGCCCACATGGCCTCCGCCGCCTCATCGGTGATGAAGCCGACGAGGGTGCCTCGCTCGTCTTCGTGGTTGGTGTTGTCGTAGACCTCCTGCACGATGTGGCCGGCGCCGAACGCGGTGCCGCTGAGGCCCTCTTCACGCCAGAACGGGGTGGCGTAGGTGGCGTGCACCTTGATGACGAGGCCCATGGAGATGTGCTGGTGCACGATCATCTGCTGGCGCGGCAGGGCGGGGACGAAGGAGACGCGCGAGTAGAGGTTGGGCGGCACGGCCATGATGGCGTGCTGCGCCTTGACGGTGATGTGGTCGGCGACCGCGGTGACGGAGGCCGCATTGCCCGCTCCGTTGTCCTCCCAGTGGAGGAAGCGCACTGGGTTGTTCAGGAACACGTCGTCGCCGAGCTCCTGCGCCATCTGCTGGCTGACCGACTGCATGCCGCCGATGACGCGCTTGTCGAGGATGAAGCTCTCGTCGACGAGGTTCGAGAACGAACCGGCGGATGCGGCCATGAGCACTGCCTGCAGCGCCGAGAACGCGAAGGACGGCTTGGTGAGCATGCCGCCGGCGACGAACAGCCCGATGTTGTTGCAGGCCTCCTCGTCGGTGGACTGCTGGCGCAGCCAGTGGTGGAAGGAGATGGTGTCGAGCTCGCGCGCCTTGGCGTGCGCCCACGGCTCGACGGGGCCGATCTCGGCGGCGAGGCCGTCGAGGAGCTCGATCATGCGGTCCATCTCGGCGGCGGTGTGCTCGCTGACGGGGAACGTGTCGCCCTCGTAGACGGTGCGCTCGCCCTTGGGGCTGATGTAGACCGACTTGCCCTCGCGGTAGCGCGAGAAGGTGCCCTTGCCGAGCTCTTCGAGGAGGGCGAGGAGCGCCGTCTGGTCTGGCGAGACCCACTGGCCGCCGATCTCGAAGAACTGGCCGTCGATGATGTTGCTCCAGGTGCGTCCGCCGACGCGGTCGCGCGCCTCGAGGACGGCGACGGTCTTGCCTGCCTGGGTGAGGCGGCGGGCCGCTGTGAGGCCGGAGGGGCCCGCTCCGATGATGACGACGTCGCGTTCGATGGTCTGCATTTCCGCTCTTTCCGTTGTGACAGCTCCAAGCGCCCTGGCTTCGCCGTCGAAGTGAGTGTGGTTGGCGGCCGGCTTCCTGGCGCCGCCTTCCAAATAAACAGGATTAATTTACGTTAGTCGAGACGGGCCCCTCGGACAAGCCGCATTTCCGAGGAGCTAGGGTCGAACGACGGGAGGGCCAGTGAGCACCAGCGAGCATGTGGAGTCTGACGGACAGCGGCGTGCTGGGCGACCCCGCACGCGCATCCTCACGCAGAAGCGCATCACCGACGCCGCCATGCGCGTCGCGACCCACGAGGGGTACGACGCCCTGACGATGGCGAAGCTCGCCAAGGCGCTCGGCGTCACCCCCGCGGCCCTCTACAACCACGCGCACTCGAAGCGGCAGATCCTGCGCTGGATCGAGGATCGCCTCATGGCCGCCGTCGACGCCTCGGCGTTCGAGACCGAGCCGTGGGACGCGGCCCTCGCGAGCTGGGCGCGCAGCTACCGCCTCGTCATGAAGGAGCACGACTCGCTCGTGGAGGCGATCGCGAAGATGCCCGTCGCCGGCGCGACCGACACGCTCGCGATGTACGAGGGGGTCGCCTCAGGCCTCCGACGGGCCGGCTGGCCGGACGCCAACATCATGCCGGCGATCGTGGCGATCGAGTCGTTCGTCTACGGCTCCGCGTACGACCTCAACGCGCCCCTCGATATCTTCGAGCTCGGCGATCAGGCGGATGCGGCACCCACGCTCGCGGCCTCCGTCGCGGCCCACACACCGCTGGGGCTGCGCGAGCAGGCCTTCGAGCGCGGGCTCGACGCGCTCATCCGCGGACTCGGGGCGGCAGCGGGAGTCTGACTCCGGAGACCGACGCAGCGCCGCGGTCACCACCGAGACCGTGAAGTGGTGACTGCACGCCATCGAGGGGACCTCGGTTTTACACGAGCGTTACATTGCAGAAACCTCCCGCGAAGCGTGAAGTCATAACTTCAACGCATGACCGATCAACTGGCACAGACTGGCGCATCCGGCAGCACCCGCGGCCTGGGCACCGAAGGCGCGGCGCCCGACAACCTCGTCGAGGCGGCGGGCCACCCCGTCGGCGACGGCAACATGAAGCCCGGCTACGACCCGCGGCTCGCGAACGAGGACCTCGCTCCCCTGCGCAAGCAGCGCTGGGGCTCCTACAACATCTTCGCCTTCTGGATGTCCGACGTGCACAGCGTCGGCGGCTACGTCACGGCCGGCAGCCTCTTCGCGCTCGGCATCGCCAGCTGGCAGGTGCTCGTCGCCCTCATCGTCGGCATCCTCATCGTGCAGTTCTTCACGAACCTCGTCGCCAAGTCGAGCCAGAAGACGGGCGTGCCCTACCCCGTCGTGAACCGCGCGATCTTCGGCGTCAAGGGCGCCAACATCCCGGCGATCATCCGCGGCCTCATCGCCATCGCCTGGTACGGCGTGCAGACGTTCCTCGCCGCCGAGTCGCTCAACATCGTGTTCCTCAAGTTCATCCCCGCCAGCGAGGTGCTGCGCACCGACTACTCGTTCCTCGGCCTGTCGGCGCTCGGCTGGATCTCCTACGCGATCCTCTGGTTCGCGCAGGCAGCGCTGTTCTGGGGCGGGATGGAGTCCATCCGCCGCTTCATCGACTGGGCGGGGCCAGCGGTGTACGTCGTCATGATCGTGCTCGCCATCTACCTCGTCAGCCAGGCGGGCTGGGAGAACATCGACTTCAACCTCTCCGCGGGTGAGCCGCTCGACTTCTGGGCCTCCATCCCGGTCATGTTCACGGCCATCGCGATCGTCGTCTCCTACTTCTCCGGCCCCATGCTCAACTTCGGCGACTTCTCGAGGTACGCGAAGAGCTACAAGGCCGTGAAGCGGGGCAACTTCCTCGGGCTCCCGCTCAACTTCCTGTTCTTCTCCATCCTCACGGTGCTCACCGCGAGCGCCACCGTGCCCGTCTTCGGCGAGCTCATCACGGACCCGATCCACACGGTCGAGCGCATCGACACGCACTTCGCGATCCTCCTCGGCGGCCTCACGTTCGTGACGGCGACGGTCGGCATCAACATCGTGGCGAACTTCATCGCGCCGGCGTTCGACTTCTCGAACGTCGCCCCGCACAGGATCAGCTGGCGGATGGGCGGCATGATCGCCGCCGTCGGCTCCGTGCTGCTCACCCCGTGGAACTGGTACAACAACGACGCCGCGATCCAGAACACGCTCGGCGTGCTCGGTGCGCTCATCGGACCGCTCTTCGGCATCCTCATCGCCGGCTACTACGTGATCGGCAGGCAGCGCATCAAGGTCGACGAGATGTTCACGATGAGCGAGACGGGCGCCTACTGGTACCGCAAGGGGTTCAACCCGAACGCGGTGTGGGCCATGGTGCTCGCCGGCGCCCCGACGGTCGCGATCGCGGTGCTGACCCGGCCGCTCGCCGAGGCGGGCATCCTGGACCTGAGCTACCTCGCCGACTTCAGCTGGTTCATCGGCTGCGGACTCGGATTCGCGCTGTTCGTCCTGTTCGAGCGCCGCCAGCCGCTCATGCCGACGTTCGAGGGCGAGACCGCCGGCATTTCCGACGGATCGATCGAGGAGGACTGACCCAGCATGCGCATCACACTCGTCAACCCGAACACCTCCGTCGCCATGACGCAGAAGGTCGCGGCAGCTGCCAGAGCCGTGGCCGGCCCCGGCGTCGAGATCGTCGCCGTGTGCCCGGCCCCCGGTGAGGGCCCGGAGGCCATCGAGAGCCACTTCGACGAGGTGCGGGCGGCCTCCGTCGTCGTCGAGCTCGTCGAGCGCGATCTCGCGGACGGCGGCAGCGACGGCTACGTCATCGCCTGCTTCGGCGACCCGGGGCTCGACGCGGCACGCGAGCTCGTCGACGTGCCCGTCATCGGCATCGCCGAGGCGGCCATGCACGTCGCGGCGCTCACGGGGCGCACGTTCGGCATCGTCACGACCCTCTCCCGCACGCTCGGCCGTGCCGACGACCTCGTGCAGCGGTACGGGTTCGAGCGGGCGTGCGTCGCGGCGTACGGCACCGGCATCCCCGTCCTCGCACTCGAGGAGACCGGCTCGGCGGCGTTCGAGGACATCGCCGCGTGGTGCGAGCGAGTCGTCCGGGAGGACGGCGCCGACGCGGTCGTGCTCGGATGCGCGGGCATGGCCGACCTGTGCGCTCGCCTCTCCGAGCGGGTCGGCGTGCCGGTCGTCGACGGCGTCGCCGCGTCGGTCGGGCTCGTCGCGGCGATGTCGCGCATGGGCGTCGGCACGAGCAAGCGGGACGAGTACGCACGACCTTCCCGGGCGCAGGCCGCGCCGCAGGGGCAGCTGCGGGTTCCTTCGGCGGCGATCGCATGAGGATCTCCGCGCGACGCGTCTTCCTCGGCGGCGGATTCTCGCCGGCGACGGTGTCCGTCAGCGATGGCACCATCGCCGCCATCGCCCCGTTCGACGACGACGCCGACGTGGTCCTGCCGGACACCCAGGTGCTCCTGCCGGGGCTCGTGGACACGCACGTGCACCTCAACGAGCCGGGCCGCACGCACTGGGAGAGCTTCGCGACGGGCACGGCTGCTGCCGCCGCCGGCGGGGTCACGACGGTCGTCGACATGCCGCTCAACTCGCTGCCCGTCACGACGAGCGTCGAGGCGCTCGACGCGAAGCGCGCGGCGACCTCCGGCCAGCTGGCCGTCGACCTCGCCTACTGGGGCGGCGTCGTCCCGCAGAACCTCGGCTCCCTGCGTCCGCTGCTCGCGGCGGGCGCGGTCGGCGTCAAGTGCTTCCTCGCGCCGAGCGGCATCGACGAGTTCGATCACCTCTCGTTCCCCGAGCTCGAGCAGGCGCTCGAGGAGCTCGCCGAGGTCGATGGGCTCCTGATCGCGCACGCCGAGCTCGAAGCGCACCTGAGCGAGGCATCCGGCCCCGTCTTCTCCGACTTCGTCGCGTCGAGGCCGCCGGTCGCGGAGGTCGAAGCGATCCGCGCCGTCATCGCCGCGGCGAGGCGCGCCGGCGCCAGGGCGCACATCGTGCACGTGTCGGCGGCAGAGGCCCTCGACCTGGTGCGCGCGGCGAAGGCCGACGGCGTGCGCATCACGATCGAGACCTGCCCGCACTACCTGAGCCTTCGGGCCGAGGAGGTGCCGGACGGCGACGGGCGCTTCAAGTGCTGCCCACCCATCCGCGACACCGCGAACCAGGACGCGCTCTGGGCCGGCGTGCTCGACGGCACGATCGACGCGATCGTCAGCGACCACTCCCCAGCGACGCTCGAGCTCAAGGCGGGGCCCGACCTCGGCACCGCGTGGGGTGGCATCGCCGGGGTGCAGACCGGGCTCACCGCGGTCTGGACCGAGGCCAGGCGGCGCGGCATCCCGCTCGAGGCGATCCTGCCCCTCTTCACCACGGGACCGGCCGCGCTCGTGCGCCTCGAGGACCGTGGCCTCATCACGGTCGGCGCCCCTGCCCACTTCGCGGTCTTCGAGCCAGACCTCGAGCACACGCTGGAGGAGAATACCCTCGAGTACCGCACCAAGATCAGTCCGTGGCACGGGGCGCGGCTGCACGGGCTCGTCGACTCGACCTACCTGCACGGCGAGCTGATCTACACGCGGGCAGCCGGGCTCACGTCCCGCCTGGGCCGCGAGGTGCTCGCGGCGGCGAACCCCGCACGACTGGACCTCGACGAGGAGCAGGCAGCATGACCACGATTCCCACCGCAGCTCCCGCGGCTCCCGCGGCGAACCGCTACGGCGTCGGCGCAGCCACGCCGGCATTCGCCCCGCTCCCCATCCTGCAGCCGGGCACACGCCTGCCTGAGGGCGCGAACTACCTGCCATCGGGAGCATCGACCTCGATCTGGGGCAGGCTCCCGAGCGCGCGCGACACCCCCGTTCTGACCGTGCGGCCCGGGGCGAGCGTCGTCATCGACACCGTCAGCCACGAGGGCCTGCTGCCCGACCAGGGACAGCACCCCGCCGCGTTCTTCGCGGCGCACGGCGTGCATCCGGATGCCGTGCTGCTCGACGCCATCGAGATCGCCGAGCACGCGCCCCGCGACCCGGCGAACGACGGCCCGCACGTCGTGACCGGCCCCATCGCCGTCGAGGGCGCCATGCCAGGCGACCTGCTGCGCATCACGGTCGAGAAGCTCGAGCCTCGCGTGCCATACGGGGTCATCTCCAACCGGCACGGCAAGGGCGCGCTGCCCGGCGTGCTGCCGCGCAGCCGCGAGACCGTGAGCGTGTTCGCCGCGGTCGAGGAACGCGGCGGCGAGCTCGTCGGCACCATGCCGCTCACCGAGGGCGGCGTTCGGAGCGTCGTGTTCCCCCTCGCCCCGTTCCTCGGCACCATGGGCGTCGCTCCCGCCGCAGGCGCACGCCCGCACTCCGTGCCGCCCGGCCCGCACGGCGGCAACATCGACATCAAGCTGCTCACCGAGGGCAGCGTGCTCTACCTGCCCGTGCAGGTCCCCGACGCGCTCGCCTACGTCGGCGATCCGCACTTCGCGCAGGGCGACGGCGAGGTCGCCCTCACGGCGCTCGAGGCCTCGCTGCGCGCGACCCTCACCTTCGACGTCGTCCCGGCGGCGGATGCGCGGCGCGAGTTCGGCGACCTCACCGGCCCGCTCGTGCGCACGCCCGAGTACCTCGTGCCCACCGGCCTCGACCCCGACCTGAACGCGGCCATGCGCAAGTGCGTGCGCGCCGCCGTCGACCTGCTGCAGGCTCGGTGGGGCATGGACGAGCACCTCGCCTACGCGTACCTGTCGGCGGCCACCGACTTCGACATCTCGCAGGTCGTCGACGTCGTCTGCGGCGTGCACGCCCGCATCCGCGAGGCCGACTTCGCCGACGTGGCGGCTGGCACGGCACCGCAGAACGGAACAGGAGCACCCGCGTGACCTCAGTCGAGCAGAACGCCCCAGAGACGACGCTCGCGGACGGAACCCCACCCGCCGCGCTGCTCACCGCCTTCGAAGCCTACGAGCGGGCCGTGCAGAGCAACGACCTCGACGAGCTCGACGCCTGGTTCGCGCCGGGAGACGGGACGCTTCGCGGCGACGACAGCGGCCTGCTGGTCGGCCACGAGCAGATCAGCGAGTTCCGCGCCCAGCGCGGCGGCGTCGCGAAGCGCACCATCGAGCGCATCGAGTACCGGGCCCTGGCCGACGGCGTCGCGCTGCTCGTCTCCACCTCGCGCTTCGCCACCGGCGGGCTCGGACTGCAGACGCAGCTCTGGCAGCAGCTGCCGCAGGGCTGGCGCATCACGGCCGCGCACGTGACCCCGAGGCCCCGCGCCTTCGACCGCTCGATCTGGCGCACCGTCGGCGACCCGCTCTTCCAAGGCGCGTGGGAGGGCCCCCTCGAAGGGCTCACCGTCGCCGTGAAGGACCTCTTCGCGATTCGCGGCTACCGCATCGGCGCAGGCAACCCCAGCTACCTCGACTCCGCGAAGGCGGAGACGAGGACCGCGCCCGCTGTCAGGGACCTGCTGCGCGGCGGCGCCTCCCTGCGCGGCATCGCCCGCACCGACGAGTTCGCGTACTCGATCGCCGGCGACAACGCCCACTTCGGGACTCCCCCGAACGCCGCCGTGCCCGGCGCCCTCCCCGGCGGCTCCTCGAGCGGGCCCGCATCCGCCGTCGCCAACGGCCAGGCCGACATCGGCCTCGCGACCGACACCGCCGGATCGGTGCGCATCCCCGCCTCCTATCAGGGGCTGTGGGGCCTGCGCACGACACACGACCTCGTGCCACGTCAGGGCCTCCTGCCGCTCGCGCAGTCGTTCGACACCGTCGGCTGGCTCACGCGCGACGGCGAGACCATGCAGCGGGTCGCCGACTGGTGCCTCTCCTACGACAGCTCCGAGTCCACCGCGAGCGCGGCGGGGCAGCGCGGCGAGGACCTCCCCGGCCGCCTCGTCGTGCCGTCAGAGGTGCTGGCGGCCGCCTCGCCAGAGACCGTGTCCGCCTTCGAGGCGCTCCTGCGCGAGCTGGAGGAGCGCGGAGCCGTGGCTGCGCCGGTCGAGCGGGTCTCGATCGGCGAGCTCGCGAGCTACCAGGAGCCGTTCCGGATCGTGCAGGGCGCTGAGGCCTGGCGCAACAACCGCCCATGGCTGGAAGCGCACCCCGGCGCCACGGGCCCCGCCGTCGCTGCCCGGTTCCTCGCCGCCTCGCAGATCACCGAGGCGCAGGAGCAGGCGGCCCGCGACGCCCTCGCTCCCCTCAGCGCCCGCCTCGAGCGACTCGTCCGCGATGCCGTGCTCCTCTTCCCCACCGCCCCTGGGGCAGCGCCGAGCCGAGCCGCGGATGCATCGAGCATCGACGCCATCCGCACCGCGACGCTGCGCATGACCACCCCGGCCGCCGTCGCCGGGCTGCCCGCGCTCTCAGCGCCCCTCCTCAGCGTGCCGACCACGAGCAGCGCGCAGGCCGCGCCCGTCGGCGTCTGCTTCGTGTCGCGAGCGGGCTCCGACCTGGCGCTCGTCCGACTCGGCCGCAGGCTCGCATCCGCCGCAGCCCCCACCCCGAGAGCCACCAGCCGCGCCGCGACGAGCGCGTGAGCACCGAGAGAATGAAGCAGATGACCGCGATCCTCCCCATCGAACCGCCAGCCCGCCTCCTCATGGGGCCCGGCCCCATCTCGGCGTACCCGAGTGTGCTCCGCGCCATGTCGAGCACCCTCGTCGGCCAGTACGACCCGTTCATGACGCAGGCCATGAACGAGACGCAGGAGCTGTACCGGCAGGTGTGGGCGACCGAGAACACCGCGACCGTGCTCGTCGACGGCACCTCCCGCTCCGGCATCGAGGCGGCGCTCGTCTCCCTCATCCGGCCAGGCGACCGTGTGCTCGTCCCCGTCTTCGGTCGGTTCGGCCACCTCCTCGCCGAGATCGCGGAGCGCGCCCTCGCCGAGGTGCACACCATCGAGGTGCCGTGGGGGCAGGTCGTCCCCGTCTCGCAGATCGAGGAGGCCATCGTCCGCGTCAAGCCGACCCTCCTCGCCCTCGTCCAGGGCGACACCTCCACCACCATGAACCAGCCCCTCGACGAGGTCGGCGCCATCTGCGCGAAGCACGGCGTGCTCTTCTACGCCGACGCGACGGCGTCCATCGGCGGCAACGAGTTCCTCGCCGACGCCTGGGGCCTCGACGCCGCGACCGCCGGCCTGCAGAAGTGCCTCGGCGGCCCGAGCGGCTCGGCACCCATCACCCTCTCCGAGCGCGCCGTCGAGGTCATCCGCTCCCGCAGCCGGGTCGAGGCTGGCATCCGCGAGACGGGCGACGAGTCCGCGAGCGACTTCATCCGCTCCAACTACTTCGACCTCGACATGATCCTCGACTACTGGGGGCCGAGACGCCTCAACCACCACACGGAAGCCACCTCCATGCTCTACGCGGCGCGGGAGTGCGCGGCCGTCCTGCTGCGCGAGGGCCGGGACGCCGTCATCGAACGCCACCGTGTCGCCGGTGCCGCCATGCTCGCCGGCGTCCAGGCGCTCGGGCTCGAGGTCTTCGGCGACATCGCGCACAAGATGAACAACGTCGTCGCCGTCGTCATCCCGGACGGCGTCCCCGGCGATACGGCAAGGCAGGACCTGCTCGACGACTTCGGCATCGAGATCGGCACCTCCTTCGGCCCGCTGCACGGCAAGGTGTGGCGCCTCGGCACGATGGGCTACAACGCCCGCAAGGACACCGTGCTCACGACCCTCGCGGCGCTCGAGGCCGTGCTCCGCCGATACGGCGCATCCGTGCCGACCGGCGGTGGAGTCGAGGCCGCAGCCGACGTCTTCCGCGCAGCCGACAGCCCCCTGGGAGCCGCCGAATGACGGCCACGCGACTGGGTGCCCTCGAACCCGCCGTCTTCGAGCTCGCCGCCCGCCGCGTCATGGCGCGCTGCGACGAGCTCGCCCGCATCACCTCCACCCCAGGCGCCATCACCCGCGTGCACCTCTCCCCCGAGCACGCGCGCGTCAACCGGCTCGCCGCCGAGTGGATGCGCGAGGCCGGCCTGCAGACCAGGCAGGACGCGGCAGGCAACCAGCTCGGCCTCCTCCCCGCCGCAGACCCGGAGGCGCCCGCGCTCATGCTCGGCTCGCACCTCGACACGGTCGTCGACGCCGGCCGCTACGACGGCATCGTCGGCGTGCTCATGGCCATCGAGGTCGTGCGCCTGCTCCAGCGCCACGACGACGACACGAGTGGGGTGGATGCCCCCGCCCGCTCCCCGTTCGACTTCGGGCTCGAGGTCGCCGCGTTCTCGGACGAGGAAGGCGCCCGCTTCGGCAAGGCGCTCCTCGGCTCCTCCGCCGTCGCCGGCACGTGGGACGACGCCTGGTGGGAGCTCGAGGACCCAGACGGCACCACCTTGCGCGAAGCCGCCCTCGAGTTCGGCCTCGACCCCGGCCGGGTCTCGGAAGCCGCCCGCAGGCCGAGCGAGCTCGTCGGCTACCTCGAAGCGCACATCGAGCAGGGGCCCGAGCTGCACGCCCGCGGCGAACCGCTCGCCGTCGTCTCCTCCATCGCCTCCGCCCGTCGCTTCCAGCTCGTCGTCGAGGGCGAGGCCAGGCACGCCGGCGGCACCCCGTACGACATGCGCCGCGACGCGCTCCTCGGCGCGAGCGAGGCGGCCCTCGCCGTCGAGCGCATCTGCTCCACCCAGCACCACATCATCGGCACGGTCGGCCAGTTCGAGGCGTTCCCCGGCGCGATGAACATCGTTCCGGGCGAGGCGAGGTTCAGCCTCGACCTGCGCGGAGAATTCGACGGCGAACGCGACCGCGTGTGGGACCAGATCTCCCGCGAGCTCGACGACATCATGGGCCGCAGGCGCCTGCGCTGGCACACCCGCGAAGTACACAACGCCCCAGCCCTGTTCTGCGCGCCGCTGCTGCAGGACGTCGTCGGCGAAGGCATCCGCTCCACCCTCGTGCCGGGCACCGCCGCGGACGGGAGTATCCTCGGCTCGGGCCGGCCCGAAGACCCGACGACCCTGTTCAGCCCAGCCGGACACGACGGCATGGCCATCGGCGCCATCACCGACGTGGGGATGCTCTTCATGCGCAACCCCGACGGCGTCAGCCACCACCCAGACGAGGCAGTATCGCTCGGCGACGTCGCCCTCGGCATCCGCGCCCTCGCGGAAGCCGTCGCCCACCTCGGCGCAGAACACCGCAGAACCTAGGAGCTCCATGACCACGCCCGCCACCACCAGGACCCGCCGCGACTGGATAGTGCTCATCTCGATCGGCCTCGCGGCAGGCTTCCTCTCCGGGTTCCTCGGCGTGGGCGGCGGCACCATCATCGTGCCCGCGCTGACCGCCATGCTCGCGTTCGACCAGCGCCTCGCCGCCGGCACGTCGCTCGCCGCGATCATCCCACCCGCCATCGTCGGCGTCGTCGGCTACGTCCTGACCGGCTCCGTGAACTGGCTCGCGGGCCTCATCCTCATCGTCGGCGCCATCGCCGGCGCCTGGATCGGATCGTGGCTCCTCAACAAGCTGCCGCTCATCGTGCTCCGGTGGATGTTCATCGTCTTCCTGCTCGGCGTCGCCGTCTCCCTGTTCCTCGCCGTGCCGAGCCGCGACGCCGAGGTCACCATGACGGCGCTCACGGCACTCATGCTCGTTGCGCTCGGCCTCGTCACCGGCATCATCTCGGGGCTCATCGGCGTCGGCGGCGGCGTCATCCTCGTGCCTGCGCTCATGCTGCTGTTCGGCTCGAGCGACCTCGAGGCGAAGGGCACGAGCCTCCTCGTCATGATCCCCACCACCATCACGGGCACGATCGGCAACTCCCGGCGCCGCAACGTCGACCTGAAGGCGGCCGCCGCGATCGGGCTGACGGCCGCGCTCACGAGCCTCCTCGGCGTGTGGTGCGCCGTGCTCATCGACCCGATGGTCGGCAGCATCCTCTTCGGCGCGTACCTGCTGTTCATCGCCGGGCAGAACGCCTACAAGACCATCAAGGCGCAGCGCAAGGCGAAGCAGGCCCCCGCCGCCTGACCCGCCCGGCGCAGCCACCCGGCAGGCACTGACACCCGTCCCCGGCACAGGCACGCGTCCCGACACAGACCTCGGGCAGATGCAGCTTCGTCTCGCGATGAAGCTGCATCTGCCCGAGGTCTGTGCTGTGGGGGTCTGTGCCCTGGGCGCCTGTGCAATGTGCGGCGGCGAGCAGGTACGCCCGGAAATACCTCGACGCCCCGGCGGCGCGGAATGTGCCGGGGCGTCGAGATTCTGTTGCCGGGGTCTCCCCGGCGGCTTGATGCGCGCCCGAGACGGGCGCGGGCGTTCTACGCCTGAGCGCGGATAGCCGCCTCGAGCACGTCGAGGCCGTCGTTCAGCAGCTCGTCCGTGATGGTGAGCGGCGGGAGGAGGCGCACGACGTTGCCGTAGGTGCCGCAGGAGAGCAGCACGACGCCCTGGCCGAGCGCATCCGCGACGATCGCCTTGACGGCGGCCGGGTGGGGCTTCTTCGTGGTCGTCGCCGTGCCGGCCTCGACGAACTCGAACGCCAGCATGGCGCCGCGACCGCGGACCTCGCCGATGATCGTGTTCTCGCCGAGCTCGGCGCTGAGCGCCTCGAAGCGCGTCTTCACGATCGTCTCGATCTCGAGGGCGCGGGCAGCGAGCTGCTCGTCCTCCATGATGCTGATCGTGGCGAGCGCGGCGGCCGTGGCGACCGGGTTGCCCGTGTAGGTGCCGCCGAGCCCGCCGACGTGCACGCTGTCCATGATCTCGGCGCGGCCGACGACGGCCGACAGCGGCATGCCGCCCGCGACGCCCTTGGCGATCGTGACGAGGTCGGGCACGATCTCCTCGTGCTCCGACGCGAACCAGGCGCCGGTGCGGCACATGCCGGCCTGGACCTCGTCGGCGATGAAGACGACGCCGTTGGCCTTCGCCCACTCGACGAGCGCGGGGAGGAATCCATCGGCGGGGACGATGAAGCCGCCCTCACCCTGGATGGGCTCGATGATGATGGCCGCGACGTTCTTGCCGCCGACCTGCTTCTCGATGACGTCGATCGTGCGCGCTGCCGCCTCGGCGCCCGTGAGGCCGTCACGGTAGGGGTAGCTCATGGGCGCGCGGTAGACCTCGGGCGCGAACGGGCCGAAGCCGTCCTTGTACGGGATGTTCTTCGCGGTGAGGGCCATCGTGAGGTTCGTGCGGCCGTGGAACGAGTGGTCGAACGCGATGACGGCGTTGCGGCCGGTCGAGTGGCGGGCGATCTTGACCGCGTTCTCGACGGCTTCCGCGCCGGAGTTGAGGAGCACGGCCTTCTTGGCGTGGTCGCCCGGCGTGATCTCGATGAGCTTCTCGGCGACGGCGACGTAGCCCTCGTACGGGGTGATGCCGAATGCGGTGTGCGTGAAGTGCGCTGCCGCTTCCTGCACGGCCGCGACGACGCGGGGGTGGGATGCGCCGACGTTCGTGACGGCGATGCCTGCACCGAAGTCGACGAACTGGTTGCCGTCGACGTCGCGGATGATGGCGCCGTCGACGTCAGCCGCGTACACGGGGACTGCGGGGACAAGCGATGCGGAGACGCTCGCCTCACGACGCGCAGTCAGGGCCTGCGACTTGGGGCCTGGAATGGCGCCTTCGAGCTTGCGCTCCTGGGCAATGCGGAACTCCGTCACGGTGCTTCCTTCCTCGGGGTTCGACCTCTTGGTATGGCTTGAAGGCTACGCGGTTCTGCACCGCGAGACGAATGGGCACGCGCACGACCGGTCTGACCACTTCTGTGCATCCGTCTAGGGCATGTCTAGAATCGGGGCATGCTCGCCACCGTCGACACGCTCCTCGCGAACCGTTCCCTGGGCCTCACCCTGCACACGGGCGAGCCGCAGGCGCTGCGCGCCGGCATCGAGTGGGTGGCGACGACGGAGCTGCTCAACCCGCAGCCGTTCCTCACGGGCGGGCAGCTGGTGCTCACGACCGGGATGCGCCTGCGGGGCACACGCGCGTACCGCTCGTTCGTGGAGTCCCTCGTCGAGGCGGACACGGTCGCGCTCGGCGTCGGGACGGGCTTCACGCACGACACCGTGCCGGCCGCCCTCATAGCGGCGGCCGAGCAGGCCGGGCTCCCGCTCTTCGAGGTCGCCTACGAGACGCCGTTCGCGGCGCTCACGAAGGTCGTCACGCAGGCGAGCACCGACGAGCAGCACTCGCGTCTCGAGAGCGAGCACCGCCAGCAGCAGCAGCTGGTGACGTCGCTGCTCTCCGACGGCGGCATCACGGGGCTCGCCGCGCGGCTCGCCAGGCTGACGAGCTCGCACGTCGCCGTGACCCGCCTCGGCGAGCTGCTCGCCGGCAGCCTCGACGTGCACGACGAGACCGTCACGGGGTGGGATGCGCTCCCCATCTCCACGGGCCAGTCGGCAGGCGCGACCCTCCACATCACGAACCCCCGCGTCAACGAGGGCCTCGTGAACTACGCGCGGTCGCTGCTCAGCCTGCAGCTCATCCAGGACACGCGTCGCGTTCGCGCCGCCCGCGACGCGTCTGGACACGTGCTGCACGACCTCATCCGCGGCAAGTTCACGATCGAGGACGCCGAGCGGCGCCTGACGGCGCTCGGCGTGGCCACGGGGCAGGCCGCACGCGTGCTGGTCGCCGAGACCGAGGAGCGCCGCACCGCGGAGCTCACCGCGCTGCCGCTGCCCGCCGAGCTGCAGTCGTCGGTGTCCGCGGTCTTCGAGGGCCGCCTCCTCATCATCGCGCCGGAGCGCACGCGCATGCCGAACGCGGCCGAGGCGTTCATCGGCCTCGCCCGCTCGGCGGGCATCGCAGCGCGGGTCGGCATCGGCGACCTCTACCCGGCCTCCCTCGCCCTCCGCTGGAGCTACTTCGAGGCCCGGGATGCGCTGCGCAACTCGCCGAAGGACATCGACGTCGCCACCTCCGCACGTCTGTCCATCTCCTCGCTGCTGCTCGCGAGCCGCGACGTGCCCGTGCTGGAGCTCGCCGCCGAAGTGCTCGGGCCGCTCGAAGCCCACGACGCCGAGCACGGATCGATGCTGCTCGCCACCCTCGACGCCTACTTCGCCCACTCCGGCCAGATCGCGCAGGTCGCCGATGAGCTCGGCACCCACCGCAACACGGTGCGCTACCGCCTCGACCAGATCGCCGCCATCTCCGGCCTCGACCCGCGCGTCATGTCGGAGGGCGTGCAGCTGTGGCTCGCCGGTGCGGCCAGGCGGCTGCGCGCCGGCGGCGCGTGACGCGCCGCGCGCATCCGCACCCCGCCGTTCTGGGAGACTGACGGCATGGCGAACACGTACACCCTCCCCAACGGCGTCGAGCTCGGCGACGACGGAGCCGTCGACATCACCGTCGACGTCCTCGACGTCGAGGACCTCGCGTTCGCCCACGTCTGCCGGTCGCTGCGCCAGCAGCTCGAACCCGGCCGCGGCCTCATCGTCACGATGCCAGCCGGCGACGACGTGCTCGGCTACGTGTACCGCGAGGAGCAGCGCGAGGACGGGCGGCGCGACGAGTTCGACGACACCGACGCGCTGTTCGTCGACATCCACGAGCTCACGTTCGAGTTCGACGCTCCCCGCGACACCGACATGGACGAGGACGGCGTTCGCGCGCTGCTCGCGAGGGCACGCCCGGACACCGAGCTGAAGATCGAGGGCATCGAGCTGCTCGAGCTGCGAGACGGACCGATGTCGCTCATCACCTGCCGGCCCCCGCGCGCCTGGACCTTCCGGCAGCTTGTCCTCGAGGTGCAGCTGCTGCGCGGCTCCTACATGGCGCTCCACTACACGAGCTAGTGGCGACCCCGCGTCACCGCACGCCAGCGGACGGCGCGCGACGGCGCCACCGCGAACGTCAGGAACCAGCCTCCCGCGAACGCGAACAGCGCCAGCAGCCCCATGCCGGCGACCGGACTCGCGAACACCCCGAGCGCGAGCATCCCGAGCACCGCCGAGATCACCACCACCCGCCGCAGCCACGCCGAGACGTGCACGAGGAACCTCGTGGTCGCCCATCCCGCGAGCGTGGCGACCACGAGCACCACCGGCGCCAGCCAGAACTGCCCGGCCGTGAGGAACCCGGCGAACAGGCCCGCTAGGCCGAGCTCGAGCACCGCGAGCAGCACGAAGCCTCGCCTCGACGGCGCGGCCATCGCCTGCTCCTGGTATTCAGCGCCCTTGCGGGCAGCCCAGCCGTAGACCACGCGTCAGCCCGCCGTCCGTCCGCTCACTCCGGTCCGCCAGCCCTCAGGCCAGGCGCTGCGTCCAGCCCATGAGGTCGGGCAGCTCGCCGTTCTGGATGCCCGTGAGCTCGGCGCGGATGCGCATGCTCACCGAATCCTGCGTGATGACCGGGTTCTCGATCGTGAACTCGGGCGACTTGACCTTGCCGATCGGCGAGATGACCGCCGCAGTGCCGCAGGCGAACGCCTCGACGATCGTGCCGTCGGCGACCCCCTCGCGCCACTCGTCGATCGTGATGCGGCGCTGCTCGATCTTCCGACCGGCCCGCTCGCACAGCTCGAGGACGCTGTCCCGCGTGATGCCGGGCAGGATGGAGTCGCTCAGCGGGGTGAGGATCGTGCCGTCCGACTTGATGAGCACGATGTTCATGCCGCCGAGCTCCTCGAGGTACGTGTTCTCCGCCGCGTCGAGGAACAGCACCTGCTCGCAGCCGTTCGCGTACGCCTCCTCCTGTGGGAGCAGCGACGACGCGTAGTTGCCGCCGCACTTCGCGGCTCCCGTGCCACCCGCGCCAGCGCGGGAGTACTCCTGCGAGAGCCAGATGTCGACGGGGCGCGTGGGGTCGGAGAAGTAGGAGCCGGCTGGGCAGGCGATGACCATGTAGCGCACGGTCTGCGCCGCGCGCACGCCGAGGAAGTTCTCGTACGCGATCATGAAGGGGCGCAGGTAGAGGGTCTTGCCCTCGCCAGCCGCCGGGACCCACTGCTCGTCGATCTGCACGAGCTGGCGCACCGACTCGACGAACAGCTCCTCGGGCAGCTCGGGCAGCGCGAGGCGCCGTGCGGAGCTCTGCAGGCGGCGGGCGTTGCGCTCCGGCCGGAACGCGAACACATCTCCCCCGCCGTGCCGGTAGGCCTTGAGCCCCTCGAAGATCTCCTGGCCGTAGTGGAAGACAGCCGACGAGGGGTCCACCTGCAGCGGCCCGTACGGCACGACTCTGGCATCGTGCCAGCCCTCGGCGAGGGTCCAGTCGATGATCACCATGTGGTCCGTGAAGTGCTTGCCGAACCCGGGGTCGGCGAGCACCGCGTCCCTGACCTCGGCCGAAGCCGGAGCCGGGTTGCGTTCGATCGTGAACTCGAGGGAGGCTCCCTCGGCCATGGCGGCCTGCGTCGTCGTGCCGGGCTGGGTGCTGCTGGTGTCGCTCATGCGTGGGTTCCTTGCGCGGTCAGTCGGGAGATGATGGCGTCGCCGATCTCGGAGGTGCTCCTGGCCGTTCCACCTCGGGATGCGAGGTCGGCGCGGCAGGCGCTCTCGAGGGATGCGGCTGCGTCCGAGAGTCCGAAGTGCTCGAGCAGCAGAACGACGGAGAGGATCGCCGCCGTCGGGTCGGCTTTGCCGAGGCCCGCGATGTCTGGAGCCGAGCCGTGGACGGGCTCGAACATGCTGGGGAACTCGCCTTCGGGATTGATGTTCCCCGAGGCCGCCAGCCCGATGCCGCCGGTGATGGCTGCGGCAAGGTCGGTCACGATGTCGCCGAACAGGTTATCGGTGACGATCACGTCGAATCGCTGTGGGTTCGTGACGAAGAAAATCGTAGCAGCGTCGACGTGCAGGTACTCGACGGCCACGTCCGGGTAGTCGGCGGAGACCCGGTCGACGACACGCTGCCAGAGCACGCCGGCGTTGACGAGCACGTTCTTCTTGTGCACGAGCGTCAGGTGCTTGCGCGGACGCGACTGCGCCTTCTCGAACGCGTAGCGGACGGTGCGCTCCACGCCGTAGGCCGTGTTCACGGAGACCTCGGTCGCGATCTCGTGCGGCGTTCCGGCACGGACCACGCCGCCGTTGCCGACGTATGGCCCCTCGGTGCCCTCGCGGACGACGACGAAGTCGACCTCGCCTGGGTCGCTCAACGGGGTCTTCACGCCGCGCGAGATCGCGCCAGGGCGCAGGTTGATGTAGTGATCGAACGCGAAGCGCAGCTTCAGCAGCAGACCGCGTTCGATGATGCCGCCCGCGAGGCGCTCGTCTGCGGGGTCTCCCCCGACCGCGCCGAGCAGGATGCCGTCGTGCTGGGCGAGCGCGTGCAGCTCCGCCTCGGAGATGATCTTGCCGGTCTCGAGGTAGTGCCCCGCTCCGAACGGATACTCGGTGAGGCTCAGCTCGACGCCTTCCGGGAGGGCGGCGCGGAGCGCTCGCTGCGCCTGGGCGACGACTTCCGGGCCGATACCGTCACCCGGGATGACGGCGATGTCGAGCTTCTGAGTCGCTGCACGTTCCGACACGAGGCGTCCTTTCCTGCCGACGGCGATCGCGGCTCTCCCAGTTTAGGCCGCGGCTGGGCTAGCGTCTGTCCCCATGACCACCGCCATCCTGCGCCGCAAGGACGACCTGCCTCGGGAGCGCGCCGCGAGCCGCCTCACGGCGTACGTGTACGGCAACATCATCGTGCTCGCGACGCTCCTCGGACTCGTGCACGCTGGCGAGAACCCCGGCGAGGGCGCGATCGTGGTCCTGGCCACGGGCGGCACGACCCTCCTCGCGCACCTCATCGCCGACGCCGTTGGCCACTCGACACGCGCCGCCGACCGCCCAGAGCGCACAGCGCACCTCAAATTCCTCCACGAGCTGCGGGACGCGGTCCCGATCGCCTCTGCCGCGTCCATCCCCGCGGCGATCCTCGGGGTCGCCGCGCTCGGTGTCATCGACGGCGAGACGGCGCAGATCGTCGCCGAGGTCGTCATCATCGTGCGTCTCGCCGGCATGGGCTTCACCATCCAGCGTATCCGCGGCGAGAAGCCCTCCTTCCGCACCTTCGCGGCCGGCATCGGCCTCGCCCTCGTCGGCGTCGGCATCTCCGTGCTCAAGGCGAACCTCGGGCACTGAGGACGCCCGCGGTTCAGAGCGGGAGAAGCTGGTTGCGCGCCAGTTCTCGGTAGAGCTCTGACGTCTGAATGAGCTCGTTATGGCGTCCCGAATCGACGATTCGTCCCGCGTCCAGCACGAGAATCCGGTCCGCAGAGCGCACCGTGGCGAGGCGATGGGCCACGACCAGCATCGCGTACCGTCCCGCCCTGCGTGCGATCGCCGCCTGCACGCGCTCTTCGTTCACCCCGTCGAGGTGCGACGTCGACTCGTCGAGCAGCAGGATGTCGGGTTTCAGGAGCAGCGCGCGCGCAATCGCCAGGCGCTGACGCTCACCGCCTGAAAGCAGCACGCCGCCCTCCCCCAGATCTGCGTCGAGGCCGAGTGGGGAGCGCTCGAGCACTCCCACGAGGTCCAGTTCGCTCAACAGCTCGCGAATGTCGGTGTCGGTGTGCGCCTGTGAGCCGAGTGTCACGGCGTCCCTCAGGGACCCCGCGGGCACGGGCGCCTCCTGCTCGACGTAGGCGATCCGGGACCGCACGGCCTCACGCGAGATGCCAGCGGTATCGACCCCGTTGAAGCGGATCGTCCCCCGATCCACATCGTAGAAGCGAGCGATGAGCTGCAGCAGCGTGCTCTTCCCTGCCCCGGATGGCCCGACGAGCGCGACGCGCTCGCCTCGCGGCACCTCGAAGCTGACCGCTGCGAGCGTCGCGAGATCCTCGGAATCCCGCTCGGGAGCGACTGGGTAGGAGAAAGCGACATCCTGGAACTCGAGGACATTGCCCTCATCGGTGGCAGGAGCGGTAACGGCTCCAGCTTCAGCATCCGCCTCCAGCGGCAGCTCCATGACCTCGCTGATGCGCACCATCCCGCCCACAGCCTCGCCGACAGCGCTGATCGTTCCGAAGATCTGCCCGAGCGGCATGATCAGCAAAAACAGGAACAAGATGAAGGAGACCAGGTCGGAGACGGTCAGCACACCCGCCGCGACCTGGTAGCCGCCGAGTCCGAGGACCACAAGGAACGTAGCCTGCATGGCGGCGGACGAGACCGGCGCGAGCGTGGCGGTGATCCGCGCGACCCGCAGGCCGGCAGCCCAGCTGGCTTCCACATCCCCCTTCACACGCTCCGACTCCGCGCCTGTCATGTTCGCCGCCCGCACTGTGCGCACGGCGCGGATAGCCCGATCCAGCGAGGACGACAGGCGGCCGACCGCCTGTTGCACCCCCAAGCTGGCCTCCTCGATCCGTGACGTCATCATCACGACGAGGAAGACGGCAACGAGCGCGACGCCGAGTGAGACCACGAGCAGCAACGGATCTATCAACCACATCGCCACCAGCGCGCCGATCAAGGTCACGACACCGGCGATCGACTCCACGAATCCCTGCGTCAACATGCTGCGGATGACCGAGGTGTCCGCGTTCACGCGGGAGACCAGATCACCGACGCGGTGGCGATCGAGGGTCGCGATGGGAAGACGCAGGATGTGGTCGACGAGGCCCACCCGAGCTGATCGGATGGCGACCTCGGCCGTTCTCTGGATGAGGTACTGCAGAAAGCCCGAGATCAGCCCGCCCACGACGAGAAGGCCGACGATCAGCCACGGAAGCACCCCAAGCGATTCGCTCGCGCCGACCCGGTCGATGATCTGGCCCACGAGCCACGGCTGCGCGAGCGCCGCTCCCGAGCCGCAGATGCTGAGGACCACGATCACGACGAGCGTGGGCTTCTGCACGAAGACGTGTCGGAACAGACCGGCGAGTGCCGCCGACCGCTTCTCCCGCGGAAGGCTCATGCGCGCACATCCCGTCGGCAGAACGCGAAGGCGGCGGAGCAGACCAATGCCACGACCGTGAGGAGGAACACCGCGTATGCGCTCCCGGGTTCGAGCGCTGCCGCCGGATTCGCTGCGGTCACGGCGGCCGCATCGAACAGCTGCGCGCCGGCGATCGTCGGCAGGAACTTCGCCCATGGCGTCAGGAAGACCAGGACGAGCGAGATCTGCGAGACCGCGATGAGCACGAGCAGTGGCACCAGGGCCTGGCGGACCAGCACCGCGAAGCTGAACCCGATCAGCGCGATTCCCGTCCAGTAGACGACGCCGCCCAGCCAGCGCACCAGGAGCGAGACAGGCACGCCCTCGCTGAGCACACTCAGCGATCCGAGACCGAGCTGACTGCAGATGCTGAGCAGCGGGATCGTGACCGCGCCGAGCAACGTCACTGTGACGGCGAGGACCGAGATCTTCGCGATGACGAACCTGAGCCGATTCGGCACCGCGACGAGCGAGGTCTGGATCTGGCCGCCGGAGAACTCACCGCTTCCCGCAAGCACCCCTACGATGATGACGCCGATCTGCCCGAGTGCGATCCATTCGAGACCGACGACCTCCGGCGTTGTCCCCGCTGCGAGCATCGGGTCGTCGACGCGCAGCCCCTCGCCAACAGAGGGCGCGGTCACTGCGGCCATCAGGACCGGAACGACGAGACTCACCGCCAGCGTGATGAGGACTGCTCTGAGGGTGAAGAGCTTCCAGGACTCTGACGCCAGTGCCATCTTCACGCGGCATCACCCGCAACATGCTCGGCGCGCCCTTGCGTCCAGGCGAAGTACGCGTGCTCGAGACTGTCGTACTCCGCGACGAGGCTCGCCGCTGCCCCCGCCCTGATGACCGTTCCGCGTGCCATCACGACGAGGTCATCAGCCATGGACTGCATCTCCCCCATGAGGTGCGACGAGATGAGCACCGTGCGTCCGGAACCCGCCAGCGAGCGAGCAAGATCTCGAATCCAGCGAATACCCTCCGGGTCGAGCCCGTTCATCGGTTCGTCCAGGATCACGACCTCCGGGTCGCCGAGGAGCGCGCCCGCGATGCCCAGACGCTGCCCCATGCCCAGAGAGAAGGTCCCGACGCGACGGTCAGCGACGTCCGACAGCCCGACGAGCTGCAGCGTTTCCGGGATGCGCGTGGGCGAGATCCCGTTGCTGGCCGCCATCCAGCGGAGGTGCGCTTTCGCCGTGCGTCCGCGATGGGCACCCGACCCGTCGAATTGCGCGCCAACGCGGGTCAGGGGACGCCGCAGACTTCGGTACTCGGAGCCGAGCACCAACGCGCGCCCGGACGTTGCTCGGTCGAGACCGAGCAGAATCCGCATCGTCGTTGATTTGCCCGCTCCGTTCGGGCCGAGCAATCCCGTCACCCTGCCTGCTCTGGCTTCGAAGGACACGGACTCGATGGCCGTGCGCTTACCGTAGTTCTTTGTCAGGTTCTCGACTTCGATCATGAACCCACCCCCTTTTCTGCGTGGTTGACGGCCCAGGAGCGGACCGAGAGAAATCCAGCGACGGCGAAGATGCCGATCCAGCTCAGCAGCACGAGGAGCCCGAGCATCGGCCCCAGGTCCCCGACAAGCGGAGCGTCCTGAAGAAGGAGTTGTGCGCCTGCCTGGTCGGGCAAGAACCTGGCGACCGAGGTGAACTCGAGCAGGTACGGCGAGATGGCGAGCGTGAGCGCGAGCATGGCGCAGAGCCCAACGATGCCGCTGCGGAACGCCGACGAGATCAGGAACGAGAGCAGGCTGATGAGCGACCAGTAGACGAGGTACCCCGCGAGCAGGCGCAGGTCTCCACCGGGGAGGCTCGTCAGGCTGTCGACCGCACGGCAGTCGAGGACAGCGCAGCGGGCGGCATAGCTCCCGAGAACAGCAGGAAGGGCGACCGCGAAGCCGAAGGCGAGGGCGGAGAGCGCCTTCGCGAGGAAGAAGCTGCGTCGGTTGGGAACAGCGAGAAGCGAGGATGCCACAACACCGTTGTCCCGCTCCTGCGCGAAGACACTCGCCCCCAGGAAGATCGCCCCGATCTGCCCGTAGTGCAACACCATGAGGAAAGCCGACTGAGGCTCGAGTCCGCCAGCAGCGCTGACATCTCCAGAGAGCA
The DNA here is from genome assembly GCF_002931375.1 of Pseudoclavibacter sp. RFBJ3. Taxonomy (NCBI): domain Bacteria; kingdom Bacillati; phylum Actinomycetota; class Actinomycetes; order Micrococcales; family Microbacteriaceae; genus Pseudoclavibacter; species Pseudoclavibacter sp. RFBJ3. Next base: position 59,099 of record NZ_PSXZ01000003.1, on the reverse strand, counting down.
TCGCCTGGTGCGTCAGCGCGGTGACGCCGTACGCGGCACCTGTCACGACCGCAACGGTTGCGAGACTCGCGTTCCGCGACGAACGCAGTGAGGTGAACTTGATGGCTTCCGCGTGGAGCGATTGGAGGAACATGGTCATGACGGCCTGTCCTCTTCGGTCGTGACGACTCTCCGGTAGCTGGCTACCTCGGGGGGTTCCGACACGGGCACGCCATCCGCTTCCACCCAGGCATGCGCGACGAACGGCCCCGTCCGGTAGCCGGAGCACCAGCTCGGCGCGTGGCCTTCGAAACGGCAGAGAAGGACCGTCGCGATCGAGCGCTGCAGGCAGCCCTCTCCAGCGCAACGCTCACTCGCGCCGCACACCGCCGCGCGTGCGACTTCCGCCTCCTCGCCCGTCGATGGGCGGACCCCACGGCGCAGCTCGATGAGCAACCGTCTGATCTGCCGCGGCTTGGCGTACGTGATCAGATACGCGACCGAGACCGCGCACCGCACGGTCAGGGCGCGGCAGCCCCTCGTCGCGATGGAAGGCTGGGCGCTCAGCGGGAGGCTCATGCGTTGCGCTTCACGATGCGCGCTTTGATCAGGACGGCCAAGAGGCCTCGCACGTCATCTCGCAGACCTGCCGAGGGGCCGTGCTCGCGCTCCAACCGGTCGACGGCGTCCGCGCGCGTGCATCCCCGGACGGTGAGCTCAAGCACCAGCCTGGCGGTCGAGTTGCCGCGCCAGTACGTTCCTCCACCGGCATCGAAAACCACAACGCCTTCCCCCTCTTGCTCAAACGAGCATGTCGGCGACAAGGTATAGATATCGGCGTCGCTCAATCTGTCGCTCATTCGCCTTCCATTTCCCGAGCCCAGAGCTCAAGGGTCGCGAGCTGCTCGATTTCGAAGAGGTCGTGCGTCTTCAACACGGGCATCTCCAGTGCATTGAGAATCGCGTCGGGATTCAATAGACCTTGATCGACAAGAAAACTCTCGCGAAACAGCGATTTCAGGCCACCGATTCTGGAAGCAAAGGCACTGAACAGATCTGCACTGTATTCACCCTTGTCTTCACGACTGAATATCCACTCAGGCGCGAGACCCTTCATACTCGCGGCCAGCAGGGGCTTCGAATGCCGCTGTCCTATCGCGATCGACGAGGAGAGCCCGAACATGAGTCGCAGGATCTCGTCATCGAGAAAGGGCGCTTCCCAATGAACCCCCTCGTCGGCAAACGCCTCGTTGACCTGCCGCACGACTTCCCCTTGGAACATGACCGACTCGGCCATCTGGTGCCGGGCCCTATCGGGAAAGTGCGGCTCGATCCCGGCCGTTGCCTGACCGCGGATCTGCGCCTCGACTCTCGCCCGTGTCTGCGCGGAGGCGAAACGTGAGACCCCGAAGCCCGGGGCCCAGCCGAAGGCGTCAGCGTGCGGACTCGCGTCCGCGTGGACACGCGCCACCAATTCGTCACCAAGGGTGCGTGTGGAGCACACGGCTGCAAGAGTCCGCAGCACCGGCCACCGTTGCGCACGCGCCAGACGGGCAGCGGATCGCAGCCCCACAGCGACCGCGCCGGACTGCACCAACGACGACATGATCGCCGGCTGCAGGGCGAACAGCTCGTCACCACCTAACCCATTGATGTGCGTGCGAATATCTCGGGCGCGCTCCTGCTCGAACAGCATCTGCAGATGTGGCATGTTGGCTCGCCAGGCCGGCGGCCCGGAAACGCCGTGCCCTGTGCGTTCCCCGTTCCGTGCTGCCGTGGCGAACGCGTCAAGCGTCGATGTGAAGGACGGCAGCTCCACGAACTCGCCGCGCAGCTCAGCCGCGGCTCGCCGCGCGTATCGCGAGTCCTGGTTCTGTGCATCCGCAGTTCCTGCATGGAAGTGAGCAACCTCGCCCCCGACCGCCTCAACCAGGTAGGCGAGCGACGTCGAGTCCATCCCCCCAGAGAGATCTGCCCCGAGGCGCTCGCCCGGGCAGAGGCGCCGCTCGACCGCGGTGCGGAGAGCGTGCCGCAATCGGTCCGCCGCCGCTTCGAACGTCGCATCTCGGTGCTCGCCCGCCTCCCACCAGCGTCGATCACCCCCTCGCCCCCCAGCGACAACCAGGTCGTGACCTGGGGCGACCACCCGGACATTCGCCCAGAACGGACGCAGGCGGAAGATGCTCGGCAGGTTGGGGCAGGTCTCCAGCGAAAGTCGGTCGAGGTCCAGCGCAGCGAAGCCACGCAGGTCGAGCTGGGATGCACTGGTACGAACGACCCCGTCATCCATCGTCCAATAGCAGAGCGTGGACGTCGAGAAAGTCGACCGGATTTCATTGAGCGTTGAGATGCCCCTCACCACCTTTCTCCTTCGAGCCTGGAGGGGACGATGCACGCGATGAGCGCACCGCCCCCTCGTTCGAACGACGACCCCTAGCCGACCGTCACCTTGATGAATGCTCGCCCGCCGAAGATGTCGCGCCAGCGACCGAACCAGACCCCGTTCGTGACCTTTCGGTAGGATCCGACCTGCTCGATTTTCGGCGCAATGTAATTGGACATCTTTCCCCCTTGATAGTGACTTCGCGGCCTCCGTTCGACCGCCGTTCTAAACTAGAAAAGGTCGCTCTTCACGTCAAGCATTTACCATGAAGCATCATGCAAGTTTCCGATTTACAGCATTGCGCTGCGACAAGAGCATTCTCGGACCCCTTTCCCACACGACTCTCCCGGCAACGAGAATGCGGTTTGGGAAGGACACCGCCTCCGTGCTGCTGACGTGCTTTTCTGTGCATGCGGCTAGCGTTGCATTCGCGCGGTCCGCGGACCATCCTTCGAAAGTTCGACCCTTGGACAATTCACCTGATTCCACGCACCAATGCGTGTTTCGCCCGAACATTGGGCGACAAGCATCCCCACCACGGAGCCGCGCACTTCAGGTCCACCCCATCCCGAGCGCACAACAACGCTGCTTGTGTGCACAACCGCGGCGATCTGTGACGCCTCGGGTGTGAGTTCACGGGACACCGGTGACAGTTTTGCCCGCGAATGAACTGGAGCTGAACGGTGCCGTTCTTGCGGAGGAATGCCTCGCGGTGCGCCCCGTCCTCCTCGCGATCTCGGCGATCCTGGTCAGCGGGCCGGGGTCAAGCACTGGCGGGTCCGCGGGCTGTGTCACGTTCCATGCTCGCTGCGGGGTCATTCGCCCCGGGAAGGCCTCGTTCGGGGGTTCGGGGTTGCAGATGACATCGAACCGGTCGACCAGTTCCTCGAGCTGCTCGATCGACGCGGCGAGTGGCTGCTCGTCGCGAGACGGCTATCGGTGAGCAGCCGTTGCGCGGCGCCCTGCGACTCCAGGCCTTTCTTGAAGACGGCATGCGGATCGAGCGGGGTCTCGCTCGCTGCGACGTGAGAGGCGAACGCGAGACGCGACTGATCGTCCTCGAGCTGGAAGATCGCTCATTTCAGACCCCCGACCGGCACATCCACCGGCCGCTGACTGATCGCGGGACCGACACGGGCATCAACAGGCTCATTCGACGACATGCCCGGGTCGATCAGCACGCCCACCCAACCGATCAGCCCGAGAAGTGTCACCACCGGCCCCGCTCGAACTGTCACCGATGTCCTGCGACATGACGGATGCCAAAGAGGCCACTTGGCTGGCCGCGACGGGCGTCGCTCGCCTCGAGAGAGCCACTTGCCTGGCAGCGCTCGCGCCGCAGGGCGCGTGGACGCTCGCGCCAGCGCAGCATCGTCCAACTTGCGTGATGAATGCGCCAGAACAGCCTCGCAAGGCCCCGCCGTCCCGCATCCATCCCGGAAGTTGGTCACGCCACGAGCCGGCCGCGGCGACAGACCAACCACCGGGACCGTCCACGCCCCGCCACCCGCTCCGGCCCCGAGCCTCCATCGCTGCCCAGCAGTCGCCCTCCAGGCGGGGCGTCAGCGGGGCAATTGGCTGGCAGCGATCGCGCCCGCGACGGGACGGGGCGGGACGGGACGGGACGGGACGGCTCTCCACCCGCCCGGGCGTCGGCCAGCTTGCGTGACGGATGCACCGCAGCACGTCCACCGGGCCCCACCGGGCGGCATCCATCCCGCAAGCTGGCCACGACGGCCACTGACCGAAAACGCTGCCTGCGTCTTCACCCCCGGCGAGCTCTCGCAGGGGGTGAAGACGCAGGCAGCGTTCGCCGGGGCGGCAGGCCGCCGCTGGAAGTGCTAGCTCTCGATGATGTCGATCTCGTGCAGCTCGGAGGCGCCGATCGCGTCGCGCAGCTTCGCGAGCAGCTCGTCGCTCGCGGGCTCGTCGATCGTGAGCACGGAGAGGGCCTGGCCGCCCTCTTCGTCGCGTGCGATCTGCATGCCGGCGATGTTCACACCGGCGTCGCCGAGCGCGGCACCGTAGACGGCGACGACGCCGGGGCGGTCGCTGTAGACCATCACGAGGTGGTGGTTCGCGAGCGGCACCTCGATGCTGTACCCGTTGATGCCCACGAGCTTCTCGATCTGCTTCGGGCCGGTGAGCGTGCCGGAGACGGAGACCGTCTTGCCGTCGCTGAGCGTCGCGCGGAGGGTAAGCACGTTGCGGTACTCGTCGCTGTCCTCATCCGCGTTCATGCGAACCTCGAGGCCGCGCTCCTCCGCGAGGAGCGGCGCGTTCACGTAGGAGACCTGCTCGGTCACCATGTTCGTGAAGAAGCCCTTGAGCGCGGCGAGACGCAGCGCCTTGATCTCGTAGCGTGCGAGCTCGCCGTGCACCTCGATGTCGAACGCCACCGGGGAGGCGCCGATGAGGCCCTGCAGGAACTGGCCGAGCTTCTCCATGAGCGGGATGCCGGGGCGCACGTACTCGTCGATGACGCCGCCGGCGACGTTCACCGCGTCGGGCACGAGCTCGCCGGCGAGCGCGAGGCGCACGGAGCGGGCAACCGAGACGCCGGCCTTCTCCTGGGCCTCGTCGGTGGATGCGCCCAGGTGCGGCGTGAGCTGCAGGTTCGGCTGGTCGAGGAGGTCGCGGTTCGACGGCGGCTCGGTGACGAACACGTCGAGGGCGGCGCCGGCGATCTTGCCTGATTCGAGGGCGTCGCGGAGCGCGTTCTCGTCGATGATGCCGCCGCGTGAGCAGTTCACGATGCGCAGCTCGGGCTTGGCGAGCGCGAACTCCGCGTCGCCGATGAGCCCCGTCGTCTCGGGGGTGCGCGGGATGTGGATGGTGATGAAGTCGGACTGCGCCATGAGCTCTTCGAGGCTGAGGAGCTGCACGCCCAGCTGGGAGGCGCGGGCGGGCGTCACGTAGGGGTCGTAGGCGACGAGCGTCACGCCGAAGCCCTTGAGGCGGTCGACGACGAGCGTGCCGATGCGGCCGAGGCCGACGATGCCGACGGTCTTCTCGAACAGCTCGACACCTGTGTACTTCGAGCGCTTCCAGTCGCCGGCCTTCATCGACGCGTTGGCGTTCGGGATGTGGCGAGCGAGCGAGATGATGTGGCCGACCGCGAGCTCGGCGGCCGACGTGATGTTCGAGGTGGGCGCGTTGACGACCATGACCCCGGCCTTCGTGGCGGCTGGCGTGTCGACGTTGTCGAGGCCGACGCCGGCGCGCGCGATGATCTTCAGGTTCGGGGCTGCGGCAATCGCCTCGGCGTCGACCTGGGTCGCGCTGCGCACCAGGATGGCGTTGGCCTCGGCGAGTGCCTCGAGGAGCGCGGGACGGTCGGTGCCGTCGACCTGGCGGACTTCGAAGTCGGGACCGAGCGCATCCACGGTTGCGGGGGAAAGCTGCTCGGCAAGCAGAACGACGGGCTTTGACACGTGAAGAATCCTCCAGTGGAGACAGGGAGTCTGCGGGCGCAGGCCGAACCGATCCTATCGCGGGGCGCGCCAGCGGCCCGCGCCGCCGTAACATGCGGCCCCTGGCACGCGCAGAAGGGCCGGCCCCGAGCGGATGCTCTGGGCCGGCCCCGTGCAGTTCAGGACTGCGGACGGCTGGTGACGCTTAGCGCGCGACCTGTCCGTCGACGTAGTCGCTGTCGGTCTGCTTCCAGGCGAAGAGCTTGCGCAGCTCCTGGCCGGTCTTCTCGATGGGGTGCGACTCGCCCTTCTTGCGGAACTCGGCGAACTCGACGCCGCCGTTGTCCTGGTCGTCGATGAAGCGCTTCGCGAAGGCGCCGGACTGGATGTCGGCGAGAACGGCCTGCATGTTCTCCTTGACGCTCGGGTCGATGACGCGCGGGCCGGAGACGTAGTCGCCGAACTCCGCCGTGTCGGAGACCGACCAGCGCTGCTTGGCGATGCCGCCCTCCCAGATGAGGTCGACGATGAGCTTCAGCTCGTGGAGCACCTCGAAGTAGGCGATCTCGGGCTGGTAGCCAGCCTCGGTGAGCGTCTCGAAGCCGTACTGGATGAGCTGCGACGTGCCGCCGCAGAGCACAGCCTGCTCGCCGAAGAGGTCGGTCTCGGTCTCCTCCGTGAAGGTCGTCTTGATGACGCCTGCACGGGTTCCGCCGATGGCGGCGGCGTAGGAGAGCGCGGTCGCCCAGGCGGTGCCCGACGCGTCGTTCTCGACGGCGATGATGTCCGGGATGCCGCGGCCCGCGACGAACTCGCGGCGCACCGTGTGGCCGGGGGCCTTCGGGGCGACGAGGATCACGTCGACGCCGTCGGGGGCGTCGATGTAGCCGAAGCGGATGTTGAAGCCGTGGGCGAACGCGAGCGTCTTGCCCTCGGTGAGCTTGTCCTTGACGCTGTCCGTGTAGATGGAGCGCTGGTGCTGGTCGGGGGCGAGGATCATGATGACGTCGGCCCACTCAGCTGCATCCGCAACGTTGAGGACCTCGAAGCCATCTTCCTGGGCCTTGGGGGCCGACTTGGAGCCGTCCTTCAGGCCGATCTTGACCTCGACGCCGGAGTCGCGAAGGTTCTGCGCGTGGGCGTGGCCCTGCGAGCCGTAGCCGACGACGGCTACCTTCTTGCTCTGGATGATGCTCAGGTCTGCGTCGGTGTCATACAGGATTTCAGCCACTTGTGTGCTCCTTGATTGTTGGCGTTCTGGCGTTTGGGTGGTGCTGAGCGGATGCGCGCGACGCGAGGGTCAGCGCGCGACCCGCTCGGTCATGGATTTGGCGCCGCGCCCGACGGCCACGAGGCCCGACTGGACGATCTCGCGGATGCCGTACGGCTCGAGCACGCGCAGGAATGCCTGCACCTTGCCCGTGTCGCCCGTGGTCTCGATGACAAGCGCATCCGTCGCCACGTCGACGACGCGGGCCCGGAACAGGTTGACGGCTTCGATGACCTGCGAGCGCGTCGTCGCATCGACCTTGACCTTCACGAGGAGGTGCTCGCGCTGCACGGAGGCGTCGTATTCGAGCTCGACGATCTTGATGACGTTGATGAGCTTGTTGAGCTGCTTGGTCACCTGCTCGAGCGGGAACTCCTCGACGTCCACGACGACCGTGATGCGCGAGAGCCCTTCGACCTCGCTCGTTCCGACGGCGAGCGACTCGATGTTGAAGCCTCGGCGGGCGAACAGCCCGGCGACGCGCGTCAGGAGGCCCGGCTTGTCCTCGACGAGGAGGGAAAGTACGTGCTTCGACATGTTCTACTCCCCCTCGAAGGTCGGGCTGTGTTCCTTGGCGTACTGGACGAAGCTGTTCGAGACGCCCTGCGGCACCATCGGCCACACCATGGCGTCGGCGCTCACGACGAAGTCGATGACGACGCTGCGGTCGTTGGTCTCGAGTGCGAGCTTGATCGCGGCGTCGATCTCCTCCTCCTTCGTGACGCGGATGCCGAGCGCCCCGTAGGCGTCGGCGAGCTTCACGAAGTCGGGGATGCGGACCGTCTCGTGCCCCGTGTTGAGGTCGGTGTTCGAGTGGCGTCCGTCGTAGAAGAGCGTCTGCCACTGTCGCACCATGCCGAGCGACGAGTTGTTGATGATCGCGACCTTGATGGGGATGTCGTTGATCGCGCAGGTCGCGAGTTCCTGGTTGGTCATCTGGAAGCATCCGTCGCCGTCGATCGCCCACACCGTGCGGTGCGGTTCGGCGACCTTGGCGCCCATCGCAGCTGGGATGGCGTAGCCCATGGTGCCGGCGCCGCCGGAGTTGAGCCACGCGTTGGGGCGCTCGTACTTGACGAACTGCGCCGCCCACATCTGGTGCTGGCCGACGCCCGCCGCGTAGATGGCTTCGGGCCCGGTGAGCTCGCTGATGCGCTGGATGATGCGCTGCGGCGAGAGGAGGCCGTCGCTCGGCTCGGTGAAGCCGAGCGGGAATTCCGCCTTGAGGCCGTTGAGGTAGGTCCACCACTCTTCGAGGCGCGAGGCCTCCGCGGGAGCGTGGTCGGTGACGGCGGCGAGGAGGTCGATGGCGACCTCGCGCGCGTCGCCCACGATCGGCACGTCGGCCGTGCGGATCTTGGAGATCTCGGCGGGGTCGATGTCGACGTGGATGACCTTGGCGTTCGGCGCGAAGAGCGCCGACTTGCCGGTCACTCGGTCGTCGAAGCGGGCGCCGATCGTGATGAGCAGGTCTGCTTCCTGCAGCGAGAGCACGGCGGGCACCGTGCCGTGCATGCCGGGCATGCCGAGCATCTGCGGGTGCGAGTCGGGGAACGCGCCGCGTGCCATGAGCGTCGTGACGGCCGGCGCACCGGTCTTCTCGACGAGGCGCTGCACTTCGGCGGATGCACCGGAGCGGACGATACCGCCACCGAGGTAGAAGACGGGCTTCTTGGCCTGCGCGATGAGCTGCGCCGCGGCGAGGATCTGCTTGCCGTGCGCCTTCAGGACCGGGCGGTAGCCGGGCAGGTCGAGCTTCACCGGCCAGACGTACGGCGCCTTCTTCTGCTGCGCGTCCTTCGTGATGTCGACGAGCACTGGCCCGGGGCGACCGGTCGACGCGATGTGGTACGCCGCGGCGATGGCCGCCGGGATCTCCTCCGGCGTGCGGACGAGGATGCTGTGCTTCGTCACCGGCATGGTGATGCCGATGATGTCGGCCTCCTGGAAGGCGTCCGTTCCCATGAGGTGCGAGAACACCTGGCCGGTGATGGCGAGCAGCGGCACCGAGTCCATGTAGGCGTCGGCGATCGCGGTGACGAGGTTCGTGGCGCCTGGGCCGCTCGTCGCGATGCAGACGCCGGTGCGGCCGCTCGCCGAGGCGTAGCCCTCGGCGGCGTGGCCGGCGCCCTGCTCGTGGCGAACCAGGATGTGGCGGAGCTTGGTGCTGTCGAGGAGTGGGTCGTACACCTCGATGATGGCGCCACCCGGCAGTCCGAAGACGTCCGTGACCCCGAGGTTCTCGAGGGTGCGGACGACAGCCTGGGCTCCGGTCAGCATCTCGGGCTCGTGCCCAGCGGAGGGTGGTGACGCCGCGGCGATGCGGGCGGCAGTTTCCTGCGTCATGAGATCCGTTCTTCTTCGTACTCGATGAGTCGAGCGCGGTCGATGAGGGCCAGCCCTGAGGGCTAGCCCGTGGTCGCGCCCTCGGACGCGCTGCGAACGAGCTTCGAGTATTTCGCAAGCACGCCGCGCGTGAACTTCGGAGGGAGCGGTTCCCAGCCTTCTCGGCGGGAGGCGAGCTCAGCTTCGTCGACGAGTAGGTCGATCGAGCGAGCCGCGATGTCGACCCGAATCAGATCTCCACTGCGGACGAAAGCGATAGGACCTTGGTCGACCGCTTCCGGTGCAATGTGGCCGATGCACAGGCCGGTTGTGCCGCCTGAGAATCGTCCGTCCGTCAAGAGTAGTACATCCTTGCCGAGACCTGCGCCCTTGATGGCCGCCGTGATGGCGAGCATCTCGCGCATGCCCGGTCCGCCCTTCGGGCCTTCGTAGCGGATGACGATGACGTCGCCCGCTTCGATCTCGCCGTTCGTGAGGGCATCCATCGCGCCGCGCTCGCGCTCGAAGACACGCGCTGGCCCCTCGAAGACGTCCGCGTCGAAGCCGGCCGTCTTGACGACCGCGCCCTCGGGAGCGAGGGAGCCGTGCAGCACCGTGATGCCGCCGGTCGCGTGGATGGGGTTGCTGACCGTGTGCACGACGTCGCCGTCGACGGGGTCGGGATTGAGGTCGCGGAGGTTCTCGGCGAGCGTCTTGCCCGTCACCGTGAGCGCGTCGCCGTGCATGAGGCCCTCGTCGAGGAGCGCCTTCATGACGACGGGGATGCCGCCGTGGCGGTCGACGTCGTTCATGACGTACTTACCGAAGGGCTTCATGTCGGCGATGTGGGGAACCTTGTCGCCGATGCGGTTGAAGTCGTGCAGGGTGACGTCGACCTGCGCCTCGCGGGCGATCGCGAGGAGGTGGAGCACGACGTTGGTCGATCCGCCGAGTGCCATCGCGATCGCGATCGCGTTCTCGAAGGCCTCCTTCGTGAGGATGTCGCCCGTCGTGATGCCCTGGCGGAGCAGGTTGACCACTGCCTCGCCGGAGCGGTGGGCGAACGCGTCGCGGCGGCGGTCGGCCGATGCGGGGGCCGCCGAGCCCGGCAGGCTGAGGCCGAGGGCCTCGGCGACGGAGGCCATCGTGTTGGCCGTGTACATGCCACCGCAGGCGCCCTCGCCTGGCGCGAAGGCGCATTCGATGCGCTTCAGGTCGGACTCGGACATCTTGCCGGCCTTCGTGGCGCCGACCGCCTCGAAGGAGTCGATGATCGTGATGTCCTTCTCGGTGCCGTCCGAGAGCTTCACCCAGCCCGGCGCGATGGACCCCGCGTAGAGGAAGACGCTCGAGAGGTCGAGGCGTGCGGAAGCCATGAGCATCCCGGGGATCGACTTGTCGCATCCCGCGAGCAGGACCGTGCCGTCGAGGCGCTCGGCCATGACGACGGTCTCGACGGAGTCGGCGATGACCTCGCGCGAGACGAGCGAGAAGTGCATGCCCTCGTGGCCCATCGAAATGCCGTCGGAGACGGAGACGGTGCCGAACTGCAGCGGGTAGCCGCCGCCCGAGTGCACGCCCTCCTTCGCGCCCTGCGCGAGGCGGTTGAGGGAGAGGTTGCAGGGGGTGATCTCGTTCCACGAGGACGCGATGCCGATCTGCGGCTTGTCCCAGTCCTCGTCGCCCATGCCCACGGCGCGGAGCATGCCGCGCGACGTGGTGGCTTCGATGCCGTCGGTGACGACCCGACTGCGTGGCTTGATGTCGATTTCTGGCTCAGGCATGCCCGCCATTCTACGCCGCGGCGACGGCCGGGCAGTGCCGTCGCGACAGGCTACTTCTCGCCGTGCCCGAGGCCCTCGTGCTCGGGTGCCGGCTCTCGTTCCGGCTGGCCGGTCCGGACGGCGTGCGCCCGAGTCAGTTCGTCGTCCGTGCGGCGCTGCGCGCTTTCGACGGCGGCCGCGAGCTCGTCGGCGTACAGGGGCACGTTGTCGAACTGCCTGCTGCGGTAGCCGGCTCGCGCGAGCATCGTCGCACCCGCCGGGGTCGTCAGCATCTGGAAGAACATGATCGGGATGAGGAACAGGATCGTCGGCAGGTGCGTCTGCTGGACGGCGAGGCCGATGAGCAGGAACATGAGCCCGGCGATCTGCGGCTTCGTCTGCGCGTGCATGCGCATGAGCACGTCGGAGAAGCGCATGAGGCCGACGCCCGCGGCGAGCGACAGCAGCGCGCCGAGGCCGAGGCAGACGAGGGAGATGACGTCGAGGATCTCGAGTGGCCCCTCGGTGAGGAGCCCCCCGGATGCGAGAAGCGGGTCAGAAGCGCTCACTGGCGTTCGCCTCCTGCCTGGTGACGTGCCTGGCCACTGCGACCGAGGCGATGAATGCGGTCATCGCGAGCGCGAGGACCAGCGGGAGGGTGTCCGTGTGTCCGCGGATGATCATGTCGGCGACGAGCACGCAGATGAGGATCGTGAGGAGCGCGTCGGACGCGACCATGCGGTCGATGATGGAGGGGCCGCGGATGATGCGGATCACCGCGAGCAGCGCGGCGACCGCGAACATCGTGCCGAAGATCCAGACGAGCACGTCGACGACCATCACTTGTTCCCCTCCGGAGCCGTTGAGCGGCTGCCCGCCGCGCCCTCGACGAAGACGGGCATGTCGTGCGCGAACTGCTTGTCGCGGATGCCCTCGTGCTTCTTCTGCGCTGGCGACTGGCCGATGGGGCCGAGGCCGCGGCGCACCCGGTCGCGGTTGACTCGCCAGAGGTCGTCGCGTGTGCCCAGGGCGAGCGCGAGGCCCTCCTCGACGTCGAGCGCGAGCGCCTTGACGGACTCGACGGCCTCGTCGGTGGAGGCATCGAGCACGTGCAGGTACAGCACGGAGTGCATCCGGTCGACCTCGACGACCATGGAGCCGGGGATGAGCATGTTCACCTCGGCGGTGAGGGTGAGCACGAAGTCGCTGCGCGTGCGCAGCTGCACCGAGACCACGGAGCCGAGTGGCGGCTTCGCGGGCCGGAACGCGAGCCACGCGACGATGAGGGATGCGCTCACGAGGCGGTAGAGGAACTTCACGAAGAAGACGAGACTCCACCACAGGTTGATGCGACCCGAGAGGTCGACCGCCGGCAGGTAGAAGACCTCGACGATGATGACCGAGAAGATGATCCCGGTGACGACGCTGATGACGTCGACGTGCCCCCACAGCACCAGCCAGAACGCGACGAGCGCGAGCAGCAGCGGCAGCTGGACGAGGATGGCGTGGCGCCTCGGCTTGCGGGCGCTGACGTCTTTCACCTTCATGGCTTGAGCACCTCCCCGTTGGAGACCGAGCTGATGTACTCGGCGGGTACCAGGTCGAACGCGGCCGTCTCGGACCATTCGTAGATGGGGCCGGCGAAGACCGTGATGGCGACGCTCACGGCGACCATGGTGGTCGTCGCGATCGTCATGAGGCGCGACGAGGACTTCGTCTCGGTCACGACGGCGGACTCGGGGGTGTCGGAGATGCGCTCCGTCATGGGCGACGAGAAGTCGACGACCTGCTCCTGCGTGCGCCAGAAGCCGAGGTTCCAGACGCGGATGAGGGCGTAGAGCGTCAGGAGGCTCGTCACGGCACCCGCGCCGATGAGCACGTAGCTGAGCACGCTGCCCTCCGCCGCGCCAGCGGTGAAGAGGCCGACCTTGCCGATGAAGCCCGAGAACGGCGGGATGCCGCCGAGGTTGAGCATCGGGATGAAGAACAGCACCGCCACGAACGGCGCGCGCTTGAGCATCCCGCCCAGGTGCGTGAGCGAGGACGAGCCCGCGATGCGCTCGATGAGACCCGTGACGAGGAACAGCGCCGTCTGCACGATGATGTGGTGGACGATGTAGAACACCGTCGCGGCGTCACCGAGCTCCGTGCCGAGCGCGACGCCGAAGATCATGTAGCCGATGTGGCTGACGAGCGTGAACGACAGCATTCGTCGGATGCCCGCCTGCGCCACGGCGCCGAGGATGCCGACGACCATCGTCAGCAGCGCTATGACCATGAGCAGCACGGAGATGTCGTTGTCCCAGAACAGCAGGGTCTCGGTGCGCAGGATGGCGTACACGCCCACCTTGGTGAGCAGGCCCGCGAACACGGCCGTCACCGGTGCTGGCGCCGACGGGTACGAGTCCGGCAGCCAGAAGGACAGTGGGAAGAGCGCCGCCTTGATGGCGAACGCGATGAGGAGCGGCATGTGCAGCATGAGCTGCACGTCCTGCGGCAGCTCGGCCATCCGCACGGCGATCTCCGCGAAGTTCACGGTGCCGACTGCGCCGTAGATGAGGGCGATCGAGCCGAGGAAGATGAACGAGGACACGAGGCTGACGACGATGTACGTCACGCCCGCCTTGATGCGCTCCGTCGTGCCGCCGAGCGTGATGAGCACGAAGCTCGACACGAGGAGGATCTCGAAGCCCACGAACATGTTGAAGAGGTCGCCGGCGATGAACGCGTTGTAGACGCCTGCCGCCAGCACGAGGTAGGTGGGGTAGAAGATGGAGACGGGCGTCTCGTCGTCGCCGTCCGCTGCGCCCTGTCCGATGGAGAACGCCATGACGGCGAGCAGCACGATGCTCGTGACGAGCACGAGCATCGCCGACAGCTGGTCGACGACCAGCGAGATGCCGAAGGGGGCGAGCCAGCCGCCGCCCTGCACGACGAGCGCCTCACCCGAGGTGTTGACGGCTACGAGCAGGCCGATGCTCACGACGAGTGCGAGCACGAGCGTTGCCTGGGCCAGGAAGATCTGGAGGCGAGCCGCGCGAGCCGCGGTCAGCGTGAGGGCCGCTCCGATGAGCGGCACGAGCACGATGAGGGGAACGAGCCAGGTCATGAGCGGTCCCCCCTCCCTGCGTCGTCGTGCGGTTCGGCGTGGTCGTCGGTGCCGGAGTCGAGTCCGACCTCGCGAGCACCGTCGGGCTGCGAGCCCTGCTCGGCTTCCGCATCCTGCTCGCCGGCCCGGAACTCCTCGAGCTCCTCGTGCCGGTTGCTCGGCTCGGTGGCCTTGAGCGATGCCTCGGCGAAGCTGTCCTTGCCCGAGCCGGGTTTCGGCCCCCCGCCCATGGTGATGCGGGCGGTCGAGACCGCCGCTTCCGCGTACTCCCCGAACTCCGTGTCGCCCGAGTCGTCCTCGTCGAACTCCTCGTCGTCCTGAGACAGGTCGGCCGTGCGCATCGCGATGTCCTCTTCGTCGTCGCTCACGGTGTCGGCCTGCGCCAGGCGCCACGAGCGGTAGATGAGGGCGAGCATGAAGGCCGTCACGCCGAAGGTGATGACGATGGCCGTGAGGATGAACGCCTGTGGGATCGGGTCGGAGTAGTCCTCCGGCGCGACATCAGGGTCGTAGATGGGGGCGAGGCCGAAGCTGCCCGACATGAAGAAGAGCAGGATGTTCGTGGCGTTGCCGACGAGCAGGATCCCGAGGAGCATGCGCGTGAGGCTGCGCTCGAGGAGCAGGTAGACGCCGCACGTGTAGAGCGCGGCCATGCCGACGAGGAGCACGAGGGACAGGGTCATGAGCGGGTCACCTCCTCGGATTCGACGGGTTCGATATCTGACTGAACGGCTTCGACCTCTTCGTTGACGCGGGCGAGCGCCCCCGTGTTGTAGCCCGTCTCGCCACCGTCCGGGGTCTCGCCCTGGAGACCGTCGTGCTCGGCAGCCGAGTCGGAGTCCGGGGACGCATCCTGTTCGATCTGCAGGTCGATCTCCGAACCGAGGGAGCGCAGGATGTCGATGACCAGCGCGATGACGATGAGGTAGACGCCGATGTCGAAGACGGTCGACGTGACGAAGACGAACTGGCCGATGCCGGGGATGTCCTGGTCGATCCACGAGGAGGTGAAGGGCGCCTGGCCGAAGAAGATCGGCACGAGCGCCGTGAGCGTCGCGAGCAGGAACCCGATGCCGAGCAGCCGACCCGCATCCACCTTCACTGCCTCATCGAGCTCGGCCCTACCGCCGGCCAGGTAGCGCGCGGCGAGCGCGAGGCTCGCGACGGCGCCGCCCGCGAAACCGCCACCCGGGGTGTTGTGACCGGTGAAGAGGAGGAAGAGGGACGCGATGAGCAGCGCGTGGAACACGAGCCGCACGACGACCTCGAGGATGATCGAGCGGTTGTTCGGGGCGAGCGACTTCCCGGCGATGAGCCAGACCTTGCGGCGCTCCCCCTGCAGCTTGTCTGCCTTGCCGAGCTTCTGGCCGGCGGCGCTCACGGCCGCGAGGTCGATGGGCTCGGTGACGGGGCGGGAGGCGCGCAGGAAGCGCGGGCCGCGGGCGGCGTCCACCCGCGAGCGGCCGCGGTTGTTGAGGTAGACGAGGCTCGCGACGCCCGTGGCGGCGGCGATGAGGACGGAGAGCTCCCCCATCGTGTCCCAGCCGCGGATGTCGACGAGCGTGACGTTGACGATGTTCGAGCCGTGCCCGCCCTTGAAGGCGAACTCGGGGAAGAACAGCGAGTCGGGGGAAGCCTGGCGGGAGGCGAGCGCGATCCAGGCGACGATGGCCATGACGATCCCGACGGAGCCGCCGATGAGCCAGCGCAGCCACGACGGCGGGTTCTTGAGCGCCTTGCCGTGGCGTGCCGGGAGCCGGCGCAGCACGAGCACGAACACGACGAGCGTGATGGTCTCGATGAGCGCCTGCGTGATCGCGAGGTCCGGGGCGCCGGAGAGCGCGAAGAGCCCCGCCATGCCGTAGCCGGTGACGCCCACGAGGATGACGCCCTGGAAGCGCTTCTCCGAGCTCGTCACGAAGAACGCGGCGAGGATCATGATCAGGATGATCGCGATCTCCTGCCAGCGGATCTCGGTCTCGAACGCGGGCACCGGGGTGTCCATCGTGACGAGCGTGAAGACGGAGGCGACGACGAACATGATGAAGATCGACGCGAGGTAGAAGGGCAGCGAGCCGCGCTGGGTGGTCGCGGTGGTGCGGGCGGCGATGACGTCGACGACGCGCATCGTGGTCCAGTAGCCGCGCGACGACTCGATGAGCGGCGGCACTTTCGCCTGGGCGCGGGCGACGGGCGCCCGCCAGAGGAAGAGCAGGCCACCGAGGATGAAGGTGCCGATGGTGATGAACAGCGCTGGCTCGAATCCGTGCCACAGGGCCAGGTAGTACGGCTTGGCGCCCGGCATCTCCGGCAGCGTGTCCGCGTACATCGCGAGCACGGGGTCGACGAGGCCGGAGGCGAAGCCGAGGCCGAGCGAGGCGGCGACGAGGATGAGCGGGGAGAACATGAAGTCGAGGTGCTCTGGCACGTAGCGCACGCGCTCGACCTCGGGCTTCGACGCGAAGGCGCCGTAGAGGAAGCGGGCCGAGTAGGCGACCGTGAACACGGTGCCGATGATGACGCCGACAAGTGCGACCCAGCCCCACATGTTGCCTGCCTCGCCCGCCTCGAGGAGGGCCGTGAGGATGGCCTCCTTGGCCACGAACGTGAACATCGGGGGCACGCCGGCCATGGCGGCGATCGCCAGCGCTGTCATCCAGAACAGCACGGGTGCGGCCTTCGCGAGGCCGGAGAGCTTGCGGATGTCGCGGGTTCCCGTGCGGTGGTCGATCATGCCGACGATGAGGAACAGCGCGGCCTTGAAGCACGCGTGGGCGATGACCATGGCGAGGCCCGCGAGCGCCGCGTCCCGCGTGCCGAAGGCGACGACGATGGTCATGAAGCCGAGCTGGCTGACGGTGCCGTAGGCGAGGATCAGCTTGAGGTCGTGCTGGCGCAGCGAACGCCACCCGCCGATGAGCATCGTCGCGATGCCGATCGTGACGAGCACCTCGCGCCAGCCGGGCATCTCCGCGTAGCCGGGTGCGAGGCGCGCGATGAGGTAGATGCCGGCCTTCACCATGGCCGCGGCGTGCAGGTACGCGCTCACCGGGGTGGGCGCGGCCATCGCGGCGGGGAGCCAGAAGTGGAACGGCGCGAGGGCCGACTTCGTGACGGCGCCCGCGAGCACGAGCATGATGGCCGTGATGGTGAAGCCGTCGAACTCGGGCGGGTTCGCGATGATCCCGGACAGCAGCGACGTGCCGGTCGAGGCGTGCAGCATGACGAGGCCGACGAGCATGGCGAGGCCGCCGAGCGTCGTCACGAGCAGCGCCTGCATCGCGGCACCGCGGCTCGCGCGCTTCGACGAGTAGTGCCCGATGAGCAGGAAGGAGAGCACGCTCGTCGCTTCCCAGAAGATGAAGAGGAGATAGATGTCGTCGGCGAGCACGAGGCCGAACATGACGCCGGCGAAGGCGAGCAGCACCGCGGCGAAGCGGCCGATGTCGGGCTCGTCCGGCTTGAAGTAGCGGCCGCAGTAGACGAGCACCAGCGAGCCGATTCCCGTGACGATGAGCGTCATGACCCAGGCGAGCACGTCCATCCGCATGGCGATGGCGATGTCGATCTGCGGGATCCAGGGGATGCTCTCGACGAGCACCTCGCCACTCAGGATGCGCGGACCGAGCAGCGCGGTCCAGACGAAGGCGACGGCGGGGATGGCGGCGGCGACGAGGAACGTCACGTTCCGGAGCCACCTGTGGAGCACCGGAATGAGGATGCTCGCGCCGAGGAAGATAGCCAGGAACGCGATCATTCGGCCTCCTGGAGCTCATGCAGCGGTGTGGACAGATTTATTTTACCTGGCAGTTGACTGCGTGTGTGCCGAATGCCGTTCTCGGTAGCGTGTGAGCATGCAGCTCTCACCGCCAGGACTCCAGCCCACGGCGACTCAGGCGCGTGCTCTCGCGCCGGATGCGGCTCGAGGTTTCGCCCTCCTCTTCATCGCGATCGCGAACCTCACCGTGTACCTGTACGGCAGGGAGCAGGGCATCCTGTTCCGCCCACTGGACCCTGGCGTCGGCGACCGCATCGCCGATGTCCTCGGTGCGCTCTTCATCGACAACCGCAGCTTCCCCCTCTTCTCGCTGCTGTTCGCGTACGGCTTGCATCAGCTCGTCACCCGCGAGGAGCGCAGGGGCACGCCCTGGCCGGTGGTGCGCGGGCTCCTCGCGAAGCGCAACACGTGGTTGTTCGTGTTCGGCGCCCTCCACGGGCTTCTCCTCTTCATGGGCGACATCATGCACACGTACGCCCTCGCAGGCTTCGTCCTCATCCTGCTGATGCGCTCACCGAGCTGGGTACTCTGGCTCGTCTTCGGCATCACCGCCCCGCTTGCCATCGCGTTCGGCAGCGGCGACGGGGCTGCGGCATCCGGACTCAGCGAGATGGAGACGGGGGCGGTCGTCCAGATGCCGTCGGTCCTGAGCGAGACGTTCCTGGACGCGCAGGCCGCGCGCGTGGGTGAGTTCCTGCCGTTCCTGGCGTTCGCGCCGCTGACCGTGCTCGGGGTCCTCCCGCCCATGATGCTCGGCCTCATCATGGCGAGGCATCAGCTCCTCGAGCGCCCGTGGGAGCACGCTCGCGCCGTGCGTCTCATCGCGACGGCCGGTGTCGCGGCGGCCGTCATCGGCGGGATCCCGTTCGCCCTGGGGCTCGCGTTCGGCTTCGAGCCTGGCCCGGTGTGGTTCCTGGCCGGGTCGCTGCACTCCGCCACCGGCATCCTGGCCGGGGCTGGCTACGCGGCGCTCTTCGCCCTCATCGTCGCCCGCAGCCAGCAGGCCGGGACCGCGCCAGGCCCCATCGTCGGGGCACTGACCGCCCTCGGGCGCCGCTCCATGTCCGGCTACCTGGCACAGTCCGTCATCTTCCTGCTCCTCATGCCCGCCTGGTCGCTCGGTCTGGGTGGCACGGTCGGCACCGGTGGCGCGTTCCTCATCGGGGCCGGTGCCTGGCTCGTGACGCTCCTCGGCGCCGTCCTGCTCGAGCGGGCTGGCAAGGCGGGACCGGCCGAGTGGGCTATCCGCAGACTCAGCTACGGCAAGCCTCCCGCGAGCGTCGCACAGCCCCCGCACAGCTGACGCCAGCCGCGGTCGTACGATGAGCCGCATGCAGACGAAGAGGCTCTACCGCGAAGGAAAGCGAGTCGAGGGTGAGCATTCGCTGACGGCCCTCGCCGAGCACCGAGCATCCGCGAACTGCACCGTCTGGGTCGACCTGACGCTCGACGAGGAGGGTGCCCTCGACGAACTGGCGACGCTCCTCGACCTGCACCAGCTCGCGGTCGAGGACGCGCGGTCCCACCTCGAGCGGCCACGGCTCGCGAGATTCGATTCGCACCTCCTGCTGACGCTCTCGGCGTCGGAGTGCGACGAGGAGGGCGCGGTCGAGATCTCGCGGCTGACGGCCTTCATCCTGCCAGGCATCCTCGTCACCGTGCACGAGGATCGCTTCCCCATCGACGCGGTCGCGACGCGGCTCGACGACAACGAGGAGCTCTCCACCTACGGGGTCCCGTGGCTCGTGTGGGCGCTGCTCGACATCGTCGTCGACAGCCACACCGACTCGGTCGAGCGGCTCGACGAGGTCATCGAGGCGCTCAGCGACGGCCTCTTCAGCGAACGGCCCGACACCAGCGAGGTGCAGCGGCGCGCATTCACCCTGCGCCGCAGCGTCTCCAAGCTGCGCCACGCGACGCTCCCCCTCAAAGAGGTCATCACCCTCCTCATCCACCAGGGAGAGGAGAAGGTGGCGCCGGAGCTGCACCCCTACTTCGCCGACGTCGGAGACCATGCCGGCCTTGCCGCCGACTGGTCGGAGACGCTCGCCGACCACATCTCGACGGCCATCGAGACCAGCATCGCCCTCCAGGGCAACAAGATGAACGAGATCATGAAGAAGGTCACGGGCTGGGCGGCGATCATCGCCGTCCCGACTGCCATCACGGGCTTCTTCGGCATGAACGTCGACTTCCCCGGCCACGACCAGGTCGAGGGCCTCATCGCGTCCATCGCCCTCGTCATCGGCTCCTCCGTCGTGCTCTACATCGTGTTCAAGAGGCGCGACTGGCTGTAGGCGCGACTGCGAGCAGACAGACCTGTGGGGTGCGCATCCGGTTCTCGCGAAACGGATGCACACCCCACAGGTCTGCGTGCGCGGGCCGCCCCAGCCGACCGCGCCGAGAGGCCTACGCGGTCGCGCGCTCCTGGTCGATGACCTGCGCGCTCTTCGCGTCACGGGAGTGGTCGGTCGAGCCGTGCACGTCCTCGTTCATGGTCGCCTCGTCGAAGGGGGCGCCTCCGCTGAGCACGAGGTCGACGCGCTGCTTGTCGATCTCCTTCGTCCACGTTCCGACGAGCACCGTCGCGACGGCGTTGCCCGTGAAGTTCGTGAGGGCACGGGCCTCCGACATGAAGCGGTCGATGCCGACGATCACGCCGACGCCATCCACGAGGTCGGGGCGGTGAGCCTGCAGTCCGCCGGCGAGCGTCGCGAGGCCAGCACCGGTCACACCGGCGGCGCCCTTCGAGGCGATCATCATGAAGACCAGCAGCGACACCTGCTCGCCGATCGAGAGCGGCGTGCCCATCGCGCTGGCGATGAACAGCGACGCCATCGTCAGGTAGATGGCCGTGCCGTCCAGGTTGAAGGAGTAACCGGTCGGGATCGTGATGCCGGCGACCGACTTCGAGACGCCCACGTGCTCCATCTTCGCGATGAGGCGGGGCAGCGCGACCTCGCTCGACGACGTCGACACGATGAGGAGGTACTCGCGGCCGAGGAACTTCATGAGCTTGAAGATGTTGACGCGGGCCACGAGCCACAGCAGCGAGCCGAGCACCACGACGATGAACAGCGCGCACGTGATGTAGAAGGCGATCATGAGCGTGCCGAGCGCGATGACCGCGTCGATGCCCGTCGCCCCCACGACCGCGGCGATGGCGCCGAACGCGCCGACCGGGGCAACCCACATGATCATGCCGAGCACACGGAAGACGAGCGCCTGGATCTGCGCGATCGCGTCGATGATGGGCGCCGCCTTCGTGCCCATCTTCTGCAGGCCGAAGCCGAGCAGCAGTGCCACGAACAGCACCTGCAGGATGCTGCCGTCCGTCAGCGACGAGAACAGCGACGTCGGGATGATGCCGAGGAGGAAGTCGGCCGTTCCCTCGCTCTTCGCCGCATCCGCCTCGTACGACGCGCTGGCGATGTTGAGGCCCTCACCCGGGTGGATGAAGTTGCCGACGACCATGCCGATGCCGAGGGCGAAGGTCGACATCGTGATGAAGTAGAGGAGCGCGAGCCCACCCACCTTGCCGACCGTCGCGGCCTTCGCGATGGAGCCGACGCCGAGCACGATCGTGCAGAAGATGATCGGGGCGATCATCATCTTGATGAGGGCGACGAACGCCTCGCCGACGGGCTTGAGCGCCTTCCCGAACTCCGGGAGGACGAGACCGACCGTGATGCCCGCGAGCACCGCGATGATGACGGCGATGTAGAGCCAGTGCGTCTTGTCGATGCCGCGCTTGCGCGGAGCCTTCTGGTCCTGAGATGTGAGCGCCATTGCTGTCTTCTCTCCTTTGAGGTCCGACGCGAGCTGCGTCGGGAACGATGGATCGAGCATCCGCTCCCCCACATGACCGCCGCGACTTGCGTTCATACTGTTCTCATCGCCGACGGTGCAGTGCAGCGCCGGGAGATGCGACGACCGTGAGGAGGAGCGCCATGCGATTCGCAAGCTGGAGCGTCGCGACGCGCCTCTTCGTGCTGCAGTTCGTCGCCATCCTCGTGCTCACCGGCATCGGCGTGGCGATCGTGTGGGCGGATGCGAGACGCGAGGCCGAAGACGACGCCGCGCTGCGCAGCCTCGCCGTCGCCGAGACCATCGCCCACGACCCGTTCGTCGTGGAGCAGCTCGAGACAGCCGCCCCGAGCAGCAGCCTGCAGCCCTACGCGATCTCCATCTCCGACTCCACCGGCGTCGACTTCATCACGATCATGAACACGGACGGGGTGCGCATCACGCACCGCAACCCCGAGGAGATCGGCCGCCCGTTCCAGGGCAACATCGACGCTGCACTCGCCGGCTCCACCTTCACGGAGACCTACACGGGCACCCTCGGCCCCTCGGTGCGCGCCGTCGCCCCCATCTGGGACGACGGCGAGGTCGTCGCCCTCGTCTCCGCGGGCGTCACCGTGTCGAACGCGCACGTCGCGACCGGGTCCCGCATCGCGCTCATCCTCTGGTCCGCGCTCGGCGCGCTGCTCATCGGCGGGGCTGGCGCCTGGGCGCTCAGCCGCTATCTTCGCCGCGTGACCGACAATCGCGGCCCGGAGGACCTCGCGCGGATGTTCGCCTACTACGAGGGGGTGCTGCGCTCCATCGACGAGGGCCTGGTGCTCATCGACACGAAGGGCAGGATCGCGCTCACGAATGTGAAGGCCGCCGAGTACCTCGGCCTGCCGCCCTTCGACGAGCACGCCGCGCCGGTGCCGGTGCGCGACCTGGAGGCACCGGAGATCCTCCGCGAGGTGATGCTGCGCGGCGAGGCCGTCGTCGACGAGATCGTGGTGACGGAGCGCCACGTGCTCGTCGTGAACGGCGAGGCGGTCGTGACGCGCGGCCCCGGCCACGACGCTCCCCGGTTCGCGGGCACCGTCGTCACGCTGCGCGACCATTCCCGCATCGAGGAGCTGAGCGGCGAGCTCGAGACCTCCCAGACCCTCGCCGCGGCGCTCCGCTCGCAGGCGCACGAGTTCGCGAATCGACTCCACACCATCATCGCCCTCATCGAGCTCGGGCAGCCGGAGGAGGCGATGCGCCTCGCCAGCTCGACCCTCGGAGTCAGCCAGGAGCTGGCCGACCGCCTCGTGCGCGCCATCGAGGACCCGGTGCTCGTCGCCCTGCTCCTCGGCAAATCCGCGCAGGCCGACGAGATGGACGTGCGCTTCGAGCTGCACCTGCCGGAGCGGGTCCCCGCGAGCGCCTCGGCTCGCGACCTCATCACGATCGTCGGCAACCTCGTCGACAACGCGCTCGAGGCGGCCCGGACGACGCCCTCCCCCGCCGTGCGGGTGCTCGTCGAGGAACTCGACGGGGAGGTGCTCATCGAGGTGAGCGACAGCGGAGAGGGACCCGACCCGGACTTCCTCAGCCACATCTTCGACTTCGGCGTCTCCGGCAAGCCCGGCAAGGGCCGAGGCGTCGGGCTCGCGCTCGTCCGCCAGGCCGTGCGCAGGTCCGGGGGAAGCATCGACGTCGAGGGGTCCGCGTTCACGGTCTGCCTGCCGCTGCGCGAGCAGCCGGAGGCCCGAGCAGAGGACACGGTGACCGAGACCGGGCACGGCGTGCCGCGCATCCACGTGCCCGCGGGCCCACGAGGCGCCACCTCGCGCAGTGCAGGAGCGTCGGATGACCGCTGACGAACGCTCGCCGCGAGACCTGCATGTGCTCGTCGTCGACGACGAGCCCATGACCGCACGAGCGCACGCCTCCTATGTCGACCGGCTCGCCGGCTTCACGACGGTCGGCGTCGTCGGCACGGCGTCTGCCGCGATCCTCGCCGTCCGGGCGTCGGGCAACGGTCATGCTGCTCGCATCGACGTCGTCCTCCTCGACATCAACATGCCGGATGCGACCGGCATCGACGTGGCCCGCAAGCTTCGGGCCGAGGGGCACGACGTCGACATCATCGCGGTCACCGCCGTCCGCGAGGCCGCGACCGTCAAGCAGGCGGTGTCGCTCGGCATCGCCCACTACCTGCTGAAGCCCTTCACCTTCCAGACCTTCGCGGAGAAGCTCGAGGCGCTCCGCGAATACCGTGCAGGCCTCTTCGACCACGTCGTCTCGAGCCAGGACGAGGTCGACCAGACCCTCGCGGCCCTCCGGCACGCCGCACCGCAGTCGAGCCTTCCCAAAGGACTGACCAGCGAGACCCTCACGGGCGTCATCGCCGCTCTCCGCGGCCTCGACGCCGGCAGTGGCATCTCCGCCAAGGAGCTCTCCGAGCAGCTTGCCCTCTCCCGAGTCACTGCCCGCCGCTACCTGGAGCACCTCGTCGACACGGCAGCCGCCGAGCGCACTCCGAGGTACGGCACACCCGGTCGACCAGAACTCGAGTACCGGCTCTCCTGAGCCGGGCCGGGCTCCGTCACCTTTCGGACAGCCGGGAGGAGTAATCTCCGGAAAATGATCACCGTCGGCATGAGCACCTCCTGCACGTTCCCGAAGTCTGTCGAGACCTCGTTCCAGATAGCTCGCGACGCGGGCTTCGACGGTATGGAGATCATGATCTCGACGGACCAGACGTCACGAAGCGTGGATGCGCTGAAGCGGCTCATCGACAAGTACCAGCTCCCGGTGCTGGCCGTGCACGCACCCGTGCTGCTCTTCACGCAGTTCGTGTGGGGCCGCGACCAGCGCACGAAGCTCCAGCGCTCCGCCGAGCTCGCCCGCGACATCGGCGCCTCCACGGTTGTCGTACACCCGCCGTTCCGGTGGCAGTCGGGATACGCGGAGAACTTCCTCGGCATCGTCCGCGAGATCAACGAGGACACCGGCACCGAGATCGCCGTCGAGAACATGTTCCCGTGGAAGGTGTCCGGCCGGGCGCTGCAGGCCTACAAGCCGGGCATCGACCCAGTCGACATGGACTGCGACGCCATCACGCTCGACTTCTCGCACGCCGCGCTCTCCGGCCGCGACTCCCTGCAGATGGCGAAGGCGGCCGGCGACCGGCTGCGGCACATCCACCTCTGCGACGGACAGGCGCCCGAGGCGAACGACAAGCTCTTCGACGAGCACCTCGCGCCCGGCGAGGGCGGGCAGCCCGTGGCCGAGACCCTCCAGTACCTCGCGTCGATCGGCTGGTCTGGCCACGTGGTCGCCGAGGTGAACACGCGCAAGGCGAAGAACGAGCCGGATCGCCTGCGCATGCTGCGCGAGACGGTCGCGTTCGCGCACGAGCACCTGCAGCTCGGCCGCCCCGTCTCCGACACCGTCTAGGCCCGGTCGCCTCCCACACTCGGTTCTCGGGATGGCTTGCACGACTTCGGATGGCTTGCAGGCCATCCCGAGGCGAGAAAGCCATCCAGAAACCTGCAGTGGTGAGGCGAGGCCGGGCGGCCGGGCGAGGCCGGGCCGGCCGAGCCGTGGGCTACACGGTGACCGGCTCGCGTCGGCTCGCCGTGAGTCCAGCCACGAGCGACGGCTTCGAGCGCCGCCTGCGGCCGATGACCAGGCTGGCGGCCCCGAAGGCGACGGCGGCGATGACGAGCATGCCGACAGCGGCCATGACGACTCCGGATGCGGTGCCGCCCGAGTAGGCGAGCTGCAGCCCAGCGGCGAGGTGGGTGCCGGGGAGCAGCCCCGACAGCATCTCGACGAAGGGCGACTTCAGCTCGAGCGGCACGAGTCCGCGCATGGCGAGCACCTGGATGCTCAGCAGGCCCATGGATGCCACGGCCGCGGCACGCCTGCCCCAGAGCGTCGTGAAGAGCAGGTGCACCCCGATGAGGGCGAGCGCGCAGAGCGCTCCCAGTCCGAGCGTCGCGAACGCGGCCGTGACGGGAACCCCCACGAAGCCGTGGGCGATGACCATGACGGCGAAGAGCACCGCGCCGAGCGGCAGGAGCATGCGCCTGGTCGCGTCGAGCAGGATGCGCCCGTTCGAGGCCATGGAGGCGTAGGCCTCGGTCGGCACGAGGCGCCGCATGAGCGTGGTCGCGAGGGCCGTGAGCCAGAGGGCGAGCGGCAGGATGAGGGTGGTGAGGATCTCGCCGAAGCTCACTTCGTGCTGCATGGTCTGGTTCGCCTGCACGGGGTTGGCAACCACTTCGGCGAGCGCGTCGGGGTCGCCGACGGCGTTCTCGGCCTGTGCGGCGCCGTCGCTCAGGCCCGTCGAGAGCTGGCTTGCGCCGGAGGTGAGCTCTCCGACGCCGTCCTGGATGGGCGCGACGCCGTCGACGAGCAGTTGCTGCCCGTCGCGGAGCTGCCCGAGCCCTGTCGCGAGCGCGCTGGCACCCGTCTCGAGCTGGGCGCCGCCGGTCACGAGCTGGGACGCGCCGCTCTCGAGTTCATCGCCTGCCGTCGCAAGGTCGGAGGCTCCCGTCGTGAGGCTGCTTGAGCTGGCGGAGAGCTGCGTGGCCCCGGCGTTGAGCTGGTCGATGCCGTCGGCGAGCTGGACGAGGCCGGCGCCGAGCGTGGGCAGCTCGGATGCGCCCTCGGTCACGGCGGTGAGCTCGCCCGTCGCGCTGTCGAGGGTCTCGACGAGGCCGTCGACGCCACCGGTCGTGCCGACGAGGCCCTTCAGCTGCGTCTCGCACTCGGTCTTGAGGGTCGGGTCGGCGAGCGCGGCGCACCAGGCGACGAGACCGTCTGTGGAGTCGTTCAGGGCGACGAGCGCTGGCCTGATCTGCTCCTGGTAGGTCGCAGTGCCTTGTGTGACGGCGCTCGAGTATCCCTCGAGCTGGGTGCCGGCGTCCTGCAGCTGCTGGCCGCCTTCGCGGAGCCCTGGCGTCTGCACGGCGAGCTGGCCGATACCGGCCGCGAGCTGATCGGCCCCGCCCGTGTACTGCGTGACACCCGCTGAGAGCTGGTCGACGCCCGCCGTGTACTGGCTGATGCCGCTCGAGAGCTCGCCGACTCCGGACACGTAGGTGGTGACGCCGGTGGAGAGCTCGCCCGCGCCGTCGGCGCTCTGCACGAGTCCGGCCGAGAGCTCGTCCTGCCCGTCGGCGAACTGGGCGAGCCCGGAGCCGAGCTGCGTGCCGCCGTCGGCGAGCTGCGAGGCGCCGTCTGCCGCGTCGCGCAGCGAGGTCGCCGTCTGGCCGATGCCGTCGAAGAGCTGCACGGCGACCATCTCGGTCACCTGCGTGCCGAACTGGGCGGTGAGGGCGTCTGCGAGTCCGTTGGCGATTGCCGGGGAGAGGTAGTCGTGCGACTCGTCGGTGGTCACGTCGATCGTGGCCGGCTGCGCGCCATCGTCGGCAAGGCCGGTGATGCGCGCGGAGAAGTCCTCCGGGATGGTGACGACGACATACGCGGAACCGTCTTCCAGCGCTGCCTTGGCCGTGTCGGCATTGGCGAGCTGCCAGTCGAAGCCCGTCGCGGTGTCGGGATCGGTGAGGGCGCTGACGACGAGGCGTCCGGCGATGACGGTCGTCTCCGTGCCGTCTGGCGCCGTCTGGGTCTGCAGCTGGTCGTTGTTGACGATCATCGCGGGG
The DNA here is from genome assembly GCF_002931375.1 of Pseudoclavibacter sp. RFBJ3. Classification (NCBI taxonomy): domain Bacteria; kingdom Bacillati; phylum Actinomycetota; class Actinomycetes; order Micrococcales; family Microbacteriaceae; genus Pseudoclavibacter; species Pseudoclavibacter sp. RFBJ3. The sequence goes on along the minus strand of NZ_PSXZ01000003.1, from coordinate 31,630 downwards.
ATCGCCGAGGTGCGTGCCTCCGCGCCGGCGAGGCCGGCAAAGTAGGCGCCCGCGACGACGAGCGGCACGAGGATGGCGACGAGCAGGTTGCGCAGGCGCCTCTGGCGCAGGGCCCCGCGGTCGGCCGTGACGGCGTGGAGGACGGCGGCGCTCATGCGAGTGCTCCCTTGTGCGTGCTGGTTGCTGCTTGGGTGGATGCTGGGGTGCCGGTGGGTGCGCTCGGCTGCGCATCGAGGCGGATGCGCCTGGCGGGGCGGCGGACCTCTCCGAGGATGGCGGCGGCGTCGAGTCCGCTGGGGAGCCCGAGCACGATCGTCGTCTCCGGTGCGGCGAGGGAGCTGGCGGCGGCGAGCACGACGGCCGCCAGGCGCGTCGTGACGTCCGGTTCTGCTCCGGGCCCGAGGTCGAGGACAAGCACTTCCGGGCCCTCGGCGAGCGCGATGCGGGCGAGCGCGACTCCTCTGGATGCTGGCCGCAGCTCGCCGAGGCTCGTCTCGGCGCTGACGCGCGGCGAGCCGTCGCGCAGGCGGGCTGTGGCGGCCGAGATCTCGGCCACTCCCTGGTCGATGAGTCCCGACGGCACGGCTCCCCCGGCGGCGCCGCGCCCGAGGCGGAGGCGCTCCTCGAGGAGCGCCCCGACGGTGAGCTCCGCGGATCTGGCGTCGAGCGTCGACGCGTCGACGACGGCGACGCGCTGCATGAGCGCGCTCTCGTCTCCGGGAGTGAGGTGCCCGTGGGCGTGGGCGTGGCCGCTCACGGGGGCGATGCGTCCGGCGAGCGTCGCGGCGAGCAGCCGCCGTTCGGCGAGCTGTCCTTCGACGAGCAGCACGCCGCCGCGCTCGATGCCGCCCGTGACGGGGCGTGTCGCCGCCGAGTCGGAACCGGCGATGAGCGCGTCCATGGCGATGCCGTCTGGCTGGTCCCGCATCCATTCCGCGTTCTGCCGGTAGTGGCGAAGGTGCTCGCCCTCCACGTCGAGGTCGGGGAGGATGCGCTCGAGCCAGGCGGGCAGGGCCCACGCCCGGTTGCCGAGCATCGCCATGATGGCGGGAACGAGCGTCATGCGCACGAGGAACGCGTCGAAGAAGATCCCGGCCGCGAGGCCGAGGGCGATGGCCTTGATGACGCCGGCTCCCTCTGGCACGAAGGCGGCGAACACGAAGAACATGATGAGCGCGGCAGCCGTGACGACGCGCGCGCCGTTCGCGAAGCCGGTCTCGACCGCCTCCTTGGCGTTCCCGCCGCGAACGTACGCCTCGCGCATCCCGGAGACGAGGAAGACCTCGTAGTCCATGGCCAGCCCGAAGATGATGGCCATGAGCAGGATGGGCATGAAGCTGATGATGGGGCCGGGCACGACGTGCAGCGCGTCGGCGAACCACCCCCACTGGAAGATCGCGACGACCACTCCGAAGGCGGCGAAGACGCTCAGCAGGAAGCTCAGCGCCGCCTTGAGGGGAACGAGGATCGACCGGAACACCATCATGAGCAGGAAGAAGCTGAGCCCGACGACGACGGCGGCGAACGGCAGGAGCGCCTGGTTGAGGCGATCGGAGATGTCGAGCGCGATGGCGGTCGCACCGGTCACCGAGGTCTTCATACCCGTCTCGGCTTGGAGCTCGTCGCCGAGGTCGCGGATCTCGCCGACGACCCTCAGCGTCTCGTCGTCGTCCGGTCCGGTCGAGGGGACGACCTGGATGATCGCGGAGTCGACGGTCAGGTTCGGCAGCGGGTCGCCGACGGTGTCGATGCCGTCGACCTGCGCGACGCGGTCGGCGATGAGCTGCAGGTCGTCGAGCAGTGTGTCGTTGTCGCCCTGCGTGATGTCGACCATCACGATGAGCGGCCCGTTGGCCCCCGGCCCGAAGTGCTCGGAGACGAGGTCGTAGCCGATGTGCGCGACGCTGTCCTCCGGCTCGGAGGCGCCGGAGGGCAGTGCGAGCTTGAGGTCGAGGGCGGGGATGGCGAGCGTGCCGAGGATGGCGACGACCGCGAGCGCGAAGGCGAGCGGCGCCCGCATGACGAGTCGCACCCACCTTCTGCCCATGGTGGGCTTCGCGTTCGCGCCGGTCTCGCGGCGGAAGGCGCGCGACCCGGCCTTGGGCCGCATCCGCTCGCCGGCGAAGCCGAGGAGGGCTGGCACGAGGGTGATGACGGCGGCCATCGCCGCGAACACCGCGGCGGCGGCGGCGACGCCCATGACGCTCAGGAACGGGATGCCGACGATCACCAGGCCGAGCAGGGCGATCATGACGGTCACGCCAGCGAAGACGACGGCGTTGCCCGCGGTGCCGACGGCCGTGGCCGTGGACTCCTCCGGGTCCATGCCGGTGGCGAGCTGCGTGCGGTGGCGGGAGACGACGAAGAGCGCGTAGTCGATGCCGACGGCGAGGCCGATCATGACCGCGAGCAGCGGGGTGGCGCTGGAGACGACCACGAACTTCGCGGCGAAGAGGATCCCGCCCATCGTCACACCGACCCCGACGATCGCGGAGGCGAGCGGGAGACCTGCGGCGAGCACCGACCCGAAGGCGACGAACAGCACGATGGCCGCGAACACCACGCCGATGACCTCGGTCGGGGTGAGGCCGTACTCGAGGTTCTGGAAGATCTGGCCGTCGAAGCCGACCTGCAGGCCGGACCCCTCGAGCGAGGTGCCGATCTCGGTGACCTCGTCGATCGTCGCCTCGCTGATGTCCTCGCTGGTGCCGTCGAACTGCACGCGGATGATGCCTGCTTCGGCGTCGTCGGAGATCGCGTCGGTCGCGAACTCGGAGAAGGGCGACAGTGCCTGGCTGACTCCGTCGAGCTCGCCGAGCCGGTCTGCCGCGTCGTCGATGGCGCCACGGTAGGGCGCATCCTCGACGGAGTCACCCGCCGGCGTGACGACGACGATGCTGGCGCTCGCGCCTGCGGCCTCGGGGAACACCTCGCCGAGCCGGTCGAGCGCCGCCTGCGACTGGGTGCCTGGGATCGCGAACGACTCCTTCAGCGCACCTCCGGCAGCGACGCCGACGCCGAGCAGCACGGCGAGCAGCAGGATCCAGGCGGACAGGACGCGCCACGGGTGGCGGTAGGAGCCGCGGGCGATTCGGAAGAGGAGGAGGGCCATGGGTTCTTTGCCTGACTGTCGTCGGTCGACTACCGGCGCGTGGCCGAGATGAAGGTGAGGGCGGCGACGAGCTCGTCGCGTGTCGGCTCCGGCTTGTTGGCCTCGCCTGGGATGTTCTCGTTGGCGAGGCAGTAGGCGACTCCCGCGAGGCCGATGGCGATGCGCAGGGCGCGGTCCGGGTCGTCGTCCGAGAGGGCGACGACGAGCCGTTCGATGATGGGGTCGACTCGGGTGGCGATGAACTCGCCTGCACCGGTGCTGCGGTGGTTCACGAACATGTGCACGGCGAGGCGGTGCTGCAGCAGGAAGTCGACGAAGGGGCCGACGAGGCGCTCCTCCTCCGTGCCGATGTCGAGGTGCTGCAGCGAGTCGACGAGCTCCTCGAACGCGCCGAGGGCCTCGAGCACTGCCTGCTCGAAGAGCCCCTGCTTCGAACCGAAGTGGTAGAGGAGGTTGGCCTTCGTGTACCCGGCCTTGCTCGCGATCTCCTGCAGTGAGGCCCCTTCGTAGCCGTGCGCGGCGAACTCGACGAGCGCGGCCTGCTTGAGGAGGTCGGTCGGGTGCTTGCGCTGCCCTGCGTGGGGCGCTTCGGCCTGGGCCTTCTCGGCTGGGGGGATCTCGGTCACCCGTGGAGTCTATTGACCGAACGGTCAGACTTCAACCGATCGGTCAGGAAACGTGGGGTGGCGCTTCACGGCACTCTCCAAGATGCAGACAGACGACACCGCTAACCTGACCACGTCCACCAGAACGTCGGCGCGATCACAACGACGCGACCCCCGGCACAAGCAGGGAGCGGAAGCCATGCGCAAATTCCTCACCAACGGAGCGATCCTGTCCTCGATCTTCGGCATCGTGGGCGTCTTCCGACAGACCTCGATGGAGACCAAGCGCTGGCGCGCGGTGCTCGTCTGGCTCGCCTGGGGCATCTCGACGGCCCTCGCCATCAGCGCCGTCATGGACGACGCCAACCAGCGAAAGCTCGAGCTCGACTAACAATCCCGGCAGCGCGCGGCGTGTCTCTCGACTCGCCGCGCGAACGCCGCGAGACTAGTGCCGTCTCATTTCGGGCGCAGATGACCTGCACCCGGAAGAAGAGCCCATATTCCCGGTGCAGAAAGGGGACTCCGTGTTCGGTTGGTTCCGCAAGCGGCGACACCCCGAGGGTGACGCCACGTCGACGACAGACTCGACACAGCCCACCCCCCAGCAGGGAGCCCCCACTCCCCCCGTTCTCCCTCAGCAGCCGATGAGCGCGATTCCTGCGCCGATCCCTGCAGTCTCGGCACCGTCAGCCCGCCCGGCCATGCCGCTCGGAGGCCACCCGAACTTCTCGGGGCTCGAGCGTCCCGGCAGTGAAATGGAGCCGCCGCGCCTGCTCGAGCCGAGCGCCATCATGAGCGACGAGGCACGCGAAGAGCTCACGCTCCTCCTCGACGACATGTTCGGGGCAGAGGGCCGCTACCGGCTCGAGTGGCGCCCAGACCGCGAGCCAGGCGACGACGCCATGTTCTCCGAGATCATGGTCGCCGACCTCGTTCGGCGCATCCAGAACACGCTCGGAACGGTTGCCGCACTCGAAGCCGGCGACGCGGCTCCGGCCCGACTGACGCCCGTGAGCGAGCAGGAACGTCAGCGCGCCATCGAGACGTTTCTGAAGCCAGAGGAGTCGCTCGAGGACCTCGTCGAGACGGTCACTCCTCGCCCCGCCGACATCGCCGCTCGGGCAGCCATGTCCGCAGAGCGGAAGATCGCCTGAGCCTTCATCGGCTGAGTCGTCACCGACGCTCCAGCTGAGCTGCACAACGAAGAACCCCGGTCCGAAGTTCGGACCGGGGTTCTTGCGTGCGCGCTGCGCGCCTAGAAGGCGAGGTAGGGCAGGAGCCCCGTGAAGATCACGGCGGCGACCACGAGGTACCAGACGATGATGATCGTCAGCAGGAACGGGGCGAGCTTCTCCCCCACGCGCTTGGCGCCGGCACCGAGGTGCCCGTGCGCCATGTTGAAGATCGTGCCGGTCGAGACGAGGGGAATCGTCGCGGCCCAGATGATCATGCACCACAGGCACAGGCGGGCGAGCTCGAAGGCGCTGTACCACTGCAGGTAGCTGACGAGCGCTGCGGCACCCACGAGCCCGAGCTGGAACGCGACCCAGAACCAGCGGCGGTAGCTCGCGCCGGCGAGGATGCCCGCGCCGATCGCGACCGTCACCGCGAAGGTGACGAGCCCGATGATGATGTTCGGGAAGCCGAGGATCGCGCCGGCGGACGACTGCATGGCAGGCCCGCATGTGACGAAGACGTTCAGGTCGCAGATGAGCGCTTGCGTGGGCTCCTGCAGCTTGTGGATGTACTCGACGGTCAGGAAGAAGCTCGCAAGCAGACCGACGCCGCCGAAGACGACGAGCGCCCACGCCACGTTCTGGGGCGTTCGGACGAGCCAGGGCAGCTTGACTGCGCCGCCCTGCTCGTCCTCGATGGTCTCTGCCGGTTCGGAAGAGCTCGCCATCTCGCGTGCCCGCTACTCGCCGGTGTTCGCGGTGCCGGCAAGCGCCATGAGCGCCTCGACGTCCGGAGGAGTCTGCTGCAGCTCGCCGTCCACGAAGATGCTCGGGGTGCCGGAGACGCCAGCCTCGCGAGAGGCGGTCGTGTTCGAGGCAGCCCAGCCCGAGAACTCGCCGTTCGTCGCAGCGGCGAGCGCTTCCGGGTTCGTGACGCCCAGCTGGCTGAGCGCCGAGGAGTAGTCCGCGGGGCCCCAGCTGGTCTGTGTCTGTGCGGGGATGCCAAAGAGTCCGTCGTGCACCGCGAAGAAGGCGGAGGGCTCGTACGCCACGGTCGAGGCGATGGCCGCTGCCGCCTCGGCACCGTACGGCGCGACGATGTTGATCGCGTGGTAGGTGACCTGGATGTCGCCGGCTGCGACGAGGTCGTTGTACACGGCCCCGGTCTGCTCGTGGTAGTCCACGCAGTGGGGGCACGAGTAGTCGTAGTAGTAGTCGATCTTGACCGGAGCATCCGCTGCGCCGACGACGATCGCCGAGTTGTCGACGACCTGGATGGGCTGCTCGACGGTCGAGCCGTCGAGGCGCGCGACGGCGACGTTTCCTTCAGCCGAGAGCTCGATCTTCTTGCCGAACCAGGTCGAGCCGAACACGGCGAGCAGTACGATCGCGCCAAGCACGACCACGGCGCCGACGATGATGCCGACCTGCGTCAGCACGCGCGTGCGCTTGGCGCGCGCCTCTTCCTGCTTGCGGATGGCGTTGGCCTCCTCGCGAAGCTTCTGGATGTGTTCGCGGTTCTTGTCTGCCATTGCGGCTCTCCTCGGGTTCGACGACCGGCGTCATTGTACGTGAGATCATTTTGTGACCTTCACATAAATACTTGCGGCCACAACCATTACATTGTGCACCCCCGCGACCAAGACCACCCCCAGGGAGCAGCTGCCGTGAGTTCGATGTTCCGCTCGCTCCGTGAACGGAACTATCGCATCTGGTTCGCCGGATCACTGACATCCAACGTCGGAACGTGGATGCAGCGCACCGCCCAGGCGTGGATCGTGCTGACCGAGCTCACCGACAACGACGCCACCGCGCTGGGCGTCGTCATGGCCCTGCAGTTCGGCCCCCAGCTGCTGCTCGCCCCCTACGCGGGGGTGATCGCCGACCGCGTGTCGAAGCGGAAGGTCCTCATCTGGACGCAGTCGGCCATGGCGGTGCTCGCGCTCGCGCTCGGCGCCATCGTCACGGCGGGCGTCGCCGAGCTCTGGCACGTGTACGTCTTCGCCCTGCTGCTCGGCTGCGCCGCGTCCCTTGACGCCCCAGCGCGCCAGGCCTTCGTCTCCGAGGTCGTCGGACTCAAGCTGCTCTCGAACGCCGTGGCGCTCAACTCAGCCTCGTTCAACGGTGCCAGGATGATCGGCCCGGCGGTCGCCGGGGTCCTCACCGTGTTCATCGGCGCGGGCCCCGTGATCCTCGTCAACGCACTGACGTACGTCGCGACGATCGCCGCGCTCCTGGCCATGCGCACCTCGGAGCTGCTGCCGTCTCCCCCGTCGAAGCGAGGTCGCGGCCAGATCCGGGAGGGCATCCGCTACGTCGCGAACCGCCCCGACATCGTCGCCGTGCTCGTGCTGGTGTTCCTCCTCGGCACCTTCGGCCTCAACTTCCCGATCTACACCGCGACGATGACGACCATGGAGTTCCAGGGCGGCGCCGACAGCTTCGGGCTGCTCTCCTCGATCCTGGCCATCGGCTCGCTCGGCGGTGCGCTGCTCGCCGCGAAGCGGGAACGCGCCAGGTTCCGCGTACTGCTCTCCTCGAGCGGGTTCTTCGCGCTCAGCTGCCTCGCGGCGGCCCTCGCGCCGACCTTCTGGCTGTTCGCACTGGCGCTCATCCCGATCGGCTTCACCTCGCTGAGCGCCATCACGACCGCGAACGCGCTCGTGCAGGGCAGCGTCGAGCCATCCATGCGCGGACGGGTGCTCTCGCTGTACATGGCGATCTTCCTCGGCGGAACCCCGATCGGCGCGCCCGTCGTGGGCTGGATCGTCGAGCTGTTCGGGCCGCGAGCCGCCCTGCTCGTGGGCGGCGCATCCGGAGCCGTCGGAGCCCTGCTCGCCGCCTGGATCCTGCATCGGGCCGGAGCGTTCAGATGGCGCGACAGGCCATGGCGCCAACCGGACGACCCGCGAGCCGACCAACCGCTCTGAGCGGCCTTGAGCGCGCCCTGAGGACTCCCTACAGGGGCGCGCGGGCCGCGCTAGTGCGCCCCGAGGACCCGCGTGAGGTGGGCGTTGTCGAACACGCCTGCGGGGTCGAGTCGTTCCCGTGCCGTATGGAAGTCGCCGAAACGCGTGATGACGTGCTTGAACTCCTCGGCCCGCACCGTGTGGAAGCTCCCCCAGTGGGGCAGACCACCGAGGCGGAGGAACAGGTCTTCTGCAGCGGTGAAGATGGGCCGAGCATCGAGGGTCGACGGGACCCGGACGGCGATGTTGCCGACGGCCCTGCGGTAGGCGTTCGACAGGCACGCGTCGTCGGCGGCAGTCGTCGAGATGCGCACGGCGTACGGCAGGTTCAGGTGGGCGCGCTCGATGGTCTCGTCGAGGGCGCGAAGCACCTCAGGCGTCTCGGCGATGGGGAACGAGTACTCGAGCGACGCGAACCGCACCGGGGCGGGCTCCGCGAGCGCCCGCATGGGGCCGAGGGTCGATTCGCCCACCGGATGCACGCGGTTCGCGAGCCTGTTCACGGCGGGAGTCAGCAGCGGCAGCGACTTCGAGAGCCCGATCGCGAGCACCTCGCCAAGCGCACCGAACGACGCCGAACGCCGTGACGGCGTCGGCTCGTCGGCGATCTCACCGGACTCGCGGAACCCCTGCGTCACGAACACCTCGTCGGTGTGCGGCCGCCAGCTCGCGGAGAAGTGGTCGGCCCCGGAGGCGAGGACCTCGAACTCGTCGACGAGTGCGCTCATGCGCATCTCCTCGGCGGAGGTGCGGATGCGGTAGCCGGGGACGATGCGGAACACGAGCTCCGTGAAGACGCCGAGCGCGCCGAGGCTGAGCTTGACCGATGGCCAGAGCTCGAGGTCCTGGTGGGCGCTGACCGTGACCAGCTCGCCCGTGCCCGACACGAGCGTGGCCGAGACCAGCTGGGACGAGAGGCTCGCGAAGCGCGCGCCCGTGCCGTGGCTGCCCGTGGCGACGGCACCGCCGAGCGTCACGGCCGGGTTGTTCGGGATGTTCTCGAGCTGCCAGCCGTAGGACTCGAGGAGGGCCCCGGCCTCGGCGATCGTGGTGCCCGCGCCGAACGCGGCCTCGCGACTGTCGAGGTCGATCCAGTTCAGGCCGCGCAGCCCGCGCGCGTCGAGCAGGACATCAGGCGCTGCAGCCAGGGCGTTCGAGGTGTGGCTCGCGCCGACCGGACGAACGTGCCTGCCACTCGCGTAGGCGTCCGCGACGATCTGCTGCACGTCTTCAGCGACCCGAGGAGCAACGATGCTCGAGGGGTTCGCCCGTGCGGTTCGCGGCCAGTTCGCCCACAGTTCACCGGGTGCATTCGTCACGGAATCCGCCTCCTCGTCGTCGGCGCGTTCCGCGCCAAGCCAGTGCATGCCCATTCTGCCAGCACCCAGCCTCCAAGAACGGCAGACCGGCGATGGGCGGGCCGGCGAGGCACCCTGCGGGGAGATGCAAGAGCCTGCGTACCGACGCCAGGGCCTGCGCGCAGATGCAAGAAGGCCCGGTAGCTGGCGAGAGCTACCGGGCCTATCTCGTACACCCCCTCGGACTTGAACCGAGAACCCATTGATTAAGAGTCAATTGCTCTGCCAATTGAGCTAGAGGTGCATGTCGTTCCGTTTCCGTGGCGACCGAGAGAGCATAGCACTGTTTTGAACTCGAAGTCCAATCGGCCGCAACATGCCACGATTGAGGGCATGACGACAACAACTCCGGCCCGCCTCGAGCCGGGCACCAGCGCCCCGGACTTCACCCTGACCGACCAGGACGGCAGCGCCGTCTCCCTCGCCGACTTCCGCGGCAAGCGGGTCATCCTCTACACGTACCCCGAGGCTTTCACGCCCGGATGCACGGCTGAGGCCTGCGACTTCCGCGAGAGCGACGCTCCCCTGCGCGCAGCCGGCTACACGATCCTCGGCATCTCCTCGGACGACCCGGAGAAGCTGGCCGAGTTCCGCGAAGCCGAGCACCTCGACTTCACGCTCCTGAGCGACGCCGATCACGCGGTGCAGACCGCCTACGGCGCGTACGGCGAACGCAACAAGTACGGCCGCGTCGCGGTCGGCTCCATCCGCTCCACCTTCGTGATCGACGAAGAGGGGCGCATCGTGCACGCGCTCTACAACGTTCGAGCGGCGGGCCACGTCGCCCGCATCCTCAAGCTGCTCGAGGTCTAGCGGGACTCGGCCAGCTCGTCGTCGTCGCGGTGCAGTGCACGGCCGGTCGCCGGATGCACGGCCGCGACGACGCCGACGAGGCTGACCGCGGTCAGCACCCAGCCGACCCAGACCGCGATATCGCCCTGGAGGAACACCCAGGCGACTGCCAGCTGCATGATCTGCCAGGTGATGGCGGCACCACGGACCCAGGAGCGCAGGCGGAGCGTCGAGGCGGCGACGAGCGCCAGCAGAACGGCCCCGAGCAGCGACAGGCCAGCGAGCGCAAGGGATGAGGCGAGGAACTCCGCCTCCTGCGCTGCCGTCTCGATGACGAGGAACACCGTCGCGGCGGCGAGGATCGCGGCCTCGAGCCCGAGGACTCCGGCGAGCAGCAGGACGGTCTTCGGGCGCTTGGTCGTGCCGGTGCTCACGAATTACCCCTTGCCTGGAAAATCACGCTGTGGCAAAATCTTTCTCTAGGTAGAGATACCCGGAGGAATGCAAAATCGAGGCCAAGTCTATAGGCCAGTCACCGCATCCCGGGTTCCAGAACTTCGCTCCCAGCGGAGCGTTTTTGTGCGCGAGGCGCACTCGATAAGGAGCACCACTGATGGATTGGCGCGACACTGCCGCCTGCTTGGACGCAGATCCCGAGCTTTTCTTCCCCGTCGGGAACACCGGCCCAGCTGTAGACCAGATCGATGCTGCGAAGGCCGTCTGCGCTTCGTGCAAGGTCACCGAGGTATGCCTCCAGTACGCACTCGACACCGGTCAGGATTCCGGCGTCTGGGGAGGCCTCTCGGAGGACGAGCGGCGCGCACTCAAGCGACGCGCAGCGAGGGCTCGACGAGCTTCCTAGCAACCGAACATTCCGCGGCCTGGCCGCGGATCGCCCGACGGGCGGCGCTCACGCGCCGCCCGTTTCGCGTTTCCAGCGGCTCGGGATGCGCAGCTTCACCTGCGTGCCCTCACCTGGCTCCGAATGCCATTCGATCGAGCCACCGAGTTCGCCCTCGACGAGCGTGCGCACGATCTGCGTTCCGAGACCCGCCCCGATTCGTCCGGCGACGAATCCGGAGCCGGTGTCGGCGACCGTGACGGAGAGGCCTCCCGGCGTCTGCTCAGCGGTGACCGTCACCTCGCCTTCCTGGCCGGCGAGGCCGTGCTCGACGGAGTTCGTGACGAGCTCGGTGAGCGCGAGGGCGAGGGGCGTCGCGTACTCGCTCGGCAGCGTGCCGAAGCGCCCGCTGACGACGGGCCGGACGACCGTGTTGGAGGTCGAGGACACTTCGGTGATGAGCTTCATCACGCGGAGGAAGACCTCGTCGAAGTCGACGGTCTGCGAGAAGCCGCCGGAGAGCGTGTCGTGCACGACCGCGATGGAGGACACACGCCGCATCGCCTGGGTGAGGGACTCCCTGGCTTCGTCGCTGCGGGAGCGGCGGGCCTGGATGCGCAAGAGGGCCGCGACGGTCTGGAGGTTGTTCTTGACCCGGTGATGGATCTCGCGGATCGTGGCGTCCTTGGTGATGAGCTCCTGCTGCTGGTGCCTGACGTCGGTCGTGTCACGGCAGAGGACGATCGCGCCCGTGCGCTCTCCGTGCGCTCGCAGCGGGAGTGCACGAAGGGTGACGGTGATGTCTCGTGCCTCGACGTCGGTCATCCAGGGTGCTCGACCGGTGACGACAAGCGGAAGCGCCTCGTCGACCGTGACGCGGCTCTTGTCGTGGACCAGGGCGGAAGCGACTTCCGAGAGCACCTCGCCTTCGAGCTCGCCGCCGAAGCCGAGCTTGTTCATCGCGCTCAGCGCGTTTGCGCTCGCGAACGTGACGACCCCATCCCGGTCGAGCCGGATGAGGCCGTCGGAGGCGCGTGGCGCGCCCCGGCGGGAGATCTGCGGGGCTTCCGGGTCTGGGAAGGCGCCTTCCTCGATCATGGCGAAGATCTCGTCCGCGCAGTCACGGAAGGTCTCTTCCTGACGAGTGATGGAACGCGTGCTGCCGAGATTGGTGTGCCGCGTGATGACGGCGATGGGGTGCTGGCTCACACCCTCGCCGGGGAGACGGCAGAAGACGGGCGTCACGAGAAGCTGTGTCGGGATCTCGTCGAACCAGTCGGGTTCTGTCGAGCGCACGGTGGTGCCCTCTTCGTAGGCACGGCGGACGGCGACCGCCCACTGCTCGCGAACGGGCTGCCCGATGAGGTCTCGGTAGAACAGCGTCGGGGCGCTCGATGGGCGCCCCTGCGCGACCGCTACGAAGTCGTCGTCCTTGGTGTGGACCCAGAGGACCACGTCGGCGCACGAGAGGTCGGTGAGGAGCTGCCAGTCGGCGCTCAGCTGGAGTATCCACGACTGCTCAGCTTCACTGAGGGTTCCGCGGCGCTGGAGTTGCGAGGAGAGACTGGACACTCGGTCAGCTTAGGAGTTCTGACCTTGCAGTTCGCCACGACCGCGCCAGAATCGACGAAATGGGGCACTTCCTGCTGTCCGCTTGCCGAGGCGCACGCCGTCGACAGCCGGGGCGTTGGCTTCCGCCTCCGCCAGCAATGAGTCTGCGACGTAGCTGGAGATCGCGCGCGCGAATCCGGAGCGGGGACTCGCGTAGGTCACGGGCTCGCCTGCGAGGAGCGCACGGTCGCACGCCGACTGGTCGAGCGGGATGAGGGCACTCGCCTGCAGACCCGCGAAGCGCGAGAGCACGTGCTTGATCTGTCCCGCGGCGCCAAGGCCGACCGCTTCCCCCCGCACTCGGTTGACGATCACGTCCACAGGGGTCTCGCCGATGATCTCGATGAGGTTCACCCTCGCTCGCAGGAACCGCTGCAGGCCGACCGCCTGCCCATCTGCGACGGCCAGGATCCGGTCCGCAGCGCCGAGTGAGGTGAGCGTCGCCGCCGATCGACGAGGGGAGAACGCATCGCTCGCGATCTCGTCGTCCCTCTCGAGGCTGAACCCCACGTCCACGACGACGAGATCGGCGATCTCCCGGCATCTCTCGAGCACGGTGAGGACACGCTCCCGACTGAGCTCCGGCCATCTGGCAGGGTTGGCGATGCCCGTGAGCACCAGCAGCTCGTCTCGACCGATTGCAGAGGGGGCCGCGATCCGCTCGAGCTCGGCGAGCGTCAGCCGCGCCGCACCCGCGAGACGGCACGCGGCTGCGAAGCCAGGGGCCTCGTCGGTGATGCCGAGCATGGCGGCGAGCGATCCCCCGTAGCTGTCGGCATCGATGAGGAGCACCCTTCGGCCTGCCGCGGCCGCGCTGGCGGCGACCGCGGCCGCGACCGTCGATGCCCCCGGCGCCCCGTGCGAGCCCCAGACGGCGAGCAGGGCGCCCCTTCCTCCCCGCTCTCCTCTTCGTGCTGGACGTGGTGCCTCTGCGGCGCCCGGCTCTCTCGTCGCCCGAGTCGCCGCGTGTGCACGGACTCGCCCAGCACGCCTGGTCGCGGACCGACTGCCCTCCTCGACCACCGGAGCGTTCCCCGAGCCGTGGCTCGCGCCCACAGGCCCCGCATCCGCCGGTCGAGACACAGCCGCAGGAGGCCTGGCGAACGATGCGGACTGTTGCGGGATCGGTCCCGTCGCGACATCGCCGTCGGCGTCTGGCGCGGACACGAGCAGCATCTCGATCTCGCTCCAGCTGGCCGCGGCTTCCACGGTCTCCTTCGCGGAGAGCGTCTCCGCGTTGCGGCGCTCGAGGTCGCTTGCCACCACGACGATGAAACGCGCCCCGAACCGGGCGCAGGCGGCAAGGCTCCGTGCCGTCAGGGTCTCCGGAGCGCCCTGCAGCAGGACGATCTCAGGGCGGAGACGCTCGATTGCGGTCGCGGCGGCGAGTCCGCCGGAGACCCGGTCGACGATGTCGTGCCCAGCCGCGATGATGCCCTCCAGGAGGCGGGCCTCGATCTCGAAGTCGATAGCCATCAGAATGCGCGCCATCTCAGTTCTCCACCCCGAGGAACACGGGGACAAGGGCCACGCGCGCGTCGTTGCTGATGACGGCGAGCAGCGTCGGTATCTCGCTCTTCGGGAGGAGCAGTTCGACGCGATCAGCCTGGCTGCGCGACAGCGCCCCTTCCCGGGGGAGGATCTTCGCGACGACGGCGCTCGCTGAGATGAGGACCGGCGCACCGTAGGTTCCTGGGCTGCTCTCCTGGCTCGACCAGAGCTCCACCGCGGCACCCGCAGCCAGCTCGGTCGGGAGGCCGCCCGCGATCTCCACGATGATCGAGGTGCGGCTGGGGTCTGCGACTCCGATCAGGGATCTCGGGACGAGCTCGCCCGACTGCACTGCCTGCGTCACGACGAACTCGCCCTGCGGGACGGTCTCGCTACCGAGGTACGCCCCGGTGCTCGCCCCGAGACCGACCTCGACCGGGACGAGGTCATCGACCGTCAGCACCGCGCCCGGCGCGATCGTCGATGCCGCCGCGTAGGCGATCGACGTGCGGTTGCCGACGACGAGCACCCCGACGACCCCCAGCACCGAGACGGCGACGAGAAGCACGCCGATGACGACCCGAGGGTCGATCCAGCGTCTCGGTTTCCGAGCCTTGGTCACGGTCATGCATCTCTCCCCCACCGTCGGTCACCAGGCGTGGCGACTCGGACATCGTGGCGCAAGGTGGGAAACGGCGCAGAAGTTATCCACAACGCGGAACGAGCAACCGGGGGCGGGCGATAATCGACGGCATGAACGCATCCGTTGACCCCCAGTCAATCGGCCGCTTCCTGACCCTCGCCGAGGTCTGCGAGATCCTCAACGTCACGATGGATGTCGCAATGGGACTCGTGCAGAGCGCGGAGCTGCCCGCGATCCGCATCGGCGGGGTCGGCGAGTGGCGGGTCGAGCGGAGCATGCTCGAGCAGTACATCGACGATCAGTACGACTACCAGCGCCGGGTCGCCGCACTCCGGCAGGCCGAGTTCGCCGACTCCGGCGACTTCCTGACCGCTGACGAGCATCAAGACGAGGCACCCCCGCGACTTCGACCACTCCTCTAGCTCGCACCTCTTCAAGCGCTCACACCGAGCCTGCGACGCGGGAGAGTGCCGCGCGGGCGTGCGAGGCCGCGATCCGCGGCCGGTCCGCGGCTCAGTCGCCGGCGAGGATCACGAGACGCAGATCGTCGAGCGGGATGATCCGGTAGGCGACGACATCTTTCGAGCGACGCGCGACCCCTCGCTCGTGCACCGCGACGTCGACGTGGTCTCGGGCGACGCGGTCGATGGTGCCGACGATCGACCCGGTGGTCACGACGAACTCGCACTGCGCTCGGCGCCGACCAAGGTCTCGGAGTGCGAACGCCAGCCCCAGCCTGCCGGAGAGATCGCCCGGCCTGTTCCCCGTTGACTCGCGGAGGCTCGCGAGCAGCTGCGCCTCCGTGAGCACCAGCGACGCGATGCCGGCAGTCGGCACGATGCAGACGCGAACTCGCCCCGATTCCGCGACGAGCTCGGCCGAGAGCCAGTCGCTGCCGAAGGCCCGTGGGCGCACCGCCACGATCGAGCCGTCGGACATCTGCAGCGACACGGGCTCGTCACCGCTCTCCGCGAGCGCGACGAGCCGTTCACGCAGCGAGAGCCGACCGACCCGCAGCCGTTCGTCGTCGATGGCGCGCCTGGCGGCCTCGTCGTCGATCCCGCCCTGAAGCTGACCTGCGAGGTCGTCGAACATGTCGTCCCAGCGCACGCGGCCAGCGTAGGGGCAGGCGCAGCAGCGGCGAGGGTTATCCACAGGGCAGTTCGAACCTCGCGAGCCGAGCCCGACGCGTGGTTTCATGACGCCAGGCGGTTCGGGGGGAATCGCCGCAGAACATTCGGGGGCCGCATGTTGCCAGCGCGCAGCATCGGGGCGCTACGCGCCGTCGATGCAGCTCATCCATCCGCCATGTCCGGGGCGGGGGTGCTCATCGATGCCGATCCGCTGTTCGTCCGCGAGCGCACGGCCGCGAGCGACCTGCCGGACCCGAGCCCGCTCATCTCGAACCTCGCGAGGAGCATCGTCGAGGTGATCGCGGGCGTCCGAGACATCGAGCAGCTCTCACGGTGGGTCACCGACGACGTCTTCCGCCATCTCCTCATCCGCACGCAGCACGCGAACAGAGCGCGGCAGGCACGACGGCGACCGACGCGACGCCCGCACTTCGTGGAGCTCAGCCTGCGAGTGCAGACCACAAGCGAGAACATCGTCGACGCGGTTGTCATCCTCGATTTCGGGGCGCGCGTTCGCGCGGTCACCGTTCGGTTGGAAGGGCTCGACCGTCGCTGGCGGGCATCCGCGATCCACGTGCTCTGATCGCGGTTGCGGCGCCTCGGACGACGCAGCGGGCGCCCCACACTGTGGGAGGCCCGCTGGTCAGGGTGCTCGACTCCGAGCAGCCGTCGTTACTTCTTCCTGCGGCGCTGAGCCCGGTTGCCCGCCGGCTGTCCACCCGGCTTGGACGTCGCGCCCTTGCCGAACGAGCTGCCAGCAGCCGGCCCTGAGGACTCCGCCTCTGCCTGCTCGCCCTGCTCCGCAGCCTGACGCTTGGCGGGGTTCCCCGAGCGAGAGACAGGCTGGCGGGGTCGCGTGCCCTGCGGGGCCTTCGCGACCGGTGCCGCGGGCTCCTCGCCGGCTTCCTCACGAGCCTGGTCGAGCGCCGACGAAGTGCCGAGGTCGCGCTCGCGACGCTTCGCGTCCGCCGTCGCCCGCTGGTTGAGCTGGCCACGCTCGTTGCGCACCTCGACCTCACCCTGGTCGGTCGCGGCAGAGTAGCTCAACGCGGTCTGGGCCTTCTCGTCCAGCCCCTTCGCGACGATCTGCACGTCCGGGGTCTCACTCGCAGACGGGGTCTCGTCCTTCTTGACGGTGACCTCGAGGTTGTAGAGGAACCCGACGGACTCCTCGCGGATGCTGCCGAGCATCTGCTGGAACATCGCGAACCCCTCACGCGTGTACTCCACGAGCGGGTCGCGCTGGGCCATCGCACGCAGACCGATGCCGTCCTTCAGGTTGTCCATCTCGTACAGGTGGTCGCGCCACTTGCGGTCGATGACACTCAGCACGACGCGTCGCTCGAGCTCGCGGGTGGCTTCCTCGCCGATCGACTCCTCACGACGCTCGTACGCGAGACGTGCATCGGAGAGCACCTCCTCCTCGAGCATCTTCCTCGTGAGCTTGCTGCGCCCGCCTGCCTCCTCGAAGAGTTCGTCCTCGGTGATGCCGACCGGGTAGAGCTGCTTGAGGTCGGTCCACAGGGCGTCGAACTCCCAGTCGTCGCCCGTGCCATCTCCCGTGTGCTCCTGGATGATGTCGTCGATGGCGTCGGTGAGGAAGTTCTGCACCTTGTCGGCGATGTCGTCGCCCTCGAGGATGCGGCGGCGATCGCTGTAGATCGCGGTGCGCTGCTCGTTGAGCACGTTGTCGTACTTGAGCACGTTCTTGCGGATCTCGGCGTTGCGGGACTCGACCTGGGACTGCGCCGACCGGATGGCCCTCGACACGATGCGGGACTCGAGGGCGAGGTCGTCGGGTGTTCCGTCGCCTGCCATGATCGCGCGCGTCGCTCCCGTGTTGAAGAGACGCATGAGGTCGTCGGTCATCGACAGGTAGAAGCGGCTCTCGCCGGGGTCGCCCTGACGGCCGGAGCGGCCGCGGAGCTGGTTGTCGATGCGGCGGGACTCGTGACGCTCGGTGCCGAGGACGTAGAGGCCCCCTGCCTCAGCCACCTCGTCAGCCTCGCTCTTCACCTGCTCCTTCATGGAGCCGAAGACCTCGAGCCACTTCTCGTCGTACTCGTCCGCGTTCTCCTGCGGGTCGAGACCGAGCGCCGTCATCTCGGCGACGGCGAGGAACTCGGCATTTCCGCCGAGCATGATGTCGGTACCGCGGCCGGCCATGTTCGTCGCGACCGTGACGGCGCCTCGACGCCCAGCCTGGGCGACGATCGCCGCCTCGCGTGCGTGGTTCTTCGCGTTGAGCACTTCGTGCTTGATGCCGCGCTTCGCGAGGAGCTTCGAGAGGTACTCGCTCTTCTCGACGCTCGTCGTGCCGACCAGGACCGGCTGGCCGGTCTCGTGGCGCTCGACGATGTCCTCGACGACCTGGTCGAACTTGACCTTCTCGTTCTTGTAGACGAGGTCGGGGTTGTCCTTGCGCTGCATGGGGCGGTTCGTGCGGATGGGCACGACGCCGAGCTTGTAGGTGCTCATGAACTCCGCGGCCTCGGTCTCGGCCGTACCGGTCATGCCCGCGAGCTTGTCGTACATGAGGAAGTAGTTCTGCAGCGTGACCGTCGCCATCGTCTGGTTCTCGGCCTTGATCTGCACCCCTTCCTTCGCCTCGATGGCCTGGTGGAGACCCTCGTTGTAGCGTCGGCCCTTGAGGATGCGGCCGGTGTGCTCGTCGACGATGTTGACTTCGCCGTTCTGCACGACGTATTCCTTGTCGCGCTTGAAGAGCGCCTTCGCCTTGATGGCGTTGTTCAGGAAGGAGATGAGCGGGGTGTTGGCCGACTCGTAGAGGTTGTCGATGCCGAGGGCGTCTTCCACTCGGTCGATACCCGGCTCGAGCACGCCGATGGTCCGCTTCTTCTCGTCGACCTCGTAGTCGCGGCCCTCCTTGAGCTTGCGCACGATCGAGGCGAACTCCGAGTACCACCGGTTCGCGTCACCCTGCGCTGGCCCGGAGATGATGAGAGGCGTTCGGGCCTCGTCGATCAGGATGGAGTCGACCTCGTCGACGATCGCGAAGAAGTGGTCGCGCTGCACCATGTCCTCAGATCGCCAGGCCATGTTGTCGCGGAGGTAGTCGAAGCCGAACTCGTTGTTCGTGCCGTAGGTGACATCGGCGGCGTACTGCTCACGGCGCTCGGCCGGGGACTGCCCCGCGACGATGCATCCGGTCGTCATGCCGAGGGCGCGGAAGACGCGGCCCATGAGGTCGGACTGGTAGGTCGCGAGGAAGTCGTTGACCGTGACCACGTGCACGCCCTTGCCGGCGATGGCGTTGAGGTACGCGGGCAGGGTCGCGACGAGGGTCTTGCCCTCACCGGTCTTCATCTCGGCGATGTTGCCGAGGTGGAGCGCCGCCCCACCCATGAGCTGCACGTCGTAGTGCCGGAGGCCGAGCACACGTCCCGCGGCCTCGCGGACGGCACCGAAGGCCTCTGGGAGGAGAGCGTCGAGCGACTCCCCCGCCTCGTGACGCTCACGGAACGAGACCGTGATGTCACGGAGCTCGTCGTCGCTGTACTCCTTGAAGGCGTCCTCGAGGCGACCGACCTGCTTGGCTACGCTCTCCAGCTTGCGAAGGGTGCGCCCTTCGCCCATGCGGAGGATCTTCTCGAGAACTGAGGCCAAGGTCTGCTCCTACTGGTTGACGCAAGTGGCGCGAGAACGCGCGGCGAAGCACAGCCCGTGCTGTGCACATCGGTTGATTCTACGCACCTCGCCCCGTCCGATGCTGGATGCATCGACCGGGGCGAGGTGGGCGAGAACGGAACTAGGAGACGGGAACCGAGTTCTCGTCAAGCGCGATGACTCCGTAGTCCCAGCCGCGGCGTCGGTACACGACGCTCGGACGGAGGGACTCGCTCTCGATGAAGAGGAAGAAGTCGTGCCCGAGGAGCTCCATGTGGTCGACGGCTTCGTCGTTGCTGAGGCGCTTGGGGGCGAAGGTCTTCTCCCGGATCACCACGGGCGAGTAGAGCTCCTCGAGGCTCTCCTCCTCGGCCTCGATCTCCGACGCGGTGGCGCCGGATTCGACGAGGCGGATCGTGTCGGTGTTGGCGGGAGTGACGTCGATCTGCGCGAAGTTGTCGGCGGCCGCCTCCTGGAGACGGAGTGGCGTGTGCTGGCCGCGGTGGATCTTCTTGCGGTCCTTGTTGCGGCGAAGTCGCTCGACGAGCTTGTCCAGGGCCAGATCGAAGGCCGCGTACTTGTCACCGGCCTCGGCCTCGGCGCGGACGACCGGGCCGGGTCCGAAGAGCGTGATCTCGACTTTGCCCTTGTCGAGCAGGTTTCCAGCCCTGTCGGTTCGCTTGGTCAGCTTGATTTCCGCTGCCTGCGTCTTGCCATCGAGAAGCGAGACCTTCGCAAGCGCCTTCTCGGTGGCGTACTCGCGGAAGCGGTCCGGGATCTCGGTGTTGCGACCGGTGATCGTGATTTCCATGTCACTCTCCTGTCGTTCTGCACGAGGCCGAGGTGTCACTGCCTCGTGATGCTGTGCCGCAATCGTAGACCCCTATTCACCCGGTGTTGTCTGCGATTTCGCAGACATGCCTTACCCTCCGCGCGTGTCGACTTCCGGGCGCGCTGCCCTCGCAGATCTGCCGACTGTCTCGGCGACGACGACGCATCCGACCACGACCGCGCCGACGCTCTCCAAGGCACGGACCGCTTCGCGCATCGTCGCGCCACTCGTGACGACATCGTCGACGAGCACCACCCGCGCGCCTGCCAGTCCCGGGTCGGCGGCGAAGGCGCGCCGCAGGTTCTCGGCCCGAGCGGGGGCCGTGAGCCCAGCTTGGTCCTGCACGCGCCGGACGAGTCGGAGCGCCCGCACACTCCTCGTCCCTGGCAGCGCCTGCTCCCAGAGCAGAGCGAGGTGCACGTAGCCACGAGCACGGATCGAGCTCGCCGACGACGGGATGAGCACCGGCACCCAGGTCGCGGAGACGGGCCCGGAGTGCGGCGCCGCCTCCCGACCGCTTCTGGCAGCGGCGGCGAACCCCGAGACCGCCGACCGCAGGAGCACCCCGAGCGGGCGCGCCGCATCCGCTCTTCCCCGTTCCTTGAGCGAGGCGAGGAGCACCTTCACGGAGCCCTCGTAGGCGCAGGCGGCGATGACGGGGATCCGGCCTCCATCAGCGGCGATGATCCTCACGCCGCACGCCCGCACCGCAGCGAGCCGGGCAAGCTGCTCAGCGCAGCCCCGGCAGAGCGCGCGACCGAGCCTGCCGCAGGCGGCGCAGGCGACGGGGAGGAGAACCGCCAGTGCGTCGAGTGAAGCTGCGCGCAGTCGCTCCACCCGGTCGTGGAGCAGCGCTGTGACGCCGGCGGGCAGGGGCATCGTCCAAGCATGACGACAAGCGAGGGCGAGACGCTGCCTCGATCCCGGTGCTGTGGAGAACCGAGACCGGCCCTTGATCACACCTGGGTCAGGATGAAGTCCACGACAGCCTCCGACTGCTGCCACCTGTTGCCCTTCGGCACGTAGATATGGCGGTCCTTGTCGAGCACTCGAAGACCGGCGGGCGTGTTGCTCCCCGTGATCTGCTGCCCTTCGAGCACGGCGCCGTTGACGCTGACCGTGCCGCCGACCGTCTGCGTGCGCACCTCGGCCGTGCCCTCGCTCCCCGTCGCGAGCACCGCGAGCGAGGTCTCATCGACCCAGGCGAGGTCGATCGGCGAGGCGCCGCCCGGCTCGAGGATGAGCGGGTTGCCGAGCGCGATCGGCCGGTTGGTGCTGGGCTCGCGTTCGATCGCCATGACGGCGACCTTGACTCCGACGGAGCTGTTCTCGAGCACCGCGAGTCTGGCACCGTCTCGAGACACGGCGATGGACCGATACCCGGTCGCGCCGACGTTCTCCGCGGGCTCCAGCCAGCTGTGCTGACGGTCGTCGACATCCGTGGCACGAAGCCCGGAACCATCCGTGCTGCCGGTCCAGGTGTACCCCCAGCTGTCGAGGCTCATCGCGAGGGGACCCGGCCTGGCGTCGACGAGCAGCGGGTCGGGGACGGCGATCGGGGTCGTGTAGACGCCGTTGGGCGTCACGAACGAGGCGACATCGCCAGCGCTCGAGTAGGCGCCCTTCTGCGGGGCGAGGGAGGCGATCGCCCCCTGCAGGGCCGCGGTCTCCGGCGACGCCGTCACGTTGACGCCGCTCAGGAATCCGAGCTCGCCGCCCTTGTAGACGAGGGGGGTGCTGGTCACCTGTCGGTTGACGACGACGGCATCCTCGGGAGGCAGATCCTGGTCGATCGGGACGCCTGTGATGGACATGGTGACGCTCGTGATCGACTCGAAGTCGGCGAAGCTCTCGGTGAGCTGCAAGAGCATCCGCGAATATCGTTCGGGAGAGGCCGAGGAGAGAACCGACGAGAAGTCGACATCGGCGACGTCTCCCTCGACGGTCACGGCGCCGAGCAGCGTCACGTCGGAGGGGATGGCGCTGACGACGTTGCCCTCGGCGAGCCAGGGCGCCGGCCCGTTGACCAGGGCGCGCGCGATGCGCGTCATCGCGGTCTGCTGCGCGTCGAACCACCGGACGTCCGGGACGAGCCGCGAGAGCGTGTCGTCGTAGAAGTAGAGGGTGTAGCTCTTGAAGAGACTGCGGAAGTTCTGGTTCAGCAGCACGATGCCGGGAGGCGCCTCCGTGATCCTCCACTCGCCGTCCGCGTTCTGGGCGAGCGTGAAGTCGAGGCGCTCGGTCGTCCCGCTCTTGAGCTCGCTGTAGATGCCCTCGGCATCGACGCTGGCCGAGGACTTGTAGCTCGCTTCGACCCGATCGGACCCGTCGTCGACCACATCGGGGACGGAGGCGGTGACGATGATGCGCGCGTTCGGGTCCCACTCCTGCCGGAACGATTCGTCGAGGTACTGCCGAGCGACCTCGTAGTCGTTCTGTGTTCCCGTTCCTGCATCGAGGAACCCCTCGATCACCTCCTCGCGGCTCATGCCGTCTCGCGGCGGATCGGGGAAGAAGCTGTACGACTGGTCGCTCTCCTGCTGCTCGGACTCGCCCGCGAGGACCTGGCCGGAGGTCGGGATGCGGGCGCATCCGACGAGCACGAGCATCGCGATGACCACGATTCCTGCCGCGGCTCCCCGCGTCGCGCGCCGTCGGTTCGCAGCTCGTCTCATGTCCGCTCCTCCTGCCCCTGCTCTGCTGATTCCCCGACGGGCCGGTCCTCGTCCTCTGCGTCCTCGCGCGCATCCTCGCCGCGCGTGCCCTCGTCGCCTTGGTGGTCCTCGTCGCCTTGGTGGTCCTCGCGGCGCGTGTCGGCATCGCCGTCGTGATCGCCGCCATCGTGATCATCACCATCGTGGTCGTCGATGCTGGGAAGCGAAGGCACGGACTCGGGAGCCGAGCTGGTCACCACAACAGCTTCCGCATCGTCCCAGGGTGCTGGGGTCTGGGCCGGCTCGTCGAGGGACGTCGCCTCGATGACATCCATCGAGTTCGTGGGTGCCGAGGAGACGAGCGGTTCGGCGTTGGAGGAGCGCATGCCGACGAGGTCAGGCAGCTCGATCGGCTGCGTGTCGACGTCTTCGTCGGTGAACGCCTCGGAGGACACGTCCTCCTCGTCGATCATGACGGTGGCGGCACCTGCATCTCCGGGCTCGAGCGGAAGCGGTGAGCCCATGATCTTGCCGCCGACGAATCGCGGCAGGGTGAGCCGGAAGTTCGTCCCCTTGCCCGATTCCGACCAGACCTCCAGGCGCCCCTCGTGCAGGCGAACGTCCTCGAGCGAGATCGCGAGACCGAGACCGGACCCGCCCATCGTGCGCTTGCGCGACGGGTCGGCGCGCCAGAAGCGGTCGAAGACCCTGGTGCGCTCGGCCTCGGTCATGCCGATGCCGTAATCGCGCACGGACAGCGCGACGGCAGACTCGTTGGAGTCGACCGACACGACGATCGGCTTCGCCTCCCCGTGCTCGATGGCGTTGCCGAGGAGGTTCCTGACGACGCGGTTGATGCGGCGGGCATCGAACTCGGACTCCCCGTAGCCACCTGGCGCCTTGAGCACGAGGCGCGTGCCGTGATCGAGCGCGACCGGGGTCATGGCGCCGATGACGTCGTCGGCGACGGTCGCGAGGCTGTTCGATTCCCGCAGGATCTCGACCGCTCCGGCGTCGTACCGGGAGATCTCCAGGAGGTCGGCGAGCAGGATCTCGAACCGTTCGATCTGGTCGTGGAGGAGCTCGACCGACCGCGCCGTGACGGTGTCGAAGTCGTCGCGACGGTCGAAGAGCATCCCACCGGCGAGACGGATGGTCGTGAGCGGCGTGCGCAGCTCGTGCGAGACATCTGAGACGAAGCGCTGCTGCACCTGGGACAGGTTCGCGAGGCGCTCGATCTGGTCCTGCAGGCTGTCCGCCATCTCGTTGAACGACCTCGCGAGCGTCGCGATGTCGTCCTCTCCCGACTCCGGCACGCGCTGCTCCAGGTGCCCCGCCGCGAGGCGCCTGCTCGTCTTCGCGGCCTCCCGAATCGGCTGGATCACAGCCCGCATGACGAACCCCGTGATGACGGCGACCAGGAGCACCAGGACGATCATGGCGACCACGAGGGTGCGCTGCACGAAGTCGAGCGTCTGCTGCGTCTCCTCCATCGAGTACACGAAGTACATCTCGTACTGGCCGAGGCTCTGCACGGTGACGGTCGAGCCGATGACGATGCCGGGCACCTCGTTGCCGAACTCGTCGACGAGCGCGATCGACTGGTAGTACGTCTGCGGCGACGCCGAGGTCGTTCCGGTCGCCGCGGTCTCCGCGCCCGACCTCACCGCTTCCTTCAGCTCCGGCGAGACCAGATCGGCCGAGACTGGCCCCTTCGCCAGCGCCCGCAGCTCGTTGGATTGCTCCTCGCCGTCCGACGCCCCCTGCATGAAGATGACGCCGTAGCTGTTGGCCGCCGAGTCCTGCGCCGCGTCAACCGCAAGCGTCTGCAGGGTCTCGAGGGCCGCGCTGTCGGTCTCCTCGCCTGAGGCGAAGACCGTCTGAGCCGCGGTCACGGCACGCTCGGTCTCCGAGACGAGGGGCCTGAGCCTCGAGTTGAACAGGTCGCTCGCGATGGAGTTGGACATGACGAAGCCGACGGACAGCACCGTCGCCGTCGTCAACGCGACCGAGAGCGCGATCGTCCGGAAGGGAAGCGACGTCCGCCAGAGGAAGACGAGGTTCCGCCAG
This sequence comes from Pseudoclavibacter sp. RFBJ3, assembly GCF_002931375.1. Classification (NCBI taxonomy): domain Bacteria; kingdom Bacillati; phylum Actinomycetota; class Actinomycetes; order Micrococcales; family Microbacteriaceae; genus Pseudoclavibacter; species Pseudoclavibacter sp. RFBJ3. Next base: position 6,717 of record NZ_PSXZ01000003.1, on the reverse strand, counting down.
ACCCCGTGCGCGGAGCGCCACCGGTACGGGACGCGGATGCCCTCCGTGTCGACGTCGGGCGTCCGAGAAGAAGGGGTGGAGGTCGTCCGCCGGGCTACTGCGCTCACGTCAGGAGAACGCGGTCGTGTTCCCAGCGCGGTACCCCACGCCGCGAACCGTCGCCACGATCTTCGGGTGGTCCGGGTCGTGCTCCACCTTCGCGCGCAGGCGCTGCACATGCACGTTGACGAGACGGGTGTCAGCCTTGTACTGATACCCCCAGACCTGCTCGAGCAGCTCCTCGCGCGTGAACACCTTCTGCGGCTTCGCGGCGAGCGTGAGCAGCAGATCGAACTCGAGCGGAGTCAGGTTGATCTGCTCCTCGCCGCGCAGGACCTCGTGCGCGTTGACGTTCAACGTGAGGTCGCCGACGCGGATGATGCTCTGCACCTCCGGCTGGCTCGCGCGCAGCCGGGTCTTGATGCGAGCGACGAGCTCCTTGGGGTTGAAGGGCTTGACGATGTAGTCATCGGCACCGGCTTCGAGCCCGCGGACCACGTCGGTCGTGTCCGACTTCGCGGTCAGCATGATGATGGGCGTGCCGGATTCCGCGCGAAGCAGGTGGCAGATCTGGATGCCGTCCAGGCCGGGAAGCATGACATCGAGCAGGACGAGTTCCGGCTTGACCCGACGGAACTCGCCGAGGGCAGCCGCGCCGTCGCCGCAGAACTCGGGTTCGTAGCCTTCGGCCCTGAGAACGATGCCGATCATCTCCGACAGCGCGAGGTCGTCATCGACCACGAGGATGCGTTCGCCCACAGAACCCTCCCTGTTCCAGAACCTGCCCGAGACCGGGCGCTTCCCTCAGCGTAGCGGGCATAGTCCCCTCAGAGGCTCAACCCAGAGTGCGCGGCGCGGGGTGTGCCACGATGGACGCGTGACGCATGGCCCATACGAGCACGCACCCGAGCCCAACCACGCGTATCCGCCGCAGCCCGGAGCGCCGACGCCGAGCGCCTTCCCGCAGGCCGGTCACTGGCAGGGCACGGGGCAATGGCAGGGACAGCAGCCCGATCAGTACGGCGCACCCGGCCCGGCGAGCTGGCAGTACGGACCCCCGCAGGAACCGGGCCAGGGCCAGCCGGGCGGTCAGTGGATGCCGGCCCCGACGCCCGGCCTCTTCCCCCTCCGTCCGCTCGCCTTCGGCGACGCTCTCGCCGCGACGTTCCGCCTGTTCCGCACCTCACCGAAGACAACGCTCGGGAGCGCCGTCATCGTCATGGGAACAACGACGCTCTTCGCGAGCCTGCTTCCCGTCGTCGTCGGAATGCTCATGTTCACGCGCATCCCCTTTGGGGGAAGCCAAGAGGACATCGCGCCGATGCTGGTCTCCTCCATCACGCTGACATCGCTCGCCGCGATCCTCGGCCTCGCCGTCGCGGGGGTCGGCTCAGCGCTCCTGCAGGGCATCCTCGTGCGCGTCGTCGCCCGTGGCGCGATCGGCGAGAAGCTCGGCTTCAAGGAGGCCTGGCGCGCGGGGTGGCGCGGCATCTGGCGACTGATCGGGTACGCGCTGCTCGTCGGAGTCGGCGCGGTGGTGCTCATCGCCGTCGGCTGGCTCCTCATCCCGCTCATCATGTTCGCCGTCCTCTCGGGGTCAGGCGGAGATGAGGCGACGATCGCCGGCTCGATCGGGCTCGGCGTCATCTTCACGCTGCTCCTCGGCGGGGCGACGGTCGTGCTCATGGTGTGGCTCGGCATCAAGATCATGTTCGCCCCGAGCGCCATCGTCCTCGAGGGCCTCGGCCCCATCGCCGCCATCCGCCGCAGCTGGAACCTCTCCCATGGCAACTTCTGGCGAGTGCTCGGGGTCGTCGTCGTCATCCAGGTGATCCTGAACGTCGCCACCGGCGCCGTCTCGACGGTCGCGCAGCTGGCCGTCAGCCTTGGACAGGTCATCATCCTGCCCCTCGGAAGTGGCGAGTCGTCCGAACCTGACGCTGGCACGATCGTCGCGTTCGCGCTGATCCTGCTCATCACCTCCGCGCTGCAGGTGCTCCTCGGGGCGATCGTCCTCGTCCTGACGAGCGGGAACGCGACGATCCTGTACTTCGACCTGCGGATGCGCAAGGAGGCGCTCGGCGTCACCCTGCAGCGATATGCGGAGCAGTCCGCGGCCGGTGCCGACATCGCCGATGCTGACTTCGACGTGCAGGTGCAGCGGCCGGTCTCCGCGACGGGGGCTCCGGGGTACGTGCGCTGATGCGGCTCGGCCCGTGGGTCGGCTCGATGGAGCCGCCGCTCGAGATCGACGAGGATCCGGCGCGCGATCTTCTGCAGGGTGAACTCGCGAAGGCCGAGTACACGCAGGCCTCCCCCACCTGGCTCGATCTCTGGATCGACGATTTCTGGAACTGGGTGAATGACCTGCTCCAGCCCATCGAGGGGGTGCCAGGGGGCTTCTCGCCGATCGCGCTCATCCTGGGCGGACTTGTGGTCCTCGGTGTCCTCGCGCTGCTCATCGGTCGGCCGATTCTCGCCCAACGGGCGAGGCGACGGACAGGAATGCCCGCGGATCTCTTCGACGGCGATGAGCGTTCTGCTCGCGACCTGCGCGGTTCCGCTGCGGCGGCGGCATCGCGAGGCGATTTCGAGACGGCCGTCGTAGAGCAGTTCCGGGCGCTCGCTCGGGCAGTGCATGACCGCACGGTTCTCTCTCTCAGTCCTGGGATGACGGCGACGGCGGTCGCGGAGGCGACGGGCGTCTCGTTCCCCGGTCACGCTCCAGCGCTGCACGTCGCCGCGAAGTCCTTCGACGCTGCCAGATACCTCGGCCTCGGAGCCTCCGAGGCCGACTGGCACCAGCTGCGCGATCTCGACCTCGCGCTCGACTCGGCAGCACCGGTCAAGCTGGCCTCGTTCTCCGGGCGGGCCTCGTGAGCATCACGCGGGCCGCGACGCCGACCGTTCCGGAGCGGCTCAGACGCGCGCGTCCGTGGCTGCTCATCGCCGCGGGCGCGGTCGTCATCGCCGTGACGAGCACGCTCCTCGCCGGGGGGATAGCAAGCGCGAACTCGCCATATCTCGGCGTGGACTCCGCACAGCCCAACGGAGCGAAGGCCGTCTTCACCGTGCTCGGCGACCAGGGCGTGTCCACGAGCGCGGCGACGAGCCTCGAGGAGGCTCGGTCGCAGCTGCTGGACGCTGAGGGCGACACGACGCTGGTCGTCCACGACCGTGACGGCCTGGCCGTCGATGACCTCGCCGCGCAGATCGCGGAGCTGGACGCGGAGCGGGTGCTGCTGCTCGCGCCGAGCCGGGACCTCCTCGAGGCGTTCGACGGGGCGATCGTCGTGGGCGGCGTCGGTGCCGACGGTGAAGATGCAGACACGGTCGCCGCCGGCGAGGAATGCGCTCCACCGCTCGGAGATCTCGCCCCCGACATCTCCCAGCGGGGTGCGCGGCTGTACCAGCTGGGTGACGAGGCCTCTGGACGCAGCGCCTGCTACGCCGAGTCCGGGCGCTTCGCCTACGTCGAGACGGGGCTCGCCTCCGGAACGGAGCTCGCCGCGCTGGGCGCGACCGACAACCTCAGCAACGGCGAAGTGCTCAGCGCCGCGAACGCGGCCATGGGTCTCGCGGTCCTCGGCGAGACGGAGTCGCTGGTCTGGTACGTGCCGGGCGTCGCCGACGCCGAGGCGGTCTTCGGAGCGCAGCCGTCGCTCAGCACCTACGTACCCCCGTGGCTCACGCCGACCATCCTCATCGCGCTCGCCTCGCTGCTCGGAGTGATGGTGTGGCGAGGACGCCGCTTCGGGCCCCTCGTCGAGGAGCGGCTGCCAGTCGTCGTCGAGGCTTCCGAGACGATGCAGGGCCGCGGCAGGCTCTACGCGCAGCAGCGGGCCCGGCTTCGCGCCATCGACAATCTCCGCATCGGCACGACGACTCGTCTCGCGAGGTCGCTCGGGCTAGCCCGAGCGAGCCACGTCCAGGACATCATCACATCGAGCGCTGCGGCCCTCGGGGCGAACCGAGCCGCAGTCGCGTGGACGCTGCTCGACGCCGTTCCCGGCAGCGAGGCCGAGCTCCTCGATCTGAGCCAAGCGCTGCTGACCCTCGAACGGGAAGTCGCAGCAGCCGTCGATCCGAGCAGCGCCCGCCCTCGCCAGGCCCGCCCCACGACCACCGACCCAAGCAGCACCGCCGAGAACAACGGAGGCACCTATGAGCACTGATGTCCGTGAAGCACTGCAGCGAGTCCGCGGCGAGGTCGCCAAGGCCGTCGTCGGACAGGAGCGCGCCGTCGACGGCCTCCTCGTGGCCCTCCTGGCAGGAGGGCATGCACTGCTCGAGGGTGTTCCCGGCGTGGGCAAGACGCTGCTCGTGCGCACGCTGAGCGAGACCCTGTCGCTCGACACGAAACGGGTCCAGTTCACCCCGGACCTCATGCCGGGCGACATCACCGGGTCGCTGGTCTACGACTCCGCAGCTGGCGAGTTCGAGTTCCGCGAGGGCCCCGTCTTCACGAACATCCTCCTCGCCGACGAGATCAACCGCACGCCGCCGAAGACGCAGTCGGCCCTGCTCGAGGCGATGGAGGAGCGACAGGTGTCCGCCGACGGCGTGACCCGCGCCCTCCCGGCTCCCTTCCTCGTGGCGGCGACGATGAACCCCATCGAGTACGAGGGCACGTACACGTTGCCCGAGGCGCAGCTCGACCGCTTCCTGCTGAAGCTCGTCCTCGAGCTCCCGTCCCGGGACGCGGAGTTCGAAGTGCTCCGGCGGCATGCCGCCGGCTTCTCGCCGCGTGACCTGCGGGCTGCCGGGGTACGCAGCGCGCTCTCTGCCGAGGAGCTGCGCCGAGCGCAGGCTGAGGCGGCTGCCGTCGAGGTGCGAGCGGATGTGCTGGCGTACATCGTCGACATCGCCCGCGCGACCAGGCAGTCTCCGTCCGTGCGGATGGGCGTCTCTCCCCGCGGGGCGACGGCCCTCATGTCGGCCAGCAAGGCGTTCGCATATCTGAGCGGCTACCAGGCGGTGACTCCGGATCACGTGCAGGCGATGGCGCTTCCCGTGCTCCGCCACCGCCTCCAGCTCCGGCCGGAAGCCGAGCTGGAGGGCGTCGGCGCCGATGCGATCCTCCGCTCCGTGCTCGCGCAGGTGCAGGTTCCGATCTGAGCCCTGCAGGCTGCGCAATCACCGTTGAAGTCGAGAGCTGGAAGGGAAGCGTGAGCACATGGTCGTGAGTGGACGTCTTGTCCTCCTGACCGCCGTCGGGGCGGTACCCGTGGTGCTCTTCGGGCAGACCGTCGAATCGGCGTATGTGACGTTGGCGATCTGGCTGCTCTTCGTGCTCCTCACGTCCATCGCGGATGTCCTCCTGGCGGGGGCACCGCGTCAGGTCGAGATCGAGCGGAGTCTGCCTTCGCGGGTCCGCCTCGGCGAGGCGGCCGTGAGCCGCGTCGCCATCACGAACCGCGGCTCGCGCACGCTGCGGCTGCAGGTGCGCGACGGCTGGGAGCCGACGGCCGGTGGCACGCAGCACCGACCGAAGCTGGATGTGCCAGTCGGCGAGCGCCGCGTGGCCGAGTTCCCGCTGCTTCCGTCGCGCCGCGGCGACCGTCGGGCCGAGCTCGTCACGCTCCGCAGCTGGGGTCCGATGGGGCTGGCGGCCCGACAGGTCAGCCTCGCTGACCGCGGAGTCCTCCGGGTGCTCCCTCCCTTCAACTCGAGGAAGCATCTCCCCTCGCGCCTGGCGCGACTCCGCGAGCTGGACGGCGCCACGCGCCTCATGGTCCGGGGGCAGGGCACGGAGTTCGATTCGCTGCGCGAGTATGTACGGGGCGACGACGTACGCTCGATCGATTGGCGAGCCACCGCTCGTCGTCAGGACCTGGTCGTACGGACCTGGCGGCCCGAGCGTGACCGCCGCGTGGTGATCGTGATCGACACCGGGCGAACGTCGGCGGCTCGCGTCGCGGACGAGACGCGCCTCGATACTGCCATCGAGTCGGCGCTGCTGCTCGCGGCGCTGGCGACGCGCGCGGGTGACCGCGTCGATGTCGTCGCCTGGGATCGTCGAGTGCGGGCGCGCATCCAAGGCGTCTCGGGGGCTGAGCTGCTGAGCCGCATGGTCGAGTCGCTCGCGGATGTCGAGCCCGAACTCATCGCGACGGATTGGCGAGCCATCCCAGGGCTGGTGCGTGGAGTGACGACACACCGTTCTCTTGTGGTCATTCTCTCGACACTGGAGACCGGTGGCACCCTCGAGCCCGTCATCGCTGCGCTGCCGCAGCTGGCGAGCAAGCACGTCGTCGTGCTGGGGTCGGTGCTGAACCCCGATGTTCACGAGGTCGCCGTGCGTCGCGAGACGCGTGAGCAGACGTATGCAGCGTCGGCCGCGGAGCGCGCGCTCCTGGACCAGGAGCGCGTGCGTCAGACGGTTCTCCGCCTCGGCGGGGACACGGTGACAGGGACGCCATCGGCGCTGCCGCCGGCGATCGCCGACCACTACATCGAGCTGAAGGCCACGGGCCGCCTCTAGGCGTCTCAGCGTGCGCCAGGGCTGCGGGGGCTCATCTCAGCAGCCCTTGGCGCACATCCGCCGCTCCGCCTGCAATGCTGTTGCTTTCGGGCAACAAAAAAGCCGGGGTTGGTCATCGAGGAGCATCTCTGCTCACTCAACAACCAACCCCGGCTTATGAAGAAGTCCGGCGGTGACCTACTCTCCCACAGGGT